>JANYJV010000007.1 GCA_025361725.1 Acidimicrobiia bacterium | reverse complement strand
CGCCCACTGAGACGGGGCGCAAACGACAAACGGTCGGGGAGGTGAGTGGCTGGCTGCACGCGGTCTGCAACTTGGGGCGAAATGCTTGTACTCGGATCGACGGGTCGACAGACTCCGAACCGTGAGCGGGCAACCCGCCCGCTGCAAGGGGGGCAACACATGAGTGGAGTATTCAGGCGCGTGCGCGCGCTCGCAGTGGTGGGGGCACTCGCCTCGACCGGGGTGGTCGCCGCAGGATCCGGAACGGCGCATGCCGACGGACCGGGCTCGGGGAGTCCGTGGATCGTCTCGGTAGGTGACTCGGCGATCTCGGGCGAAGCCGGTCGTTGGGCCGGAAACACCAACAACGGCTCGTCGCTCATCGACGCCGGTGGGTCCGCTGCGTACTACGACAACGCCACGCACACCGCCGAAGCCATCCCGGGTTGCCACCGGTCGACCGCGGCGATGGTCCACATCGGCGGCGGCGTGAACTCGCTCAACATCGCGTGCTCCGGTGCGCGGACCTATACCCAGACGCCGGGCTCGGGTGACTTCAAGCCCGGTCTCGACTTCTACAACTCCGGTGGGTACCAGGGTCAGGCGAAGGTGCTCCAGGACTTCGCCACCACGCACAACGTCAAGGCGATCCCGCTGCTCATCGGCGCGAACAATTACGGCTTCGCCGACATCGTGCAACAGTGCGTGACCGACTTCCTGTTGTCACCGTCGTGGTGGAAGGACTACTGCTACGACGATTCGAGTGTGAGTTCGAAGTTCACCGCCGCATCGGTGACCGCGCGCACCACCGAGGCGGCCGGTGCCATTGCGAACATTCACCAAGCGATGACCAACGCCGGTTACAACGACAGCCAGTACAAGATCATGATCCAGACCTACGTGTCACCGATCCCGTTGGGTGCCGGGTTCCGGTACAGCGAGAGCGGTTACACGCGACAGAGCACCGGTGGTTGCGGTGTCTGGAACCGTGACGCGGACTGGGCGAACAACACCGCAGTCGTGAAGATGAACCAGGCGCTCACCAACGGCGCCGTGCAATCCGGCGTGACCAACTACGTGATCCAGAACGACGCGGGCGCGTTCAACGGCCGCCGACTCTGCGAGAACACGGTCGGACTGCTCGAGGAGAAGGGCGTCGCCAACTGGACCCAGTCCAACGCGCCGGACCTCACCGAATGGCAGAACCAGATCCGGACCGTCAGCACCGTCATCGGTCCGTACCAGGTGCAGGAGAGCATTCACCCGAACTACTGGGGCCAGCTCGCGCTGCGGAACTGTCTGCGCCAGGCGTACAACGGGGGGAACATCCGCGGCGGTACGTGCACGCACGGCACCGGCAAGAACGCGAACGGCGAACCGAACATGAGCCTGACCTGATCTGACGATCGGGTCTCGGTTCTGACGAGGGGCGGGTGCCGCGTGCGCGGTGCCCGCCCCTCGTCGCGTCATGGCGCGTTCCGTCGGGTTCTAGCCTCCCGGACGTGGCGGACGCGACCGACTCGGAACTGACGCTGGGGTCGGCACGCGGCCGGATCGCGCTCGTAGCGACGGTGGGTGCGAGCGGCATGGCGATGCTCGACGCGACCGTGGTGAACGTGGCGTTGCCGCACATCGGCTCGGACTTCCGCGTGGGTGTCAGTGACCTCCAATGGGTCCTGACCGGGTATCTGCTCGCGCTCGCGTCGTTGATCCTGCTGGGTGGCGCACTCGGCGACCGGTTCGGGCGGCGGCGCGTGTTCGTGATCGGCACCGCATGGTTCGCGGTGGCATCGATGTTGTGTGGTGTGGCTCCGAACATCGAGATGCTCGTGGTCGCGCGCGTGCTGCAAGGCATCGGTGGCGCGCTGCTCACCCCGGGAAGCCTCGCGATCCTCCAGGCCAGTTTTCGAGAACGCGACCGCGCCGCGGCGGTGGGTGCGTGGTCCGGCCTGGGCGGCATTGCCGGTGCGATCGGTCCCTTCCTCGGCGGCGTGCTCGTGGACGGTCCCGGTTGGCGGTGGGCGTTCCTCATCAACTTGCCGCTGGCGGTTGGCGTCATCGTCTGCGCGCGCGTCGCGGTTCCTGAGACGCGCGATCCTCACGCGACGGGCAGTCTCGACGTCATCGGTGTCTTGCTCGCAGTGGCCGCGCTCTCGGCGAGTACGTGGGCGCTGACCGAAGCGGGCCCGCGCGGTTGGACCGATCCCGCGGTCCTCGGGTCGGGTGGGCTCGCCGTGGTGGCCATCGCGGGGTTCGTGCTGCGGATGCTCCGTGCTCGGGACCCGCTCGTGCCGCCCGCGCTGTTCCGGAACCGCCCCTTCCGCATCACCAACCTCGCTACGGTGCTGCTCTATGGCGCCCTCGGCGTGACGTTCTTCCTCATCGCGTACGAGTTGCAAGTGGCGAGTGGCTGGTCCGCATTGCGGTCGGGCACGGCGTTGCTGCCGGTGACGATCATCATGCTGATCTTCTCGGCGCCGTCCGGCGCGCTGGCCCAGCGCATCGGCCCGCGCCTCCAACTCACGGTGGGACCGATCGTCGTCGGCATCGGGCTGCTGCTGTTCACGCGCATCGGACCGAACGCATCGTGGTTTTCGGATGTGCTTCCGGGCGCGCTGGTCTTCGCCGTCGGACTCGTCGCCTTCGTTGCGCCGTTGACCGCCACCGTCATGGCCGCCGCCGATCCCGATCACGTGAGTGTGGCGTCGGGAGTGAACAACGCGATTGCGCGCACCGCGAGCTTGGCGTCGCTTGCGGTGATCCCCGTGGTCGCCGGTCTTGCCGCCGCGTCGGGCGCCCGGGAGGTCACCACGGCCTTTCGCACCGCGCTCGTCATCGTCGCGATCGTGGCTGCGTGCGCCGGTCCCCTGTGCTTTGTCGGCCTGCGCGCGGACCAACGCGGTCGTCGGTCGGCGCGACGAGTGGTGTGTCCCGTCGACGGCGCCCCGATCCAGCCCGATCCGCAGCAGTGTCCCGAGCCGGACCGGGTCCGAGGGTTGCGCGCCGGTCGGTAGCGCGCCCGCTTCACCAACCACGCGTGTTTTGCAAGCCCAGGCTTGCGTATTTGGTGCGAGTTGCGGGAGGGGTGGGGTTGGAGTGGTCGGTAGTGTCCGGCGATGGTCGAGCGGGGAGGACGCCAGCAGATTCCGCGCCCGCCCGGCACGCGCCCGGGTGAGCTCCCGGCCTGGTCCGCGCTGCGCCCGACTGAGCGGTTGATCCCGCTGGCCACGGCCGTCGAGCGGTTGAGCCACACCGGTCCGCCCCTGGGTCCGACGTTCGACGTGACCAACGCGCGTGAGGCCGCGGTGCTCGTCGCGCTCTTCGAGGATGCAGGCGAGACCCATGTGGTGCTGACCAAGCGGCCCGAGACCATGCCCTCGCATCAGGGGGAGATCGCATTTCCCGGCGGCAAGCGCGAGACGAGCGACGCCAGCCTCGTCGACGCCGCATTGCGCGAGGCCTACGAAGAGATCGGGCTCGAGCCGGAGGCGGTGGAGGTCGTCATCGAACTCGACACGATCGCGACGGTGGCCTCGGCCTTCACCATCAGTCCCTTCGTGGGAGTGCTGGCCGAGCCGCCGGTGTTGAAGCCGCACCCCAGGGAAGTGGTGGACGCGTTCGCAGTGCCGGTCTCGGAGTTGCTCCACCCCGACGCCTACCGCGAGGAGTTGTGGGATCTGTGGGGGGCCTACCGACCGATGGCGTTCTTCGAGCTTCCCGGCGAGACCGTGTGGGGCGCCACCGCTCGGATTCTGTCCCGTCTGCTGATCGTGATCACCGACTCCGATCCCGAACCGGCATCGTCGCGTCGCTGAGCGGGACGTGGGTCGTGGGAGGTTGTTTCCGGACCCGGAGCTGCGAGGGAATCGCCCACTAAGCTGGACGTTTTAGCGGAGAGAACGACGGGAGCCACCAGGTGGAAGTCGAAATCGGCATCGGCAAGTCGGGACGACGGGCCTACGGGTTCGACGACATTGCGATTGTCCCGAGTCGACGCACTCGTGACCCCGAGGACGTCGACATCAGCTGGGACATCGACGCCTTCAAGTTCGACTTGCCCCTCATCGCGTCGGCGATGGACGGGGTCGTGTCGCCCAAGACCGCAATCGAGATCGGTCGGCTCGGCGGCCTCGGCTGCTTGAACCTCGAGGGTCTCTGGACCCGGTACGAGGACACCGACGCGGTGTTGGACGAGATCGCCGAACTCGATCCGGAGAAGGCCACCCGCCGGATGCAGGAGCTCTACCAGGAGCCGATCAAGGACGAGCTGATCGGCAAGCGCATCCGTGAGATCAAGGATGCCGGTGTGCGCGCCTGCGCGTCGCTCACCCCGCAACGGGTCGAGCAGTTCTCGAAGTACGTGCTCGAAGCCGAGTTGGACCTGCTGGTCGTGCAGGGAACTGTCGTGTCCGCGGAGCACGTGTCGAAGGATCCGGCCCGCCAGCCGCTCAACCTCAAGAAGTTCATCCGCGAGTACGAGATCCCCGTGATCGTCGGCGGGTGCGCCTCGTACAGCACCGCGTTGCACCTGATGCGTACCGGTGCGGTCGGCGTGCTCGTTGGTGTCGGTCCCGGTCATGCCTGTACGTCACGCGGCGTGCTCGGCATCGGCGTCCCCCAGGCCACTGCGATCGCGGATGCCGCGGGTGCTCGCATTCGTCACCTCGACGAGACCGGCGTCTACGTCCAGGTCATCGCCGACGGCGGGATGCGGACCGGCGGTGACATCGCCAAGGCGATCGCGTGCGGTGCCGACGCGGTCATGATCGGCTCGCCGCTCGCGAGCGCGTACGAGGCACCCGGCCGCGGGTACCACTGGGGGATGGCGACGTTCCACCCGTCCTTGCCTCGCGGGGCGCGTGTGTACGCGGGCCAGAAGGGGACGATGGAGGAAGTGATCAGCGGCCCCGCGCACGAGAACGACGGCACGTTGAACCTCTTTGGTGCGCTCCGCACCTCCATGGCCACCACGGGATACGAGACGGTCAAGGAGTTCCAGAAGGCCGAGGTCATGGTGGCACCCTCCCTGCAGACCGAGGGCAAGTCCCTCCAGCGCGCGCAGGGCATCGGCATGGGTCGCTAGTAGTGGAGCAACCAGAGCGCGACCTCGTAATAGTGGTCGATCTGGGTGCGCAGTACGCGCAGATGATCGCACGACGGGTTCGCGAGGCCCACGTGTATTCCGAGATCGTGCCCCGGTCGATGCCGTTCGCGGAGATCCTGGCCAAGGGTCCGAAGGCGATCATCCTGTCGGGCGGTCCGGCGTCGGTCCACGTGGATGGCGCGCCGTCGGTGGATCCGGCGCTGTACGAGTCGGACCTGCCGATCTTCGGCATCTGTTACGGCGCTCAACTCCTTGCCCGTGATCTCGGTGGCGTGGTGGCCAAGACCGGGCGCGGTGAGTACGGGCGGACGGATCTGACCGTCGGGACCACTGGTCCGTTGTTCCGCGAGCAGCCGACGAGTCAGCCCGTCTGGATGAGTCACTTCGACACGATCACCGAAGCGCCCGCCGACGCGACCGTGTTCGCGTCCACCGGTGACACGCCCGCGGCCGCCTTCGGGGACCCCGAGCGCCGCATCTACGGGGTGCAGTTTCATCCCGAGGTCGCCCACACCGAACACGGCCAAGACATGTTGAAGGCGTTCCTGTTCGACGTCGCCGAGTGTCGGCCCACGTGGACGAACGTTTCGATCATCGAAGAGGCCGTCGCGGAGATTCGTGCCCAAGTCGGGACGGCGCGCGTGTTGTGCGGACTCTCGGGCGGGGTTGATTCGGCGGTGGCGGCGGCGCTCGTCCACAAGGCGATCGGCGATCAGCTCACCTGCGTGTTCGTGGACACCGGCTTGTCTCGCAAGGGTGAGGCCGAGCAGGTGGAGGAAACGTTCCGCCGCCAGTTCGAGGTCGACCTCGTGCACGTCAAGGCCGGCGACCGCTTCCTCGGTGCGCTCGACGACATCGTGGAGCCGGAACGCAAACGCAAGATCATCGGCGAGTTGTTCATCCGGGTGTTCGAAGAGGTGGCGCGTGAGTACGACGCCGCCGGCTTCCTCGTGCAGGGCACGTTGTATCCGGACATCGTCGAGTCCGGTGGCGGCGAGAACGCCGTGATCAAGAGCCACCACAATGTCGGAGGTCTTCCTGACGACATGGAGTTCGAACTCGTCGAACCGCTCCGCCACTTGTTCAAGGACGAGGTGCGAGCCGTCGGTGAGGAACTCGGCCTGCCGGAAGAGATCGTGTGGCGCCAACCGTTCCCCGGTCCGGGTCTCGGTGTACGCATCATCGGAGCGATCACTCCGGAGCGCGTGGCGATCCTGCAGGAAGCGGACGCGATCGTCGTCGAAGAGATTCGTCGCGCCGGGCTGTATCGCGAGATCTGGCAGAGCTTCGCGGTGCTCCCGGCCGTGCGGACCGTCGGTGTGCAGGGAGACGACCGCACCTACGCCTATCCGATCGTCCTGCGGGCCGTCACGAGCGACGACGCGATGACTGCGGACTGGGCGCGCCTACCGTATGACGTCCTCGAACGCATCTCGTCTCGTGTCATCAACGAGGTCCCCGGCGTGAACCGCGTGGCCTACGACATCACCTCCAAACCCCCCGGGACCATCGAGTGGGAGTGAGGAAAACCCGAGGCGCAGCCGAGGTGTTTACCGATCGAGCACTCGTGAAGTGGCGAGTGGGATTGAGCCAGCGGGCACGCGGCTGACTCGGTTGCGAACGGAAGCCATTGCGCTGTTTGCTACGATTGTCCGCTTCTCTGGGATGGGGTGTGGTGCGTGCGCCGGGTTCGGTCATTTGGTGTAGTGCTGGCCGTGGTTCTGGCGACTAGTGGATGCGCGTGGGTTGGACGGGTCGGCGTGTCGACGTCGGGTGCGCAACCGACGTCCGGAGCAACGAGGGGGACGGATATCTCGCCCACCGGCCGCTACGTGGTCTTCACCTCGGAGGCGACGAACCTCGTCTCGGGTGACACCAACAACTCGGTTGACGTCTTCCTGCGGGACAGTCAGACCGGGGTCACCGAGCGGGTTTCGGTTGCCGACAACGGGGCCGAGGCCCAGCTCGGTGGTTACGGCGGTCTGGTTTCGGCCGACGGCCGGTACGTCGCTTTTTCGAGTGATTCGGCGAACCTGGTCGCGCTCGACACCAATATGTCGACCGATGTCTTCGTGCGCGACCGAGTCGCGGGCACGACCACGCGGGTCAGTCGGGGTGCCACCGAAGCCAACGGTCCGTCGTACCTCCAGTCGATGACGCCGGACGCGCGGTTCATCGTGTTCACCTCCGATGCGGACAACCTCATTGGAACCGCCGACCAGAACTTCAGTACCGACGTCTTTCTACGCGACCGCACCCTGGCGAAAACCGAACGGGTGAGCGTGGCCAGCGACGGGACCGAAGGCGACCTGGACTCCTCGGGAGGTTCGATCAGTGACGACGGTCGCTACGTCACGTTCATCTCGAATGCCTCGAACTTCGACCTCACCGACTCCGGGATCTACGCGGACGTGTTCGTCCGGGACCGCAACGTTGCGGCTCCGGTCACGACCCGCATCACCGCACTGCCGAATGCCGACGAAGCGGATGCAGATTCCTCGAACGCGCTGATCAGCGGAGACGGGAAGGTGGTGGCGTTCGACACCGACGCCAGCAACTTGCTGAGCCAACCGGACAACAATCTGACCACTGACGTCTACGCGAAGGTGTTGGCGACCGGTGTCACCGAGCGCATCAGTACCGGCTTGGGAAATACGGACTCCACGGGCTTCAGCTTTGTCGCCGGCATCAGCGACGACGCGCGTTTCGTGCTCTTCCAGAGCGGCGCATCCAACCTGATCTCGAGCACACTCAAGTCGGTTTCGAACTCCTTCGTTCGGGACCGCAGTTCTGGTTCCACCGTCCTCGGTGCCACTTCCCAAGCGCAGGGTGAGCCGTCGGATCCCAATGTGGCCAACGGCGGGTCCTTCCCGAACGCGATCTCGGGCGATGGGCGCTACGTGCTCTTCTCCTCGAATGCGACCGATGTGATCCGGGCCGGCGATACGAATGGGAACGTCACTGACGTCTTCCTCCGGTCCAACCCGGTGCCGTATCTGTTCCTCGCCGCGCCCTCCACGGTGGCGCGCGGTACGACGGTCACGATGTCGCTGTTCGGCAGTGGTCTCCATGCCGGACCGCTGGTGCTGATGGGTGACGGAGTCACGGTGAACAGCGTGACCGCGGTGAGCGAGTCCCAACTCAATGTGAACATCACCGTTGCTGCGAATGCGCCCGTTGGGCCGAGAACCCCGCTCGTCATCGATGCGGGCACAGGGGCCGGCGCCCTCACCGGAGGGATCACGTTCCTGCCGGCTCTGTACTCGGTCACGTAGATCTTCGGGACGACCCTTGCGCTCGGCGCCCCAGCCGGTATCGTCATCGTCCTCGTGGAACGGATCGAGTCTGCACACAGCATTTGGCTCTTCGACACGGAACGTTGTCGATTTCGCCGCCTCCCGCCGGAGGCCGATCCTGACGCGCCTGCGCTCGAAGCGGATTGGGAGATCTACTTCTCGCTCGACATCGACGATACGTCTGGTGCCTTCACGGTCACGTTGAACGAAGACGGAACCCGGCTCCTGCGAGCCTTCCGCAAACCCGTCGCCAACGACGTCACGCAAGAGCTGCGGCTCGACCCACCGTCGGACGCAGAGTCCTGACCCGAACACCTGTACGCTGCTCCGCATGAGCGTGGCGGAGCTCCTCGACGGTCTGAATCCAGTGCAGCGCGATGCCGTCACCGCGCCCGACGGCCCGGTGCTCGTCGTGGCCGGCGCGGGCTCGGGAAAGACCCGACTCCTCACCCACCGGGTGGCGTATCTCATCGGCGAACGAAACGTCTCGCCGTTCCAGATCCTCGCCATCACGTTCACGAACAAGGCCGCGGGCGAGATGAAGGAGCGGGTCGCCGCGCTCATCGGGCCGGTCGCCCGCAAGATGTGGGTCTCGACGTTCCACTCCGCCTGCGCACGAATCCTGCGACGCGAGGCAACCCTGCTCGGGTATCGGTCGTCGTTCTCGATCTATGACGAGTCCGATGCGGTGCGGCTCACCGACTACGTGCGGCGTGACCTCAACCTCGATCCGAAACGGTTTCCGCCGCGTCGGCTTCATCACTCGATCTCAGCGTTGAAGAACGAGCTGATCGAACCGGAAGAAGCAAAAGCCAAGGCGATGACGCCGCCTGAGCTGCGGATCGCGGAGGTGTACGCGGAGTACCAGCGGCGTCTTGCCGAGGCCTCAGCCGTGGACTTCGACGACCTGCTGCTGTTGGTGGTGCGGCTGTTCCGTGAGCACCCCGACGCACTCGAACGGTGGCGGCATCGCTTCGCGCACATCCTCGTCGACGAGTTCCAAGACACGAACGGCGCCCAGTGGGAGATCGTCCGCCTGCTCTCACGCGAACACCGCAACGTGATGGTGGTCGGCGACGCGGACCAGTGTGTGCTGGCGGGCAGCAAGATCACGATGGCCGATGGTTCGTTGCGCGTCATCGAAGAGGTGCGAGAAGGCGACCACGTGTTGTCGAACTACGGCAGTGGCGATATGCGTGGCGCACGCGTCGAGCGGGTCCACGAAGCCACCCGAGCTGTGGGCATGCGCATCACGACCCGAGCCGGTCGCGAGATCGTGTCCACCGACGAACACATGCACTTCGCCGGTTTCGTTGTCGGGAAGACACCACCGATCTTCGTGACGTACCTCATGTGGAAGCGAGGAGTGGGTTTCCGAATCGGAATCACCAGCACGTATTCGCGTGGAGCTCTCAAGCCACGGCTCGGACTCGCCAACCGCTGCCTCGGTGAGCATGCCGACGCCATGTGGGTGCTGAGCACACATGACCGCGAGTCGGATGCGCGACTCAACGAGGCGGTTCTGGCTGCCAACAATGGTCTTCCAACTGTGCCGTTCGTGGCGCGTCGCCGACCTGGTGCCAGTCCCTTTGTCGGAGACCAAGCGCTACTCGACCACCTTTTTGCGACCGTTCCCACCGAGCTGCGTGGCAGAGAACTTCTGGCATCAGAACGACTGTCGTTCGAGTACCCCCACTACACCGCCCAAGCGTTTTCGACCCCAGATCGGGTTCATCGGCGGACGTTGACGATTGTGTTGTGCGGTGACCGGCGCGGTGCGCGGACGCTCCACCGAATCGCTCTCTTCGGTAGCGACGAGGCCGGGCGCAGGGCTCTCGAGGGACTCGGCTTGTCCGTCCGCCCGGCCCGACGCGGGTCGACAAGTTGGCGGTTCGAGACGGCCAGTGCCGACATGGCCAAGATTGCGGCAACCGTCGAGCTCATTCAGTCGGTGATGGACGTCTCCGTGCGATCCGTCGGACGACTTGCCGCCAACCGCGGTGAGACCGCAACGACGAACACGCTGCCCTTCATGCCGGCTGCGTCGGTCCGACCCGGAATGGTGATGGTCGACGAGCATGGCGATTTCGATGTCGTCGCGAACGTTGATCGGGTCGCCCTCGATGGACCCGTGTTCGATCTTGACGTCGAAGGAACACACAACTTCGTGGCGAACGGAATTGTTACGCACAACAGCGTTTACAAATTCAGAGGGGCCGACCACCGGAACCTGATGCGGTTCGAGGAGGAGTTCCCCGAGTCCTCGGTCATCGTGTTGGACCAGAACTACCGGTCGACCCAGACCATCCTCGACGCGGCGAACGCGGTCATCGCGAACAACGCCGCACGTCGACCCAAGCACCTTTGGACCGAGCAGGCCGGCGGCGAGCTCATTACGAGGTATCACGCCGAGGACGAGCACGACGAGGCGCAGTTCATCGTGCACGAGATCGACCGGCTCGTGGACATCGAGCAGATTCGCTACTCGGATGTCGCCGTCTTCTACCGGACCAACGCGCAGAGCCGCGTGATCGAGGAGTCGTTCGTGCGTTCGGGGGTGCCGTACCGGATTGTCGGCGGCACGAAGTTCTACGACCGCCGCGAGGTCAAGGACGCGCTGGCCTATCTGCGCGCGTTGGCAAACCCCGACGACGAAGTGGGTTGGAAGCGGATTGTCAACGTGCCCAAGCGCGGCGTCGGGGAGACGTCGGTGCGCAAGGTGGAGTCCTACGCCCAGGGAGCCGAGGTGGTGTTCCGCGACGCGTTGCGCGAAGCCGCCGCGGCCGGCGTCACGGGCCGGGCACTGGGTGGTATCAAGGATCTCATCGAGGTCATGACCGAACTTGAGAAGCAGGCGGAATCAGCGGGCGTGAGCGGCGTCATCGAGGCGATGCTCGACCGCACCGGATACCTCGCAGAGCTCGAGGTGGAGCGTTCGATCGAGGCGCAGGGTCGCATCGAGAACCTGGGCGAACTCGTCGGGGTGGCGCGCGAGTTCGACGGGCAGCTCGATGGCGGCGACCTCTCGGGTTTGGCCGGCATCGCCGGTATCGAGGACGTGACCGCACCGCCGACGGGCCTGCTGCGCGTCCAGGCGTTCCTTGAGGCCATCTCATTGGTGACCGACCTCGACAACGCCGACGGCGAAGAGTCGCTGGTGACGCTCATGACGCTGCACACCGCGAAGGGACTCGAGTATCCGGTGGTGTTCCTGACTGGCCTCGAGGACGGGATCTTCCCGCATCTGCGCTCCCTCGGAGACCCCGAGGAGCTGGAGGAGGAGCGGCGCCTCTGCTACGTGGGCATCACCCGAGCCGAGCAACGGCTGTACCTGACCCACGCGTGGAGTCGCATGTTGTTCGGCTCGACTGACTACTACCCGCCAAGCCGGTTCCTCAATGAGATTCCCGAAGCGCTCGTGCGGGCGCAGGGTCGCGCGCCGGGGAGAGGTCGTGGGGTCTCGGAACATCGCGACGCGGTTGCGTCGGCGGCCATGAATGTGGATCGCAACCCGTCGGGTGCACGCGGTGCCGAAGGGATGGGCCTCCGGATCGGTGACGACGTCTCGCACGAGAAGTTTGGTGAAGGCGTCATCGTGAACATGCGTGGCGACGGCGACAAAACCGAGGCGACCGTTCGGTTCCGTGGCGTCGGCGAGAAGACGTTGCTGCTGGCGTGGGCCCCGCTCACCAAACTCTGAAGACGCGGCGGCCGAGGTGTCAGGCGCCGGGGTGGGGACCGGCAGGAGCGGGGAGCACCGTGCGCAGCCTGACCATGAAGAGGCCCTTCTGCGGGCCCTTCTTTTGGATGAACGATCGGTAGCGAGCGAGGTTGACGCTCTCGACACGGCGGTCGTCGCAGGTGAAGGTGTTCTTCGAACCGCGCCACCGGAGACTGCATGCGGCCGGCTTCGGTTGAGCCACGAGAAGCGCGACGAGTTGGTGGTGTTCGATGCCGACCCAGAAGCCGTCGTCGCCGCTTAGGCCGGCGATGTTGATCGGCCCACCGTCGTGCACCTTCATCCGAATGTCCGACGCCAGCCCGAAGGCAAGGGGCACTCGGACGTCCGGAGCCTTGCCTCGCGAGGTGATCGCAAGGATGGCGCCGGCGACGAGGATCCCGCCGATGATGAGGGCGATGGCCGATCCGAGGAGCAGCCGGATATCGGATCGACGCTGCGACGGTTTCGAAGGCACACCAGGGTGTACTCACGAAATGGGGAGGCAGTCCAGCCGGAGACGCAAGAGTGCAGCGGGGCTGGGACAGCCTCGCAGCCGTTCGGCCAGCGGAGCGTGGCCCGAGCGGCCCGGCCCGAAGGGCCAAGAGCGGAAGGCCCGTCCGTTGGCTGGGTTCGGCGGCTGATCGCTAGGGTTCCGCCCGCATGCAGCGCCGGTACCGAGTGGTCATCGCCAAACCCGGGCTCGACGGTCACGACCGTGGGGCCAAGGTGATCGCCCGCGCGCTGCGCGACGGTGGGTTCGAGGTGATCTACACGGGTTTGCACCAGACCCCCGAGCAAATCGCCGAAACCGCGTTACAAGAAGACGCGGATGCGGTCGGCCTGTCGCTGCTGTCCGGCGCCCACATGACGCTGTTCCCGCGGGTGCTGGAACTGTTGCGGGAGCGAGGCCTGGACGAAGTTGTCGTGTTCGGCGGCGGCATCATCCCGGACGCCGACATCCCGAAGCTGAAGGAAATCGGCGTCGCCGAACTGTTCACCCCGGGGGCGACCCTCAACTCGATCCACGAATGGCTCGAGGAGGCGCTCGACGCCCGGGAGGACCAACCAGCCAGTTGATCCACTGCGCTCGGTGTGGCATCGAGCGTCCGCACGTCGCACTCGAGGAGTCTCGTGGACCTGTTCGAATATCAAGGCAAGCAATTCTTCGCGCGGTACGGGATCCCCGTCTCCGACGGTGAAGCCGTGACCGACGTCGAGGCGGCAGTCGCCGCCGCAGACCGAGTCGGGTATCCGGTAGTGGTGAAGGCGCAGGTGCAGGTGGGTGGCCGCGGCAAGGCGGGCGGCATCAAGCTGGCGTCGAACTCGGACGAGGCGCGCCAGTACGCCACCGACATCATCGGGATGGACATCAAGGGCCACACCGTCGAGGTCGTGTGGGTGGAGCACGCGAGCGACATCGCCGAGGAGTACTACGCGTCGTTCACACTCGACCGTTCCGCGAAGCAGTACCTCGGGATGCTCTCCGCCCAGGGTGGCGTCGAGATCGAGGAGGTCGCCGCGACGGATCCCGACGCCATCGCGAAGATTCACGTGAACCCGGCCGACGGACTGACCGAGTCGGACTGCCGCGCGTGGGTTGAGGCGGCGAAGCTCAACCCGGCTGCGGTCGACGGCGCCGTTGACATCCTGATGAAGCTCTACACCGCGTACACCGAGGGCGATGCCGATCTCGTGGAGATCAACCCGTTGATCCTCACCCCGGACGGCCGCGTGCACGCGCTCGACGCCAAGGTCAGCCTCGACGACAACTCCGTGTTCCGCCACGCCGACTACGCGGTCTACGACGAGACGCAGGTTCGTGACGCACGCGAGCAGGCGGCGCACGACAAGGGCCTGCAGTACATCGGGCTCGATGGTTCGGTGGGGATTATCGCCAACGGTGCCGGACTCGCGATGAGCACGGTGGACATCGTGACGCAGGTGGGGGGAACGCCGGCGAACTTCCTCGACATCGGCGGCGGTGCCAACGCGGACGTGATGGCCGGTGCGATGGACGTGATCAACAACGACCCGAACGTGCGCTCCATCTTCATCAACATCTTCGGTGGCATCACCAAGGGCGACGAAGTGGCGAACGGCATCGTGCAGGCGCTGGCGAAGGTGAAGATCGACGCACCGATCGTCATCCGCCTCGACGGCACCAACGCCGACGAAGGGCGGGCGATTCTCGCTCCCCACGTCTCGGAGAACTTTCAGATCGAACCGACGATGCTCGAGGCCGCCCGCCGCGTCGTCGCCCTGGCCGGAGGAAAAGCGAACTCATGAGCGAGGCCTTCAGTTCAATGCACCCCGACCACCCGGCCGAGCGGGGCCGCCCGGCAGCGACACGAGCGCAAGCGACGGCGCGGTGGAATGAGGACACACGAGCGAGTGGCGCCGTGGCAGCGTCCGCAGGCCCAGGAGGGCAATCATGAGCATCTTCGTCGACGAGAACACCAAGGTCGTCTACCAAGGGTTGACTGGTTCGCAGGGCCGGTTCTACGGCCTCCTGAACCGCGAGTACGGCACGCAGGTGGTGGCCGGAACCAACCCGAAGAAGGCCGGGACCGATGTGGAAGGCATCCCGATCTTTGCCAACGTCGGCGACGCGGTGGCCGCGACGGGCGCTACGGCATCGTGTGTGTTCATTCCCGCCCCCGGTGTGCGCGACGCGGTCATGGACGCGGCGGCCGGTGGCGTCGAGTTCATCGTCGTCATCACCGAAGGTGTGCCCGCGCACGACGAGGCGTGGTTCTTCAACGCGCTGAAGCGGGACTACCCGAACGTGCAACTGCTCGGCCCGAACTGCCCGGGAATCATCAGTCCGGGGAAGGCGAACATCGGGATCACCGCCGGTCACATCGCGAAGGCGGGCGGCCCCGTCGGCATTGTGAGCCGCTCGGGCACGCTCACGTATCAGGCGCTCTATGAGTTGAAGCAGCAGGACATCGGTGTGACCACGTGCGTGGGTATCGGTGGCGACCCGGTGCCGGGCACCAGCTTCATCGACTGTCTGCGAGCGTTCGAGGCGGACCCCGAGACCAAGGCCGTGATGATGATCGGCGAGATCGGTGGCTCCGCCGAAGAAGAGGCGGCCGCGTTCATCAAGAGCTCGATGAGCAAGCCGGTGGTGGCGTACGTGGCCGGGGTGACTGCGCCTCCGGGCAAGAAGATGGGCCACGCGGGCGCCATCGTCTCGGGCGGCAAGGGCACCGCGGCGGCCAAGATGGAGGCGTTGCGCGACGCCGGCGTGCAGGTGGGCCTCAACCCCACCGAAGCCGGCGACTTGATGACTGGCGTCGTCGCCAACCTCTGAACGTTCAGGTGAGTCGGCGCGGGCCGGAGGGTTCATTCGTCAGCATCGCCGCGCCGACGATGAGCGCCGCGGTGCCGGCGAGCATGCCCCAGAACCCGATGCCGCGGTTCAGGCCGCCGTTGTCGGCGATCAGATAGCCACCCATGATGAGCCCGGCGAAAATGCCGAGGAGCACGTGGACCTGGGGCCAGGTGAAAGTTCCGGCCCGGGCGGAGAACCCGACCCTTGCGAACCGACGCAGCGCAATGATGCCGCCGGAGATGAGACCGGCGAGCGCCGGATAGGTGGCGATCGGGAAAAGGCCCGAGTCCCACGCGTTGACGCTGCTGGAACCGATCGGCAACGTGTAAAACGCGAGGAACGAGAAGATCACGGTGACGGCACCGCCGGCCATGACCACGATCTCCGCGCGAGTCGGTTGTTGTTTCACGGTTCCTCCCCGAGTCTGGATCGACAGTGAAGCACGTCGGGCGACGCCCCGTTTCGACCCGGAGCGCAGAGGACCAACGCGGGTAAGTTGGCTGGCAATGCGGATAGGGGTACTTGCGTCGGGAACGGGGACCATTCTCCAATCCCTGCTGGACGCGGACCTGCCGATCGTGGTCGTGATCGTGGACCGGCCGTGCGCCGCGACCGACCGTGCCACTGCGGCCGGAGTGCCCGCCGAAGTGGTCCTGCGTTCGAGCTACGGCGACGAGTTCGACCGGGTCGCCTACACCCACGACGTGGTCGACGTGCTGGCTCGGTACGAGGTGGACCTGATCGCGATGGCCGGCTTCGGGACGATCTTGGAGAAGCCGGTTCACGACGCGTATCCGGATCGAATCGTGAACACCCATCCTGCGCTGCTTCCTGCCTTCAAGGGTTGGCACGCGGTCCAGGCCGCGTTCGACGCCGGGGTGAAGGTGACCGGCTGCACTGTGCACCTGGCGCGCCTCGATGTGGACGAGGGTCCGATCCTCGCCCAAGAAGCGGTGCCGGTCCTTTCCGAGGACACCGTCGAGACCCTGCACGAGCGGATCAAAGCCGTCGAACGTCGGCTCTATCCGGCCGTGCTCCACGAACTCATCGAACAGGGAGCCTGAGAAGATGCGCGCGCTGTTGTCCGTCTACGACAAGACCGGGATCGTCGACTTCGCCCGGGCGTTGCACGACCTTGGCGTGGAACTGGTGTCGAGCGGCGGAACCGCGAAAGCCATCGCCGACGCGGGCATGCCGGTGGTGGACGTCGCCGAGTTCACCGGGGTTCCGGCGATCCTCGATCACCGAGTGGTGACCCTGCACCCCAAGGTGCACGGCGGACTCCTCGCGGACCCCACCAACCCGAGTCACCAGGCGGACATGGCCGAGTACGGCATCGAACCGTTCGATCTCGTCGTGTCGAACTTGTACCCATTTCACACCGACCCGTCGATCGAGCTCATCGACATCGGCGGCCCGGCGATGACGCGCGCGGCCGCAAAGAATCACGCGCACGTGGGGATCGTGACGAGTCCGGACCAGTACGAGTTGGTCCTCAGCGAGCTTCGGGAACACGGAGCGCTGACCTACGCGACTCGGCGCGCGCTCGCGCTCGAAGCCTTCGCCCACACCGCCGCGTACGACGCCGCGATCGTTGACTGGCTGCAAGCCGGCGACGCCTTACCGCGCCACCTCGTGATCCCGTTGACGCGCTCCGATGAGGTGCTTCGTTACGGCGAGAACCCACACCAGCGGGGCGCGCGCTACCGGCGCGCCGGCACGACCAGTTGGTGGGATGGTCTCGTCCAGCACGGCGGGCTCGCGCTGAGCTACCTCAACCTGTACGACACCGAGGCCGCGTGGAAGCTCGCGCACGACCTCGGTGACCGTGCGGTGTGCGCCATCATCAAACACGCGAACCCGTGCGGTGTTGCGGTCACGGACGATCTCGCCACCGCGTACCAGCGCGCGTTGGCGTGCGACGAGCGGTCCGCGTTCGGCGGCATCGTCGCGTTCAACCGTCCGATTGACGACGAGACTGCGGCGGCGATGGCGAACGGCCCCCAAGCAGATGTTGTGATCGCGCCGGGATACTCGGCCGGTGCGCTCGATGCGCTGCGGGCCAAGCGGAAGAACACGCGTCTGCTCGAGGCTCCGGTGCCGACGGGCGAACCGCGCGAGTTCCGCCAGATCTCTGGTGGCTTCCTGGTGCAGGACGCTGCGCACTTCGCGTCCGGACGCGACGACTGGAAGGTGGCCACCAAGGCCGCGCCAACCGCCGAGCAATGGGCGGATGCGGAGTTGGCGTGGCGGATCTGCGGTCACGTGAAATCGAACTCGATCGTGCTGGTGAAGGATGGCCAGGCCGTCGGCATCGGCGCCGGCCAGCAGAACCGAGTGGAATCCGGCGAGATCGCGGCGAAGAAGGCGAACGGGCGCGCGGTGGGCGGCGCGTGCGCGTCGGATGCGTTCTACCCGTTCCCCGACGGCGTGGAGGCGGCCGCGGCTGCCGGCGTCGCGGTGGTTATGCAGCCGGGCGGCTCGGTGAGCGACGAGAGGGTCATTGCCCGAGCCGACGAGCTCGGGCTCGCCATGGTCTTCACCGGCGAACGCCACTTTCTTCACTGAGAGGATTTTTGTGACGACCTACATGCCCGGCGCACCCGTGGCCGACGCCGTGTTCGCGGGCCTCGCGCCGCGCATCGAGAAGCTGATCGCGAACGGGCGGCCGCCGGGGCTCGCCACGTTGCTCGTCGGCGAGGACGACGCGAGCGCGCGGTACGTCGGCATGAAACACGCCAAAGCCGCGTCGCTCGGTTGCCATTCGGTCGACGTCCATCTCGGCGACGACGCCACCCAGGCCGACGTGCTTGCGGCCATCGCCGGGTTGAACGCGGATGAGACCGTCGACGCGGTGTTGTTCCAATACCCCGCGCCCGCGCACATCGATTTCGAGGCCGCGCTGCTCACGCTGGATCCGGACAAGGACGTGGATGGGCTGCATCCGGTGAACATGGGCCGGCTCGCGTTGTCGATGCCCGGACCGGTGCCGTGCACGCCGGCGGGCATCGAGGCGCTGCTTGCGTACTACGAGGTTCCCGTGGCCGGGCGAGGCGTGTGCATCCTCGGGCGGGGCGCCACCTTGGGTCGGCCGCTTGCGCTGCTGCTGTCGCAGAAGCGCGCCACCGCGAACGCGGCGGTGACGGTGGTGCACACCGGCGTGGCGGATTGGCCCGAATACACGAGACGAGCCGACATCGTCATCGCCGCGGCCGGGGTGCCGGGGATCTTGGCGCCCGAGCACCTCACCCCCGGTGTGGTGGTGGTGGGCGGCGGCGTCCGGTACGAAGGGCGAACCTTGTTGCCTGACGTCGATGAAGCGTGCGAAGCGGTCGCCGGGGCCATCACTCCGCGCGTGGGCGGAGTCGGGCCGACGACCATCGCGATGCTGTTCCAGAACCTCGTCCAGATCGCCGAACGGCGCGCCGAGTGAGGAGTGAAGCGGAAGCGGCACGCGATTGCAGCCAATACGCCAGCGAAGCGTGGCCCGTCCGGCCCGCTCCGCAGGAGCAAGAGGACTGCGTGACGTGACGATGACGGAACTCGTTGCGTGTCTGCAGTGTGGACTCCCGAAACCGCCGGCAGACCGCTGCACGTCGTGCGGCATGACGCCAGAGTTCGGCCCGGATCGACCCAGCCCATTCGCAGGTGCGACGCTGTGGGTCATGATCGGTGTGATCGTGGCGGTGTTCGCGCTCACGCTCGCCGTCGTCGGCATCACCGCCTGAACACCGCACCGCCCTTGTCGTCGTCCGTCACCCCGAAGGAAACCCCGATGCCCGAGAAGATCACCCAGAACGCCGACGGCTCGCTCAACGTGCCCGATGAGCCGATCATCCCCTTCATCGAGGGTGACGGCACCGGCGTGGACATCTGGCCGGCCGCGAAGCTCGTGCTGGATGCCGCTGCTGCGAAGCAGGGCAAGACCATCGGATGGGTGGAAGTGCTGGCCGGGCAGAAGGCGTTCGACGAGACCGGCAACTGGCTGCCCGACGAGACCGTCGAGTCGTTTCGGGAGCACCTCATCGGGATCAAGGGCCCGCTCACCACACCCATCGGCGGTGGGATCCGTTCGCTCAACGTGGCGTTGCGTCAGATCCTCGACCTCTACGTGTGTCTGCGTCCGGTGCGCTGGTTCACCGGTGTGCCGTCGCCGGTGAAGCACCCCGAGAAGGTCGACATGGTGATCTTCCGGGAGAACACCGAGGACATCTACGCGGGTCTCGAAGTGGAAGAGGGCACGCCGGAAGCGAAGCGGCTCATCGAGATGCTGAAGGACGAGTTGGGCTGGGACATCCGGCCCGACTCGGGTGTGGGCATCAAGCCGATCTCCGAGACCGGATCGAAGCGTTTGATCCGCGCCGCGATCGAGTACGCGATCGAGAAGCAGCGCACGTCCGTGACGATGGTGCACAAGGGCAACATCCAGAAGTTCACCGAAGGCGCGTTCCGCAACTGGGGCTATGAGTTGGTGCGAGAGGAGTTCGCGGACTTCGCCGTCGGGTGGGACGACTGCGACGGTGACCCCGGCGACAAGATCCTCGTCAAGGACGCCATCGCCGACATCACGTTGCAGCAGGTCTTGACTCGACCCGAGGAGTTCGACGTCATCGCCACGACCAACCTCAACGGCGACTACCTCAGCGACGCGCTCGCAGCCCAAGTGGGCGGGATCGGTATCGCGCCCGGCGGCAACATCAACTACGTCACCGGCCACGGCATCTTCGAGGCCACCCACGGCACTGCGCCCAAGTACGCCGGCCAGGACAAGGTGAACCCTGGCTCGGTGTTGCTCTCGGGTGTGATGATGTTCGAGCACCTCGGTTGGCAGGACGCGGCCGACGACATCGTGCGCGCCCTCGAAGCCACCATCGGCGACAAGGTCGTCACCTACGACTTCGCCCGCCAGATGGAAGGCGCCAAGGAGGTCAAGTGCTCCGAGTTCGCGCAGGCCATCGTCGATCGCCTGTGACGCATTTCTCGCCATCCAGGAGCTGAGTCCGCCCCGAAGACTGCTTGAGATGATTCACGGATGATCCTCGCCGAGCTGGTCGTGCGCCACACGCGCAAACACATGCCGACGCGTCGCGTCGCGCTCGGGGACCAGTACCTGCCGATCACCGGCTCGGCGCACGGTTCCGGCCTCCTTGCCGCGGTGGTTGCGGAGAACATCGGATCACTCGATGACGAGCAGCTCGACGAGATCCCGCGCTTGCTCCACGATCTGTTGCACAACGGCATTCAGGTCCCGCGCATCGCGCTCCGCCACCGGCTCCAGACCGACGTGCACGGGCTGGACCGCTCGCGACACCGACTCTTGGAAGAGGACGGTCGCCTCATCGCGGAACTCGACGTCCATGGCGCGCCCGGGCCCCAGGTGGTTGGGGCGATCATGGCGGCCGGAGTGCTCGGGTCGAGTGTCCGGCGCCGAGCGATCCGGGCCATCGAGGCCGCGGTGGCCCAGCCGGGCGTGATCCCCGAGCCGTTCTTCGTCCGGCGCCTGATCGAGGGCATCCCGATTTTGCGGCCGCCGACGGCGGGAATGGGTCCGGTCGAGGATGCCTACAGCGAACTCGACACCGGCTCGTGGGTGGGGGTCCCGGCCGAGCGCCGGTGGGCGATGGAGGTGCTGGGGCTCCGAGCCGACATGGGCCTCGATCGCATCGACATCCAGAAGCGGTTCCGGCGGCTACTGCGCACTGCGCACCCCGACCACGGTGGCTCTTCCGACGGCGCCGCCGAACGCATCGCCGAACTCAGCGAGGCCCGCACCCTGCTCCTCCACGACGCGCCCGACAACCCCTGAGAGGGCGAACGGAGTTACCCCGAGGTTCGGGAGCGGCGGACGGCGCTCGATAGATTCCAGGGATGGCGAAACCACCTGTTCAAGTCACGGTCACCGGCGCAGCCGGACAGATCGGATACGCGATCCTCTTCCGCATTGCATCGGGCCAGTTGCTCGGTCCGGACCAGCCGGTGGTGCTGCGATTGCTCGAAATCGAGCCAGCGATGCAGGCGCTCGGTGGCGTTGCGATGGAACTCGACGACTGCGCGTTCCCGCTGCTCGCCGGGATCGAGACGACCTCGGATCTGAAGACCGCGTTCGACGGTACGAACTGGGCGTTGCTCGTGGGATCCATCCCGCGCAAGGCGGGGATGGAGCGCGGCGACCTGCTGAATGTGAACGGCGGGATCTTCAAGCCCCAGGGTCAAGCGATCAACGCGCACGCAGCGTCCGACGTTCGGGTGCTCGTCGTCGGCAACCCGTGCAACACCAACTGCCTCATCGCGCGGAGTAACGCTCCGGATGTACCGGCCGACCGCTGGTTCGCGATGACGCGCTTGGATCAGAACCGCGCCCAGACCCAACTCGCGCAGAAGGCCGGCGTGCCCGTCGCCGAGGTCACCAACGTGACGATCTGGGGCAACCACTCGGCCACGCAATACCCGGACTTTGCCAACGCCCGCATCGGCGGCACTCCCGCACCCGAGGTGATCGGTGACGACGCGTGGTTGCAAGGACCGTTCATCGAGACCGTGCAGAAGCGCGGCGCCGCGATCATCGAAGCGCGTGGATTGTCGTCCGCCGCGTCGGCTGCCAATGCCGCGATCGACTCCGTCAACAGCATCCACACCGCGCCGGCCAACGGCGAATGGGCCAGCTTGGCCGTGGTCAGCCGGGGTGAGTACGGGACGCCCGAGGGATTGCAATACGGCTTCCCCGTCGTCGCCGACGGTGCCGGTGGCTGGAGTGTTGTCGAGGGTCTGAGCCACGACGAGTTCGCGCAGTCGAAGCTCGCGATCACCACCGACGAACTCGTCGGCGAACGGGACGAGATCACCGCGCTCGGCCTGATCTGAGTCGACTGGTGGCCGCAGTCGCCACGACGACCTGGGTCCAGGACTCGCCGTTCGGCGCGATCTCGATCACCCTCGGTCTCAGCGGCATCACCCGCGTTGAACTGCCGCCTCTCAACGGCGACTTTCTGTTTACCGATGGCAAAAAGCGCGCCCCTACAAACAAAAAGTCGCGTCGGGTGGGGGCGATTGGGCGCCAGTTCGACGAGTACTTCAGTGGGATTCGGACTCGGTTCGACGTGTCGGTGGATCTTCCGGACACGTTGTCCGCGTTCCAGCGCACCGTGCTCACGACGTTGGCCGACGACGTTGCGTACGGCGAGACGGTGTCCTACGGCGAACTCGCCGAGATGGCCGGTCGGCCGGGCACGGCGCGAGCGGTTGGGACCGCGATGGCTCGCAACCCTGTGCCGTTCCTGATCCCGTGCCATCGTGTGGTCGCGGCGAACGGCATCGGTGGCTACGGCGGTAGTGCGGGGGGCGGCGTGGAACTCAAGCGCGCGTTGCTGCGTCTTGAATCTGGCGATCGATCCAGGTACTGACCGTCTCGACGAAGCGCCCGGGCGCCTCGAGCTGGGGTGCATGACCGCAATCGGCGAACTCCACGTACTTCCACTCGGGTCGCCGACGCGCGACCGCACGTGCGAACGACACCGGTACGAGTTGGTCTCGCCGGCCGTGCATCACCATCGTGGGAGTCGTGAGCGCGTCGAGGTCCCGACGCATCCGCGTCACGATGTACCGGAAGAGGGTGCCGCCGCTCTGCGCGTACGCGCCCGCTGCCTCGGGGTAGTGCTGACGCTCGCCGGCGAGTGCGATGAGCCGGTCACGCACGGCCCCGTCCAACCGATCCGGCTCGGCGAGGACGGCGAGCAGGGTGGCATCGACGAGGCGATCCGGGCCGAGCCGACGTGCCCTCGCGTTGACGATCGGAGTTGCCGCGCGGGGCAGGGTGAGGGTGGCGAACTTTGCAGTGCGGGCAAGCTGATCCAGGTTGCCGCTCGGGCGGGGATACGCGGCGTTCACGAGGATGAGGGCGCGGACGAGCTCGGGATGCCGGACCGCGAGCGACACCGAGATCGCGCCACCCATCGAGTTGCCGGCCAGCACCGCCGGGCCGTTTCTGCGCAGCCAGGTGGTGACGACGTGACGGTGGGTCTCGAACCCGGCCCGTTGGTCCTGGCTCCGAGTCCGACCGAATCCGGGGAGGTCGATGGCGCTGACCCGGGTCCGGAACCGCTCGCTCAGCGTTGGCCCCACCAGCTCCCAGTTGATGGTGCTGCCGCCGAGGCCGTGGATCAGCAGGAGCGGGGGCGCGTCAGGGTCAGGATCGGAGGACGTCCAGTCCACGGCGTGGACCCAGGTGCCGTCGGCGTCGAACCAGTGATCGTGCATCGTCATGGAATGTCGACGGTTTCCCCGCTCCGCTCGAGGCCCAATCCCACCAAGAGATGTTCGTGCAGCTCCATCCAGACCGTGTGGTACGAATCGATCCGGGGTGAGGTGAACCAATCGTGGTCGCCGTCTTCGACTCGGCTGCGGGCGGTACGCAGCTGCGGCCGGTAGCCGGCGAAGTCAATGACGGTCTTGCCCAGCCGTCGAACCACCGGGCCGACGCGATCGTCGATGGTCGCGAGGCGGTCGATCACTCCCCAGTCGTACGTGGCGTCGCGGTGGTCGTTGGTGACACCGCCGGCGCGGACCTGCCAGTCGTGACAGACCCGGATGAGCTCGGTGTTGAGCGGGAGGAACTGGGTGTATGCGGTCGTGGTGGCAACGGCATGGTCGCCGGTGAGCACGAACGCGAGGTCGGCGGCCGCGCGTCCGTCGGGGGTCAGGATGAGGTGCGTGCCGCGCGCCGTTGCGTGACCGGCCGCGAGGAGGTCCTCGCGTGCCGGCGCGCCGTCGTCGGCGATCTTGCCGCGCAGGCGAAGTTGGAGCAGAAGCGGTCGTTCGTCCACGCCGAAAGAATCTCACGGCGGGTTGTAGCGTGCGCGCATATGAGAAATCTCGGGACCGGTACGATTGTGTTCGAGGCGAAGCCCGTGCGGGGGGTGTGGCGGATGCTGCAGTCGCCGGATGACGTGCTGGGCCTCATGGAGATCGGGGCGGAAGGTGTGATCGCCGGGGTGCAGGACGCCGGCGCCACGTTCCTGGCGCCGATCTTCGACGAGCTCACCGCTGTGGTCTGCATGTCCGGAACGCCGTCGAGCCACATCGGCATCGTGAGTCGCGAGTACCGCGTGCCGTGCCTCATGGCGACGGATCTCGTCGGCGGCATGCCCGAGGACGGCGCCATCGTCGAGGTCGATTGCAGCGACGAGGTCGGCGTCGTTCGCGCCGCCGGATGATGGAGCAGAGTTTCCGTGGCTGATCGCGATGCAGTCAACGAGTGGCTGCTCTTTCACGGACGTATCTCGGGCGCGATGACCGCCGAGCGCACGGCGCTCGAGTCCGCGCTCATTCCGGTGACTGCCTACATCCTGGTGGCGTGCGTCGAGGCGTACCGCCGGTATCCGGCGATGATGACCGAGATCGCGGCGGCGAAGTCACCCGCCGAGATCGGTGCCATCGGTCGTCGCCCGGGCAACCAGATCGACGCGGTGCACCTTTGGTCGATTGCCAATCTGCCCCTCGTCATCCGCCAGGCGCTCGAGCCGTTCGGAATGATCGAACCCGCGGATGACCTGGAGCGGCTCGGAACCATCTTCGACTTCTGGGCTCCCGCCGCGAAGGCGTTCCGCGCTGATGGTCAGCACCAGGCGTTCGATGCCGGTCTCGTCGTCCCGCGCTACGGCCATGATGTGATCGACGAACTGGCTGCAGGGGCCACGCCCGTGACCGACGACGCGTTGCGTCGCCAGATCGCGAAGACGAACGCGCTCCTGACGTCGTTCCTGTTCCTGTTGTACTTCGACACCCGCGCTGGGTACCAGGACAGCGGTCCGTATCCGCTGGCCGACGGCACCACGATGTTGGTCCGGGACTTCAACGAGTTTGGCGTGTCGTACTTCCCGTGGAGCGCCGAGGTGTGCGGCGAGTTGGAACACTCGAACCTCACGTGTGCGTTCATCCTCGATGACGTCGCCGTCACTGCGAACGACTGGGGCACGTCGACGACCGATCCGGCGGACTACTTCTCGCGCCTGCGATCGTTCGCGATGTTCGACAGCACCGGCGGTGTGCTCACGCCCATCCCGGTCGACCAACTCACCGACCTTGCGCCCTCGGTCAAGCGCGCGCAGTCTGCGCTGTACCGGCTTATTGCCGGGATGACGCGCACGGAGAAGATCGACGCGGGCGCCTTCGTCTACTTCACCTTCCTTCGCCCGTTCGCGCTCGCCGCCGGTATCGCCGATCAACTGGACTGGACCGTCCCGCGCGACAGCCTCGATCTGTACGAGGCGTTCTCGCTGGTGGACGGTGTGCCCGAGGGTGTGACCGTCGACCCCGACGTTCCGTACTACGCGCTGATTCCGTGATCTACCGGCTCGCCTTCGGCGATGCCGCCAGCCTGTTGGGCACGGTCCGCCTCGTTGTGCCGGAGGATGGGCCGGCCGCGTACGAGGCGGTCTTCACCGGGCCCGAGATCGGTCCGGGATTCCTGGTCGTGCGTGACCTCGAAGTTCCGCCGCCGCGCCGGTCGACGGTGATCGAACTCCGGGGCGACGGCTTGTGGACCGAGTTCACGTGCGAGACCGCGCACGAGCATTGGAGTTTCGGGCTCGAGGCCTTCGGGCTGCGGGTCGACGATCCGAGCGAGGAGATCGGCGAACGCATTGCCGTGGGGTACGACCTGGAATGGGAGATCCCGGACCGGGTGCACGGCGAGCTGCTGGTGGGCCGATCCAAATTCGAAGTCTCGACCCACGGGACCTTCGACGCTCCGTGACTGCGGTGATCGCGCTCGTTTTCAGCCCGATGCGCGGTCAGAAGTCGACGGCAGAGAGGTCCTCGAGCCAGCGTGATGCGCGGCGGACGGCTTCTTGCCAACGGTCGCGGTCGGTCGGTGCGCCCGGTTCGTAGCGTGCGATCGGCGCCCACGTGTCGGCGATCGCGTCCACGTTCGGCCACATCCCGACGGCGAGTCCGGCCATGAAACCGGCGCCCACCGTCGTGGCCTCACAGGCGGGTGAGATCTCGACGGGCTTCTGCGCCGCGTCGGCCACCGCCTGCACGAACGTGGGGTTCCGGGACATCCCACCGTCGACGCGCAGCACGTCGATCGTCATGGCGGCATCGGTCTCGGCGGACTCGACGAGATCGGCGCCACGCTGGGCGATGCCTTCGAGGACGGCCCGCACGATCTGGGCCCGACTGCTCCCGCGCGTAAGGCCGAGCAGCGTTCCGCGTGCGCCGTAGTCCCAGTTCGGCGTGCCCAGGCCCATGAGCGCGGGGACGTACATCACGCCATCGGAACTCTCGCACTGCTGCGCGACGTCGTGGCTCGCGGCGGCAGTCGGGATGATGCCGAGGTCGTCCCGCAGCCACTCGACGTTTGTGCCCGCGCTGAGCATGATCGCCTCGATGCCCCAGGTGTCGACCCCGTGCACGCGCATGGTGATGATCGGGAACGTGCCACCCTCGCCGCGCGTTTCGAATACGGGTCGCGTGGGACCGACCACGAGGTCGAGCATGCCGCCGGTCCCGAACGTGATCTTCGCCGGGCCCGGAGCCACGCACGCCTGACCGACCAGCGAACCTTGCTGATCGCCGATGAGCGCGGCGATCGGGGGCGCGCCGGGGAGTGAGGTCGCGGGGCCGAGGATCCCGCTCGTGTCGACGACGGTGGGCAACATCGACTCGGGGATGCGGAGCGCTTCGAGCGTGGCCGGGTGCCAGCCCGAACCGCCGGCCCGGAGGAGACCGGTGACCGCGGCGTTGCTGGCGTCCATCACGTGAAGTGCGCCCTCGGAGAGATTCCACGCGATCCACGAGTCGACGGTGCCGAAGCAGAGGTCTCGCGTGCGGTCCGGGTCGAAGGTGTCGAGGAGGTTCTCGATCTTGGTGGCCGCAGCGTTGGGTGCGAAGCGAAAACCGTTGCCGCGGTGGATGAGACAGTTGACGATCGTGCGCAGGTCCTGCCAACCCTGGGCCGGACCGACGGGTTCACCGGTGGCGCGGTCCCACACCACCGTGGAACCGCGCTGGTTGGTGATGCCGACCGCGGCGACCGGCTTCCCGTGCGCGGCCAGCGCGGCCTCGGCCGTTTCCTGGACCACTCGCGCCATCGCCATGGCGTCGAACTCCACCAAGCCCGGTGCGGGTGAATCCGGCAGGAACTCGCGGTGTTGTTCGTGGTGCACGGTGGCGTCGGCGTGCACGATGGCCGCTCGGATCGACGATGTGCCGATGTCGCAGACGAGGACTTCCATCAGGCCGGCCAAACTGCGTCGGTGGCCCACGGATCGTCGAGCCCGAGCTTGCCCGGGTTCATGATCCCGTTCGGGTCCAACGCGCGCTTGGTCGCGGCGAGCACCTCGAAGGCCGGACCGAGCGCTTCACGCACGAAGCGGGACCGGTTCAGTCCGATGCCGTGATGATGGCTGAGCGCGCCGCCATGGGCGAGGACCGCACGGGTCCCGGCGTCCCAAGTGGCCCGGTAGTAGGTCTCGCGCTCATCCCGAGCCGGTTGACCCGCGAAGGTGAAGTAGATGCACGCGCCGTCGGGATAGGAGTGACTCTGATGCGCGCTCGCGGTCAGCGTTCCGGGCACGGCGAGAATCGCCTCGGTGGCGGCGCGGTAGATGTCGACGCAGTGCTGCCACGGGGCCGCGATCTCCATCGTGTCCACCACGTAGTCACGGCTGATCAGCGCCTGGAGCGCGCTGGTGTCGTTGCGATGCCCGAGCCACTGTTCGACGAACGCGACGTCCGCGAGCCTCGCGTTCTTACACTCTTCGGCCACGACGCTCACCGTGGCGTCGACGAGGGTTGCGTCACCTTCGTCGAGCACGAGCAGCAGGTGGTCATCCGGCCCGGTGTGATACGTGCGGTCCGACTCGATGTTGTCGTACACGCGCAAGACCGCGGGCCGGGCACCGCGGTGGATGATGCGACGACACGCGTCGTTGGCATCGGCGAACGACGTGAACGCGTACGCGGCGCGCCGTTCCGACGCGGGGACCGCGTGGAGCTTGAGCCGGGCGCCGGTGATGACGCCGAGGGTGCCTTCGGAGCCGACGAAGAGTTGGTTGAGGTCCGGCCCGACCGCGGCGCGGGGTGCACCGCCGGTCGTGATCTGACGACCGTCGGCGAGGACGACGTCCAGCCCGACGACCATGTCCTCGATCTTGCCGTAGCGCGTACTCATCTGGCCGGCACCGCGACACGCGAGCCAGCCACCGACGGTGGAGAGGTCGATCGACTGCGGCCAGTGTCCGACCGTGACGCCGTGCTCCGATCGCAGGGTGTCCTCCAGCCAGGTCCCGAAGGTGCCGGGCAGGACGTCGAGGACCATCGACTCGCGGTCGATGCCGACGATGCCGCTCATGGCGGTGAGATCGAGGACGACCCCGCCGTGGATCGGCACGCTGGCACCGCAGACCCCACTTCGACCTGCGGCGGGCGTGACCGGTACTCGGGCTTCGTTGCAAGCGGCGAGGACCGCGCTGACTTGGTCTGCGTTCGCGGGCCGCACGATTGCGGCGGCTCGTGCCGGTACTTCGCCGTCGACCGCCCAGATCATCGCCAACGGCCACCAGTCACGGCTCGCCTCGGCGGTCTCGGCCGGCCCGACCAGGACCTCGGCGCCGGTGGCGGCCAGGGCCGCGAGCAGGGTGTCATCGACCGGGACTCGGGTGCCGCCGAGGTGCTCGGTCACGGTCTCGGCGGGGGACCCGAACGGGATCGGGATCGTCGGTGCTCCGGAGTCAGTCACGGCCGGTCACGTTAGATCCCGCGCCCCCGATCCGGGGCCCGAACTTTCGATGCGTTTGTCGCTTGGTACCGCTGTCAGCGGCCTGAGACGACAAGCCCTGACCGCAGAAACCGAAGGTGAGGGACGCGAGGCACGCGGGTACAGGAGTCCGCGCTCCCGAGCCGGGGCCCGAGCGGCCTACGCCGGAGGCGTCAGAGCGGGAAAGCCGGCCTACGCCGGAGGCGTCAGAGCGGGAAAATCAGGCAAACCGGCGGAGGTGCGCTCGTGTTCGAGGTCCGCACGGTAGGACTCGACCTCTGCGGTGATGCGGGACTCGTCCCACCCGAGCTCGGCGCCGATGAGTCGGGCCACGCTCTCCGCGGCGCCGGCGGTGGCTTCCCGATTGAGGAGTCGGGCGCGCGTGCGGCGAGTCAGTACGTCGTCAAGGGTGGTGGCCATCTCGTTGCGGACGGCGTACACGGCCTCGGCCCGGCGGTAGGGCAGACCCGGAACGAGCGGGGATGCCAGGTCGGGATCGGAGTCGGCGAGCGTGAGGATCGCCGCGGCCTCGCTGCCGTACCGACGCGCGAGATGCTCGTCGTCCGGTGCGGGGCCCGCGGCCCCCATGAGCCGGAGGTTCTTGGTCCGGCACGCGGCCCGGCGGCCGATTGTCTTGAGTACTGCGTCGGTGGTGTCCTCGGCCATCTTGCGGTAGGTGGTGAGCTTGCCGCCGGTCACGGTGACGAGCCCGGTCTTCGAGGCCGCGACCTTGTGCCGACGCGACAGGTCCGCGGTCTTCTGTCCCACCGTCCCGCCGGTGACGAGGGGTCGGAGTCCGGCCCAGGTGCCGATCACGTCGTCGACGGTGAGCGGCTCGGCGAGGGCGAAGTTCATCGCGTCGAGGAGGTACTTCACGTCTTCCGGAGTGCACTGCGGATCGTCGATCGGGCCGTCGTAGTCCGTGTCCGTGGTCCCGATGTAGGTGAAGTCGCCCCACGGCACGACGAAGATCGACCGCTTGTCTTTCGGGACGGGCACGATGGCCGCGATGTCGTTGCGCACCTTCTCCCAGGGCACGGTGATGTGGATGCCTTTGGCGGGGCGGATGGAATGAGGATGGGTGCCCTCGTCCATCTCTCGCACATCATCGGAGAAGACGCCGGCCGCGTTCACCACCACTCGCGCGGTGATGTCGAACGTCCGACCGTCGGCCGCGACGGTGGCCCCTTCGATCTGACCGCTCGCGCCCTTGCGCAGGCGAGTCACTACCGCGTGGTTTGCGAGCACGGCCCCGTGGCTTGCGGCGGTGCGGGCCAACGTGAGGGTGTAGCGGGCGTCGTCGGTCTGCGCGTCGTAGTAGAGGTACGCCGCCGCGACATTCGGCGCGCGCAGGGTGGGCATGTGCGCGATCGCGGTTTCCTTGTCGATGCGTTGGTGGAGCTTGCCGATGCGCGCACCGCCGGTCAGGTCGTACAGCCACATCGCGGTTCCGAGCGCGCGCGCGATCTTCGGGTTGATGAGGCCGTCCTTGCTCAACACGGGGATGAGGAAGGGCAGGATCCGTACGAGATGAGGTGCGTTCTTGAGCGCCCGTTGACGTTCGTGGAGCGCGTCGTACACCAGGCGGAACTCGCGTTGTTGGAGGTACCGCAGACCGCCGTGGACGAGCTTGGAGGATTTCGACGACGTGCCACTCGCGAAGTCGTCGCGCTCGACGAGCGCCACCCGCAGGCCCCGGCTCGCGGCATCGAGCGCCACGCCGCAGCCGGTGATTCCACCCCCCACGATCAGGACGTCGAACTCTTCATTTTCCAGGCGTGCCAGCGCGGCGGCGCGATCGAACGAGGCCATCGGGTCAGGTTACCGGCCGTTCCCGGTGGCTCCTCCGGTCGGGACGAGTGCGGCGCGGGACTCGACGACCGGGTAGGACCGGCCGGCGGTGCGCACGACCGGATCCAGGTCCTGCCACGGTCCGCCGTTGAGCCGCCACCGCACGGACAACACGATCAGTACTCGGAGACTGAACGCCGGGCGCGCTCGACGTTCGAACGTGTGAACGACGGTCGAGCGCGCCGGTGGCGCGCTTCCGAGCCCGAGACCCTTGGCGGTCGTGCCGTCGCCGAAGTCCCAACTCGTCGACGTTGGTGTGGCCTCGACGTCCACCGTCATTCCGAACTCGGTGATCGAATCGAGGATCGGTGCGGCCGTGTAGCCCTCGACCCAGAACCAGCTCTCGAGTCCGGTCAGACCGCGAGCCGAAGGGTTCGCTGCGAGCCGTGCCGCGGGATAGGGGAGGTCTCGCACGAGGCGTTCGGCGACGTCGAGGGGGTTCACGCCGAACTGCTGCGCGCGGATCCACACCGTGTCCAGGTACCTGTCGTCGCACCACACTTGATAGGTCTGATACTCGGGACCAGGGCTCGGTTCGGTCATCGGAACCGGCCGGTAGTCCCCGATGGGGGTGATGCGGAGTTGGAAGGCGCCTGAAGGAATCCATCGGCGCCGACATCCCGTGGCGGCGGTGCCACCAGTCCGCGTCCGTTCCCGCCACACGTGATCGGTGCGGCCGAGTTCGACGTGCGCACCGCTGGGGTCCGTGCTCGCGGTCGCCGAGTCGGTGGCACTCCATGCCGGGCCTTCGGCATCGAAGCCGGCGACCGCCGCCGTGAAAGCTGCTGCGATCACGACGACGAGTACGGGGTGGAATCGGTGCATTCGGACTTCACCATCCTTGGTGTTCTCGGACCCGTCTATGGGTCGCCCTACCGCCGAGCAACTGCCTCGCTCGTCCCGCCCACCCCGAACTCGACGAGGGGAACGGTACGAAATTTGCGCGCCGAAGTCCGTGCGGGTCGGCGGACCTAGATGGGGATTCGCGAGGAGAGCAGCCCCTCGACTTCCCACCGATCGAGGGTGTCGTCGTCAGCGTCGGCAAGGTCCCGTAGCACGCCGCGGTTGTGTTCGCCTCGATACGCAGGGGACCCGTGCGCGCCCGTGGTTGCGTCGGAAAAGCGCCACGGTGCCTCGGGAATCCGGATCGTGCCGCCGACGCGATCATCCACTTCCACGATGGCGCCGCGCGCCTGCGCCCACGCCGAGTTCGCCGCTGCGCCGGAGCTTCGGACCACGCCCATCGGCAGCCCGTGCGTGGCGAGGATCGCTTCAAGTTCATCAAGATCGGTGAAGCCGCGAGTCCACGTTTCCACGAGGTCGATGAGCTCGGCTCGGTGTGTGCGCCGGTTCGTGCCGGCAAAGCGTGGGTCGTCGAGCAGACCGGGTTGACCCATGGCGGCGGCGTACCGCTCGAGCAGGCCCGGCCCCGCGGGATCGCCGGCGATGACCACGCTGACGCCGGCGCCCGTCTCGACGATGGGCGTGTAGGGCGGCGCGAGGGTGGGGCGGTAGTCGCCGGGGTCCGTGGGCGCGAGATCCCAGTGGGTGAAGTCGTTGGCGTGGAGCAGCGCTTCGGCCATGTCCACCTCGACCCACTGACCGCGTCCGGTCCGCTCCCTCTGGAAGAGCGCCGCAATGATCGCGGAGGTGCAGTGCAATCCCGCGTAGACGTCGGCGTGGCTCATGCCGTCCTGGAGTTGGACCGGGTGCTCATCGCCGGCGGCATCCGCACGCCACCGCGCGCCGGCTTCGATGAGCCCCATCTCGGCGTGGATCACCACCGCGTAGGCGCGCCGATCGGCCCACGCGCCGGTCTGGCCGTAGCCGCTGATCGACGCCATCACGAGTCGCGGGTTGCGCGCGGACAGCACGTCCCAGCCGATGCCGAGCCGGTCCATCACCCCGGGTCGGTAGTTTTCCAGCACGACGTCGACGCGCTCGGCGAGTCTTCCGACGACTTCGGCGGCCTCGGGGTGACGCAGATTCAGCGAGATGTTGCGCTTCCCGGTGTTCTGTTGCGCGTAATAGAGCGAGATCGATCCGACTTTGGGCTGCGCGTAACGCGTCAGGTCACCTTCGGGGGGTTCGACCTTGATGACGTCGGCGCCGAGGTCGTGGAGATTGCGGCCGGCGATCGGGCCGGAGAGCACGCGAGAGAAGTCGAGGACCGTGATGCCCTCGAGGGGAACGGTCGTCATCGCATCCGGCTCAGATGACAGTGCCGAAGGAGCCGTCGGCGCGCATGACATCCATCCCGAACCGTTCCCACGCCTGCATGCCGCCCTCGAGGTTCACCGCGTCCAGGCCGCGCTCGCGCAGATACGCCGTGGCCTGCGCAGAACGGCTGCCGACCCGACAGATGCAGAGGATCGTGCGGTCCGTCGGGAGGGTCGGAGCGACCGCGGGAATCGTGGCGAGGGGATGGAACACCGCATCGGGCGCGTGGCCCGCGTCGTACTCGTCGGCCTCGCGGACGTCGAGGAGAAACGGGTCGTCGAGGTCGTCGACGTCGCCAACGAGAATCGACGGCAGCTCGCTGTCCGCTTCACTCATGACCGGGCTCGCTTCTTGGTAGTTGGGGCAGACGCTTTCTTCGCAGTTGCGGACCGTTTGGCGGAGGTGGCAGTGGACTTTTTGACTGCGGCGGGCTTCGCGGACTTGGCCGTGGCCCCCGCCGGCGCCTTGGTGCGCGGGGGCTTCGCGGGCGCAGCCGGTTTCTTCGCGACTGATCTCGTGGTCGCGGCTGACTTCTTCGCGGCTGGCCTCGCGGCGGCCGCCGCCTTCTTGACCGCGCCCGTCTTCTTCGCGGGAGTTGACTTCTTGGTGGTCGTCGCCACCTTTTTCGCGGTCGCGGCCTTGGCGGCAGTGCGGGCCGCCGCGGTCTTCGCGGCGGTGCCGCGGACACCGGTGGTGGTCGTCGGTGCGGCGGTCGCCTTGACCGCTCGCTTGGCGGGGGTGGCCGCAACGGCTTTGGCAACGCCGCGTGCTGTCGTCGGCCGCGTCGACCCAGATTTCGCGGCCGTCGACTTCGAGGTGGATTTGGAGGCGGACTTCGCCGTGGTCTTGGCGGGCGCTGCGGTGCGACCGGTGGATTTGGCGGGGCGGCGGGCCGGCGCCTTGGTCGGCGGACGCTTCGGACGGCTGGTCATGACGTCGACCTCAACCGTTTCGTCGCTCGGCGTGCCCGCGACCTTGGCGAAACCAGGCAACGCCAACTCGATGCCGCGCCGGGGCGCATCGACGGCTTGGATGACGAAGGTTCGGGTCTCTCCGCGCGTCAAGACATCGCGTGCCTTCAACGGACGCGGATCGCCCATGGCTGCGATCGGCACGTAACAGCGCACCCCGTTGACGTCCACAAACGCGCCGTGGGACGAGAACGCGTCGACGATTCCTTCCACCTCGGTACCGAGGCGGTGGTCGATGACGAACTGGAGGAACGGCGCGGGCTGGTTCACGGCTTCGGGCTCGGACGAAGGCTCGGACTCGGTCGTGCGGCCCCGACCGCCGCGGCGTCGCCGTCGACCGGTGGTGCTGCTCATTGCGTCGGCGGTGGCTTCGGCGATCGCGTCACGCACCTGGTCTTCGTCCCGAGAATCCTTCTTGGCCTTCTGGGTGGTCTTGCGGCTGACGATGCCGCGTACCGGCCGGCGCAGCGAGAAGATCCAGCCGACGCCGGGGACCGGTTTTCCTCCGATGAGGCGACCAGGTTCGAACAGCCACTGGTACTCCGCGTGGAACTCCTGGAAGGAGTCGTTCGACACGACGGTCGCGTTGGTGCGGTTGGCGATCTGGAGCAGGAAACCGTCGCCCCGGCCGACCGCACCCGCCGGCGGCGACACGACCTCACTCGCGATCTCGGCCTTCGAGAACGCAGCCCGCTCCGAGGGGTCGATGCGGTGTTCGAAGCTGGCGTCGACCACCACGGTGACCGTGGTTCCCGGGTGCTCCCCACGAAACGCGTCAACGGCCTCGTGCAGCTGCGCCAGGCTCGGTTCGGTGCGCCCCTCCGTGGCCAGGTTCGAACCGTCGATCACAAAATGGTCGGCCATCACGTCTGGACCTCGAGTCGATCGGCCGCAAGTGAGCGGAGGAGTTGATAGTTGGCTTTGCCGTTCGGCGCGCGCTGCATGTCCGGGATCACGACGACCCGCTTCGGAACCTTGTAGCCGGAGAGACCCTCGGTTTTGCAGTGGTCGCGGAGTGACCGCTCGTCGATCGACACGCGGGTCACGACCATGGCAACCACCATCTCGCCGAACCGGGGGTCCGGCAGCCCGATGACGACACAATCGTCGACGGCATCGTGGCGTCGCAGCACCAGCTCGACCTCTTCGGGGTACACCTTCTCACCGCCGGTGTTGACGGTCGCCGATCCGCGCCCGAGGAGGCGAATGGTGCCGTCGGCGTCGACGGTCGCGTGATCGCCGGGGATCGAGTAGCGGACGCCGTTCACGGTCCGGAAGGTCTTCGCCGTCTTCTCGGGATCGTTGTAGTAGCCGAGCGGGATCCGCCCTCCGACGCCAACCATCCCGACCTCGTCGCTCCCCGGTTCGACCTCGCGACCATCGTCGCTCAGGACGCGCACCCGATCATTGACCGCGAAGCGGGCGGCTTTGATCTCGCTATCCGCGGCGGTGGAGGCTGACCGGGACATCAAGCCTTCGGACGCACCGAGTGAGTCCAGCAACGTGATCGCGGGGAGATGGGTGAGCAGATTGCGCTTGACTTCGGGACTCCACGTGACGCCACTCGAGGTGATGGCGCGCAGTGTCGCCAGCGACCATCGCTCGGGTGCGGCCTCGTCGAGCGCACGGAGCAGTGGGATCGCGAAGGCGTCACCGACGATCGTGAGCACGGCCACCTCGTTGCGGTCGATCTCGGACCAGATTCGGTCCGGATCAAGGCCCATTTCGTCGATGAGGACGACGGTTCCGCCGCCGGCGAGCGTCGAGAGCGTGATGAACAGACCGGTTCCGTGCATCAACGGACACGCGGGAAGTGTGGTGGCGGCCCGTTTCCCGGCCCGGACCGTGAGCAGCGGATCCGGTGGTTCCGTCCCCGGTCGGCCCATCTGCCAGAGCGCGACGTAGAGGTCGTCGTTGCGCCACATCACACCCTTGGGCATGCCCGTGGTGCCGCCGGTGTAGAGGAAGATCAGGTCATCGCCATCCGGGCGGTGCGCCAGTTTTCCACGTTCGCCGGTGAGGGCAGCCTCGTAGGTCGATCCGAGCTCGAGGACCAGCGGAGCGTCGGGCAGGAGCGCAACGGCGGCGTGAACGGTCGCAGCGAACCGATCCTCGGTGACAACGGCGCGCGCGTTCGCGTCGGCGAGGAGGTAACGCGTTTCCTCGGTGCCGTACCGGAAGTTCACGTTGACGGGGACGGCGCCGAGCTTCAGCGCCGCGTAGAAGGTCTCGAGATACTCGACTCGGTTGAGAAGGTCGATGGCGATCTTGTCGCCGGCGCTGACTCCGGCACGTGCCAAGTGCGACGCCAACCGCGCCGCGTGATCCTCGAACTCGGCGAAGGTGCGGGTGGTTGCACCACACACGATCGCCACTCGGTCTCCGGCCTCGCGCGCGACTGCGTCCCAAACCTCGGCGAAGTTCCATCCAGCCATCTCGGCCACGCTACTGGCGGCTGCGCGAATCCCAGGGAGTCGCAGTAGTGTCGAACGCATGGCCGTCGATTTCGAAACGCGTGCCGCGGCGTGGGCGCATCACCTGCTGCCCGCGGGTGACCGGCCGGAGAGCACCGCTCGCGGCGTGCATCACGCTGCCTTCATTTGCTCGGACGTGGACCGGACCATCGGCTTCTACCAAGGGCTGCTCGGGTTCCCGCTCGTCGAGCTGTTCGAGAACCGCGACTATCCCGGCAGTGCCCACCTGTTCTTCGATGTGGGGAACGGCAACCTGCTCGCATTCTTCGACTTCCCCGGGTACGAGCACCCGGAGTTTCACGAGACGCTCGGCGGGGTCCAGCACGTCGCGATCTCGATGGCTCCGGAGAGGTTCGTCGAACTCAAAGCTCGCCTCGCGGACGGCGGGGTCACCTACCGAGGGCCGGACCTCGGGGTCGAGAACTCGGTGTACATCCCCGATCCGGACGGTCTCCAGATCGAGATTTGCACCGCACCCCTGCTCAACACCGACTTCGATTGACCCGGCTGCCTCTCTCCTGAGCCCCCGATGCTCCGGTGCCGCCGGGTCGAGCCCGTGTCGTAATTGATCGGTCTGTCCCACGCCGGTACGCTCCGGCGGCTTGCGTTGGGTACGGCAGGGACCTTCACGAGTTCCGCAAGTGCCACCAATGACAACGGCTACACGATCGCACCGACCGGACCGGATGGGTCCGAGACGGTCACCAACGCAACGGTCACGCCGCTCGCGCTCGGCCTCGCCCCGGTTTCGGCAACTGCTGCCGTGGGGACGGACCCGACGGTGGTACCGGTGCCGCCGCGACGACGGACTCCGCCGGACACGCGAGCTTCGTTGTCCACGGCACCGCCGCGGGTACCGATCTGGTGCGGGCCTATGCCGGAGACGGCAGCGTGCTCGTCGCGTCGAACGACGCGAGCGTCGGGTGGACGCCGGCCAGTTCCGGTGGCGTGACCGTCACCGGTACGTCGAACCCGATCATCATCACCTCGGGATTTGCCGCGCAGGTGCACTTCACGATCGCCAATCCCGGGCCCGGACCGCCAACGGTGTGCTGGCGGGCGTGGACGTCCCGGTTGGTGTGACGCCAACCTCCGCCGGACATTCGGACGTGTCGGGAACGGCTGGTCCTGCGGTGGTGGCCCCCACTCCGGGCCAGGCCTTTGGGTACGTCCCGCCGGGCGGAACGATCTCGACCGGGACCACCGCGACGCTGACGAACACCACCGTTGCGTCGTTCACCCTGCCGAATACCGGGCCGGGTTCGTTGATCGAACTTCGATCCGAAACTTCCGGGGTCGCAACGTTCTGCGCCGGGCAGCAACGCTCGGGCAAGATCCTGTTCCTGTCCCCGTTCGAGGGCTACCGGAATCCGCGCTTGCCGGCGAAGCTCAAGATCACGTGGGACAAGACCGTTGCCGGGGCCGGACTCAACTCGAAGATCTACGTCCAGAAGGCTCCGGGCGGACCGGTGACGGTGGTGCCCGTGTGTGCGGATACCTCGCGCCACATCGCAATCCCGTCGCCGTGCATCCATGAGAAGACCTTGTTCGGAAGTGGCGACGTCCAGTTCGAGATCCTGCTGCTGTCGGGTGACCCGAGGTTCGCGCGTCGCTGAATGCTCTGCTGATAGCTCGCGACCGGGGGACGCTCAGATCTCGGTGCCGGTCGGCTCGGCCGGGATGATCACGCCGAGCCGGGCGAGGCGGTCGGCGGCCTCGGCCCGATGGGCGGACGCGTCGGCCGGCTGACCGAGGCGGTCCTCGATGCGAGCGAGCACATCGAGTGATCGAGCAATCTCGAACGTGACGTCGCGCTCGCGGGCCTCGGTGAGGCTTCCCGTGATCGCCTGCCGAGCGCCTTCGATGTCGTCGCACGCGAGGAGCGCCTCGGCGCGGATGCGGAGCAACGATGCGAGATCGACGACCCCGCCCAGCGCGCGGTCGTGGCGCAGGGTTTCGCTCGCGGCTTCGAGTGCCTCCGCCGGATTTCCGGCGAGCAGATGACACTCTGCGAGTCGCATCTCGATATCGATCGCGTCCGCAGCCGCGCCGATGGCACCGAACTCCGAATGCGCCCGCCGGAAGTGGGTGAACGCGGCGTCGAATTCGCCGCGTCGGGCAGCAATGCGAGCGAGGTAGCTCTGGGCGACGGCGCTCCCGCCTCGATGGTCAGCGGCGCGGAACACGCGATCGGCTTCCACGACGAGCTCCGCGGCCACATCGATCCGACCCTGATCGATCAGGACTTCGCCGATGTTGAGCTGACAGATCGCGGCGTCCACGGTGTTCCCCGTGCGGCCACGGAGGGCTCGACCACGCTCGTAGAGGACGACGGCATCGTCCCAGCGGCCCTCGAAATACGCGAAGGCGCCGAGATTGTTGAGCACGACCGCCTGCCCGCCCAGGTCTTCGAGTTCGACGTAGAGCTCCAGTGCGCGTTGAGAATGCACCGCGAGCTCGGCCTGTCCGAGCGCAACGTAGGCCCAGTCCAGGGTGAAGCGGGCCTGGGCTTCGGACTCACGGTCGTGAGCCGGGCTCGCAATCGTGGCGAGGCACGCCTCGACTGCTTCTCGCGAGCGGCCTTGGGCCTGGCGGACGGTTCCGTACCAGGCTTGGAGTCGGGCGCGCGCGTGTTCGGCGTCGGGGGAGTGGTCGTCGCCGAGCGCTTTGAGGCCGCGCCGCACCGCCCGGATCGCCTCGGAGTACCGGCCGCTGCGTTCGGCGATCCACGCTTCTTTGAGCAGGATCTTCGAGATGGCGACGGGTTCGGTTCCGATCAGGCGTCGAGCATTGCGGTACGCGCGGAGTGAGCGGTCGTAGACGCCGGAACGTTCGGACACGTCGCCGAGCTGTTCCCAGAGGTCGGCGAGGTCGGCGGCGAGTACGTCGGCGCCGCGGCGGGCGGCATTGATGGCGCGTTCGAGAAGCTCCGCGGCCTCGACGTTGGCGTACTTCGCGATCGCGCGGTCCGCAGCAATGCGTGCGTACCTCCATGCGTCGTCGTAGCGCTGCGCGAAGAAGTAGTGCAGTGAGAGCAGTTCGGCCTCTCCTTCGGCGCGATCGCCGAGCGGTTCGGCGATGGCATCGCCGGCGCGCGCGTGAAGCTCGCGCCGTCGTCGGAACGGCAACTCCTGATACGCCGCGTCACGCACCAGCGCGTGTCGAAACCGGAGCGACCCGGGGCCGGTGAACGTGAGGATGGCGCCGAGTTCGTTCCACACGTCGTGGTTGAGTGGAGGAAGTTCCTCGGCTGCCAGCGCCGCGAGTTCTTCGAGCCGGAAACTCTGTCCGAGCACTGACGCCACTCGCACGAGAGTCCGGAGTTCCGGATGCAGACGGTCGATCTGGGCGGTGACGAGTGCGTCGACCGAGTTCGGCAGCGTGGCGATGTCCCCGCCATCGCGAAGCGACTCGAGGAGTTCTTCGAGGAACAGCGGGTTGCCGGCCGCGCGCTCCGCCAGTTCGGCGACCTCGTTGGCGCGCAGCGGCGCGGCATCGGTCGCCCGGATGACGGCCGCCGCGGCGTCGGCCGCACTCAGCGGTTCGAGCATGACGGAGCGGGTATGCGGACGATCGACGAGCCGATACCCGGTGGGTTCTTCGCGACGGGTCAGACAGATGCACGCCGACCGATCCGAGGTGGAGCGGATGATTCGGTCGAGGACGACACTCGATGCATCGTCCATCCAGTGGGCGTCTTCGACGATGACGACGACCGACGCGGGGAGTGCCGCGTTGAGGAAGGTCGCGGTGACGTCCCGCACCCGGTCGGGGATGAACTCGGTTGCGATCGCCGCCACCTCGGGTGTTGGTGGCAGACCGAGGTCCAACGGGACGCCGAGCAACGGCAACCAGGGGAGGAGGTCGGGGCAGTTCCACTCCACCGACGCGGTCAGCGCACGCGCGACGTCAGCTCGGTCGGCGGTCGGGGGCTGCGCGAGAACATCGTGGAGGAGCCACCAGAACGCGGCGTAGGGACTGCTGACTTCGTACGGATCGCACGCGACGGACAGCTGAGGGAGATCCGACGCCAACGTGCGGAGCTCATCGGTCAGACGAGACTTTCCCATCCCCGCCGGACCGACAAACTCGAGCGCTCGACCTTCGCCGGCCCGCACGGCGGCGAGCGTCTCTTGGATGATCGCAAGTTCGTTGTTCCGTCCCACCAAGGGGAGGACAAGCGCCGTGCGCGACTCCCGGCGCATGGTCGCGCCGATCGTCGACGCAGTGACGGGCCGCCGCTTCCCCTTGACCATGAACGGTTCGAGTGCGACCGCTTCGAACTGAGTGCGCGCCGGGCTGAGAATGTCCGGGCTCGCCACGATCTCGCCGGGGGCGGCTTTCGCCATCAGCCGGGCGGTGAGGTTGACGGTGTCACCCATGACGGTGAACGTCCGGCGATACGTGGGGCCGACTTCTCCCGCGAACACCGGACCCCGGTGAACTCCGATACGGAGTGGGAGTGGAAGCGTGGCATCGCTGATGCGCCGGACCGCGGCGAGGAGCGCGTCCACATCCTGGCCGGTCGAGGCGGGGACGCCGCCGGCCAGGATGATCTTGCCGCCGTCGTGATCGACGTCGGTGCCGAGGAAGGTGATCCCGGCGCGGTCGGCTTCGCGTTGCACCACCGAGACGAGTTCGTGGAGCGCCTGGGCGACCGCATCCGGGCCGTCCGTGCGCATGAGGTCGTCGGTGCCGTCGAAGTGACAGAAGGCGATACACGCGATGCGGTGTTCAGGGTGGCTGCTTCCCGCGAGGACGTGGGAACGGATCGCCGCGGGAAGGTACGCGCCGAGTTCCAGATGTTCCGTGTCCAGCGCGCGCGGCGCAGGGTCCTCGGGGATGCGCACCGCGACGCGCCGGAGTCGGTGGCCGGCACCGAGCTTCGGCCCGACGAGGCGAGCATCGATGGCGGCCGCGGTCGCGTCGCTCACCACGATCTGGCCGGCGTTCGCAGTCCCTTCCATCTCGACGACGGTGCTGACGTCAGGCCCGGCGAGCACGAGTTCGTGATGGGATGTCCCGACCAGGAAACATCCGAAGGTGCCGGAATGGACGCCGGCCGACATCCGGAGCTTGACGTGACCCGCGCTGGTTTCGATTTCGCCCACGTGTCCGAGCCGCTCTTGCATAGCGATCGCCGACGTCGCCGCTCGCGTCGCGTGATCCGATCCCATGAAGAGGATGAGCAACGCGTCGCCACCGAACTTCAGAAGGCTGCCGCCGGCGGCGTACGCGAGCGCGAGGAGGGCACCGAAACACGCTTCGACCGCGTCGGTGACTTCTTCGGCGCCGAGCCGGCCGTGGCGAGCCAACCGTTCCGACATCTTGGTGAACCCGGAGATGTCGACGAACAACAGCGAACCGTCGATCAGCTGCCACATTGGGGCCGGCGCTGCGTCACTGGCCTGCTCGTTCGTTGCGGCCCGCGCCCACTCGATGGTGAGGCGCGGGAGGAACGGCTGCAGCGATCGCGCGCTTGGTCGGGTGCTCGTCACGGCCGGTGTCCCGGTGCAGGACGGCGCGAATCGTCGTGAGAAACGTACGGCCCGACTGCCACGGTGACGCACGCTAATAGGGCCTGGACGACGGGGCTTTCTCGACCTTTCGGTGGCCGTGATCTCGGTCAGCGGGCAGTCACGGTGTGGACGCCGAACCGTCTCGTCGGGGCAACCCGGAGGCCACCTGCGGTTGCGATGATGATCGAGTTCCGGAAGCGCAGTACGAGCGAGGAGGTGCGATGAGACGAAGCGGATCGGCAACCACTGTGCAGCCGGTCGACGAGCGAAGCGTGGCCCGTCCGGCCCGGCCCGCAGGGCCACGAGGACAAAGGATGAGACGAAGCGGATCGGCAACCACTGTGCAGCCGGTCGACGAGCGAAGCGTGGCCCGTCCGGCCCGGCCCGCAGGGCCAAGAGGACAAAGGATGAGACAGACCGGAGTTGAGTGTCACGGAGTCCTCGTACGGACGCCGTGGTCGCGAGAGGCCAGCGCCCACCGGGCCCGCCCGGCAATGCGCCACCCCAAGAGATCCTGGGGTGAAACCTGATCTGCCGATCGGATCTCTTGGCGTGACGCCCGCCGAGCGCCATGAGATCACGATCGATGTTCACCGCTCGGAGCCGGCCCGGCCGACGTCCCCCCAGGTTCCTGGGCCGGCCGGCCTCCGAGCGCGTGGTCAGTAGCGTCTGGGCATGGAGCTACTCACCGCACTCACGACCACCGGCGCCTTTCGCGAGTTCACTTCCGACGCGGTGGCGGACGCCGATCTCGAGCGCGTGCTCGACATCGCGCGGTTCGCACCGAGCGGCGGGAACCGCCAGGGTTGGCGCGTCATCGTGGTGAAGGACCCGGCGATCCGTCGAGGCCTGCGCGACCTCTACCTCGACGGCTGGTACCAATACCTCGCCCAACGCGCCGCCGGGCTCACGCCGTGGTCGCCAACCGCAGATCGCGCCGTTGAAGCCGCCGCCATCGAACACGCGCCGGACATCGCCGAGGCGGCGTCCCCCGACGATTTCTCCGAGCGATTGCACGAGGTGCCCGTCTTGCTCGCCCTCGTCGTCGATCTCGGCGAGCTGGCGGCCGTCGATCGCGACCTAAACCGCTACTCGTTCGTCGGCGCGGCCTCGGTCTATCCCTTCGCCTGGAACCTTCTGCTTGCTGCGCGTGAGCTGGATCTCGGTGGCGTCCTGACCACGATGGCGACTCGACGCGAGACCGATGCCAACGCGCTGCTCGGCGTCCCCGCCGATCACGCCCTCGCCGGTCTCATCGCGCTTGGTCACCCCGTGCGAACGTTCTCACGATTGACTCGCGCCGAAGTCTCGTCGTTCACAACCATCGACGGTTTCGGCGGCCCGGCGTTCGGTGCGGGTTCCGCCGTTCCATCGACATTGTGATCGAGATCAGCGACGAGTCGGAGTTGGTCGCTCGTCTGGACCGCGGCGACCCGATGGTCGACGTTGTGCTCCAGGGCCTGAACCTCGAGGGAGCGATCGATCGTCTGGCGAGTCAATCGCTGACCAGCACCTTTTTCTTCGGCTGCGAGGCGTCGGCGGTGGACTTCGGTCGGTTGATCGAGGCCGGCGCGTCGGTGTTCCCTCGGCTGGTGGGGCTGCCGTTCGATCCGTACCGCGCGGACCTCTACACACCGGCCGAGCTGTTCGACGGCTTTGACGCGGCCAATCCGTGTTCGTACTGCCGCACACCGGACGCGCAGATCTATGACTACTGGTCGAGCACTGGTGGTGCGCAAGCGGGCTCGCTCGTGCACGCACTGGCGCGCCGCCTCCACGACCACTCGGTGTCCCAGGCGCTCACGGACTTTCTCGCCGTGGACGATCGTGGTCGCCAAGCAGTCGCGGTCATGGGCGGCCACGACCTCTTGCGCGCCACAGATGGCCCGTACGCGGAGATCGCTCGACTCTCCCGAACGCTCACTCGTGACGGGTTCCTCATGGTGAGTGGTGGCGGTCCCGGCGCGATGGAGGCGACGCATCTCGGCGCGTGGCTCGCAGATGCACCGGATGATCGACTCGACGCCGCCCTCGCCCTCCTTGCCGCCGCGCCGCGCTTCGATGACATCGCCTTCGTGGCGCAGGCGTTCGCAGTCAAGGAGGCGAACGTCGACGTCGTACCGCGTCCGAGCCTCGGGATTCCGACGTGGCTTTACGGTCACGAACCCCCGACGATCTTCGCCACCTGTATCGCCAAGTACTTCGACAACAGCGCGCGGGAGGACGGTCTCGTGTCGATCGCGCGGCGGGGCATCGTCTTCGCGCCCGGCGGGGCCGGCACCGTGCAGGAACTCTTCCAGGACGCGGCGCAGAACAGTTACTTCGCTCTGGGTGAGGCGAGTCCGATGGTCCTGCTCGGTCGCGAGTTCTGGACCACGACAATGCCGGCGAAGCCGCTCCTTGACGCCATCAACCCGGCCGCGCCGTGGCATGACATCGTGACGTTGGTGGAGACCGGTGTGGAGGCGGCCGCCGCGTTGCGTTCGTTCCAACCGCTGCCGGCGACCGCACCGGGTTGGTCGTTCTGCGCCGCCCACTGCGGTGATGAGGCGTCCGTCACCTGAACCGCGCTCCGCCGAGGAGGCAGCCGTTGCTGCGCGCGTGGGACACTGCGTCGCGATGCACCTGCACCCCCAACCACAGCCGATCGCCGCATCGGACGACGAGATCCTCGCCGCGCTCGCAGACATCGAGACCCCGCCGCTTCTCGTCGCGGTCGCGTCGCTCACCGGCGATCTGAGCATCCTGCGCGACGACCTGCGCCCGAGTGCCTCACAGTCGTTCGACCCCACTGCGGGTATCACCCCCGAGCAGGCCGATACCGCGCGCCGAATCGCCGCGGATGCGCTCGGACGCCATCGTGACGCGGGCAACCCGTCAGTGACCCGACCCGATCCGCCGACGGTGCGCGCCCTGCTGGACTTCATGGCGGGAACGTCGATCGAGGACGACTACGCCGAGTTGATGACCGAGGAACTCGCCATCGCCGGAGCTGATCACCGCGCGCCGGACTGGACGATCTCGGACATCGGCGACGCGACCTTCCGGGTGGCCATCGTCGGCGCGGGTATGTCGGGGATCGCAGCCGCGTATCGGCTCGGCCAAGCGGGCGTGGACACCGTCATCCTCGAGAAGAACGCCGACGTCGGCGGCACGTGGCTCGAGAACCGCTATCCGGGGTGTCGGGTGGATGTCCCGAACCACTTCTACAGCTACTCGTTCGCGCAGACCAGCGAGTGGCCGCAGTATTTCTCGACCCAAGCAGTGCTGTTGGACTATTTCCGGGCCTGCGCGGACGAGTTCGGGATCCGAGGCCGGGTTCGCTTCGAGACCGAGGTACTCGAAGCCGCGTGGAGTGACTCGGATCAGCGGTGGGAGGTCACGGTCCGAACCGCGGATGGCGCGACCGAGCTGATCTTGGCCGACGCGCTGGTGAGCGCCGTCGGTCAGCTGAACCAGCCGAACCTGCCGGACATCCCGGGGCGCGAACGCTTCGAGGGGGAGTCGTTCCACTCGGCCCGATGGGATGCGTCGGTCGATCTCGCCGGCAAGCGAGTTGCGATCATCGGCACGGGGGCGAGCGCCGCCCAGTTCATCCCCGCCGTCGCTGAACAGGCGGCTGCATTGACGGTGTTGCAACGCACACCCCCCTGGTTGCTCGAGACGCCGAACTATCACGACGACCTGTCGGGCGGCGCCCGGTGGCTGCTCGATCACGTGCCCGAGTTCGCGAACTGGGATCGCGTCTGGATCTTCTGGCGCTCACACGAAGTGCTGATACCGATGGCGACCGTCGATGACGCATGGGACTCCACCGAATCGGTCGGTCTGATGAACGATCTGGTCCGCCAGATGTTCACCGAGTACTACCGCGTGCAGTTTCCGGATCCGGAGCTGTTCGAGAAGGTGCTGCCGCGCTATCCGCCGTTCTCGAAGCGGTTCGTGCGGGACAACGGGATCTGGGCGCGCACCTTCTCTCGCAGCAACGTGACCCTCGATGTCGGTTCGATCGCCGCGATCACGCCCACGGGTGTCGCCATGGCCGACCGCACGGTTCACGAAGTGGACGTCATCATCTACGGCACCGGCTTCAAGGCATCGAACTTCCTCACGCCGATGACGGTGCGCGGGAGGGGTGGCCGCGACCTCCACGAGACGTGGGACGGGGAGGCTCGCGCCTATCTCGGGCTCACCATTCCAGACTTCCCGAACCTGTTCCTGATGTACGGGCCGAACACGAACATCGTGATCAACGGCAGCATCATCTACTTCTCCGAACTCGAAGCGCGCTACATCGTCGAGAGCGCGCGGATGCTGCTGAAGGCCGGTGTCCGATCCATGCGCGTCCGGCCCGAAATCCACGACGAGTACAACCGCGCGGTCGACGCCGCGAACACGCGGATGGCCTGGGGTGCCGCCAGCGTCAACACCTGGTACAAGAACGCGTCGGGGCGCGTCACTCAGAACTGGCCGTTCTCACTGCTCGAGTTCTGGCAGCGGACGCGCCATCCCAACCCCGACGACTACATCCTCGAATAACCCCTGGCGCGCCGTGCATGGTGGGCCAGTCCGAACGTCTGAAGGAGCAACGGTGAGTGAGAGTGGAAGCGAGTTCGTCACGTACGAGGCGCGCGACAACGTCGCGTGGGCGCGGATCGATCACGGCAAGGCGAACGCGCTGTCGTTCGAGGTGCTCGGCGCGCTCGACACGTGCTTGTCGCACGCCGAGGCCGATAGCGCCGTCGGCGCGCTCTGTATCACCGGCAAGCCGGGATTCCTCACCGGCGGATTCGATCTGTCGGTGATGAAGTCCGGCGATCCGAAGGCGATGATCACGCTCGTCTCCGATGGCGGTGCGCTGTTCACGCGCATCTTCGCGTCGCCGCTTCCCGTCATCGTGGCTGCGCCGGGCCACGCGGTCGCCGCCGGTGCACTTCTTCTCCTCGCCGCGGACGAACGTATTGGAGCCGACGGCTCGTTCCGGATCGGGCTGATCGAGACCCAGATCGGAATGGTTCTGCCGCGCTGGGCCGTCGAACTCGCGGAGGAACGCCTGAGCCGACGCCACTTCCACGTCGCCACCATCGGTGCACGGATGTACGCGCCCACCGACGCGCGCGATGCGGGCTTCCTCGATGTCGTCACCGCGCCCGAGGACCTCGAATCCACCGCCCAGGCTGCCGCGTCCGTATGGGCCGCGCTCCCTGCGCCCGCGTACGCGGGTCAGGTCAACCAGATTCGCGGATCCCGGATCGCGGCCCTCGAGGCGGCCATCGCCGCCGATCGCGCGTCGGTCGCGGGTTAGAGGGCCTTCGACAGCAGAGCGCATGCGCGCACGACCGTTCAGCCCGCGGATTCCTCACCCGTCGAGAACTGCACACGCGCGCCGTCGCACTCGGCCTCGACGATTGATCGATGGGTGCGGGACGTGAAGTTCACGACGAGTTGGACGCCCGAGCTCACCGAAGTGGTGTAGCCGTTCGTCGGGACGGCACTCACGAGTCGGGGTGAGCCGGCGCCACACGTTGCGGTCACGGACCCTCCGTTGACGAACACCGTTGCTTGGCCGGAAATCGGAGCCGGGCCAGTACCGGTCGGTGTGGGGGGCGACACGGTTGCGGGCGGCACCGTGGTGGGATTCGAACCCGGTCCAATCGACCCGCCCGAGGTCCGTGGCGCGTTCGGGCTACTCGAAGGCGGTTGCAAGTTACCGCTCGGTGGAGGCGACGCCGGTGGGACAGGGAGGGCGGTGCCGGTCGGCGTCTCGGGCGCGATGGTTTCGGGGGTCTCTCCCGTCGCCGGCCGCACAACGACTCTCGGCGCGGGTGGGCCGCTCGCCAGAGCCCGATCGGTGACGCGTGCGGCGACTTGGTCGACGGCGGTCCACGCGAGGCCGGCCGCGACGGTGGTGGCGAGTAGCCAGGTACCCACGGCGAAGGTTCGGTGCACCGGTGCAGTCTGTCCGTTCCCCATTGCGCCGAGGGTCAAGACTTCGTCAAGTTCACAAAACCTTGCGAACGTCCGCATATCCTGCCGCCGTGGTTGCGATCCTCTTCATCGAAGACGATCGCCCCATCCGCGAGAGCCTGGAACGAGCCCTCACCCAACGGGGTCATGTGGTGACCACCGCGGTCGACGGGCTCGAAGGCCTGCGGCGTGCCGTCGAAGATTCGCCCGACCTGGTGGTCTTGGACTTGGGTTTGCCCGACATCGACGGCAATGACTTGGTCCGCATGTTGCGCGCTATCAGTGATGTGCCGGTGATCGTCGCCACGGCGCGTGACGCCGAAGAGGACGTGGTGCGAAGCCTGGATGCCGGGGCCGACGACTACCTCGTCAAACCGTTCTCGGCCGACACGCTCGACGCCCGGATGCGCGCCGTGTTGCGCCGGGCGCGAGGAGGTGCCGCCGATGTGCCCCTCGTCGTCGGCGGGCTCCACATCGACCGGCGCGCGCACGAGGTAACGCTCGACGATGTCGAGGTCACGCTGACTCGGAAAGAGTTCGAGCTGCTCGAATACCTGGCTCGTAACGTTGGCGCCGTGGTGTCCAAGCGCGAACTGTTGGCCGAGGTGTGGGCCCAGCCGTTTGGCGGTGGCGAGCGCACGGTGGATGTCCACCTCTCCTGGCTGCGCGGCAAGCTCGGGGAGTCGGCCAACGAGCCTCGCTATCTCCACACGGTTCGCGGGGTCGGCGTGCGGTTGATCGCTCCGAACTGACGTGCGTCGACGGCTCGCGTTCGTGGTGTTCGCGGCCACGGCCATGGTGGTGATCGCGTTCGTGCTCCCGCTCGGCTATTTGCTGGGGCGAGTGGCCGAGGACCGAGCGATCAGCGCGGCCACGGCCCAGGCGCGATTCGTCGGGCCGGTCGTGAACGGCCAGGGGTCGGCGGCAATCCGGGAGGCCATCGCAAGCAGCGTCGCCGAGTCCGGGGCCCCCATGACCGTGGTGCTCGCTGACGGTCGGGTCCTCGGAGCGACCCGGACCGTCGATCGCCGGTCCTTGGCGACGGCCCGGCGCGGTGCTGCGTTCGTCCGGCACGTCGGTGGCGGAGCGGTGGTCTACCAACCGATCGTCGGGCCGAGTGGGGCAACCTCGATCGTCGTGGTGCACGTGGGCGCGGCGATGTTGCGGCGTGGGGTACTCGGCGCGTGGGCGATCCTCGGTCTGCTCGGTGTGGTGTTGTCCGCGGGCGCAGTGTTCGTTGCGGACCGCATCGCTCGATCGGCGACGCGGCCACTGACCGATGTAGCTCGCGTCGCTCTCCAGCTCGCGGGAGGTGACGCGGACGCGCGCGCGCCGAGCCGCGGCCCGGAGGAAGTGCAATCGGTCGCCCACGCGCTGAACCTGCTGGCGGATCGAGTCGACGAGCTGCGTCGGGACGATCGCGAGCATCTGGCGGATCTCTCGCATCAGCTGCGTACGCCGATGACTGCATTGCAACTCGAGATCGGACTGTTGCCGGAGGCGCAAGATCGTGATCGGTTGGGAGGTGCGCTCGAGCGCCTCGACGCCGCGGTGACCGGGATGATCACCTCGGCTCGGGCCGGGCCCGGCGAGGTCGAGCCCGACACTCGGGTCGATCTGACGCGCGTGGTGGAGCGACGAATGGCATTCTGGTCCGTGGCAGCGGCCCAACAGGCACGAACGATCACGGTGGTGCTTCCCCACGAGCCGGTATGGGTCATGCGCGGTCCGCTCCCGTTCGAACCGGCGATCGATGCCGTCGTGGCGAATGCGCTTCGGTACACGCCCCCGACCGCCGCCCTCGCCGTCGGCCTGACCGTCATCGGGCGGTCCGCCACGCTGACAATCGATGACGCAGGCGCCGGGTTCTCCACCACGGCCATGGTCGAACGTGGCGTGCGCGGTGACAACCGGAGTGACGGCACCGGCCTGGGTCTTGACATCGCCCGCCGCACCGCTCGGCTCGCGAACGGAACCCTCCAACTCAGCGTGGCCCCGCTCGGTGGCGGTCGGGTCGCGTTCGAACTCCCGGTGGTGGAAAGCGGACATCCCGGCCGGAGGTCGAAAGATTTATCGGCGACTTGATGCGGGCTTGGCGTCGAGTTCGCCGACGTACTCATAGGTTGCCGGTGCGTCGACACCCATGTCGGCCGACGAGGGGGAAACCACCGATGTCCGAACGAAATACCGCTCGACGCGGATACCGACTCTTGATCGCGTTCTGCGTGGCGATGATCGGCGCAGCCACGCTCCCGGCGACACTTGCCGTAGCGAGTCCGCCCACGATTCTCGGTTACGCAACGAACTTCGACGTCTCGAATGGCACTGACCACGAGTGCGAGGGCTTCGAGGTCGAGATCGAGGACATCACGACGTCGCAGGTCTCCTACACCTGGCCGGGGAACCCCTACGGCTACGCAAAGGCCGCCACCGGCATGACGTTCCCCGACGGTCACACCGGGGTTCGGATCCGCTACGAAGCGAGTTACAACGCCGGTTCGTGGAGTGCGCGCACCCCGATCGGGACGTTCAACCACTTCGGTGTGCACGTCACCGGAACGCCGGGGACGCAGTTCTACACGTGGCTCTGTGACCTCGGCGGCTCGTCGGCCGGATCCACCGGCACGCTCACCGAGTACGGCGGGACCACCCCGGGCAACTATTTCGTCCAGCCGGGCGTGACCTCGGTCGTGCCGAGTATCCAGCCGACACCGACCGGGCCGGCCGTCGTGCCGGTCATCATCCCGGCTGAGCCACCGCCGCCGGCGGAGGTCCAGTTTGTGGATGCCGTCTTCGTGCTCAAGTACCAGGCGTCCAGTCCGAACCCGGTCGACGTCAATCAGTTGCTGATCACCGATCCCGAGGTCCAGCGAGCGATCACCAACTCACAGATCTCGAGTGTCGCCGAACTGTTCCAGCCCGACCCCGGAACGGCCGGTACCGAAACCGAACCCGGCGACCCGATCAACCCGGGTGACCAGTCGAGCCTCACCGTGACCGAGACCTACCGCTACACCGGTCCGGTCGATCCGGCCGACAACTCGGTCACGTGTACCGACGTGGTCGGCGACCCGAACAACTGCACGAACTTCGTCGGGCCGATGATTTCCCGGCAGATGCAGTCGACGCAGTTGAGCAACACCACGGTCCGCACGGCGGTGAACGCGTCGGTGTACACCACCGGACTGCTCAACCCGATCGGCGGCAATGTGTTGAGCGGCGCGTTACCGAACAACGCCGACCCCGAGTTGATGGACTGTGGGTCCGACCTCGGTTCGTGTTTCGTCGACGTCGATCAGAACACCGTGGTGGATCTGACGGGGACACCGAACGACGGCTACAGCTTCCTCAAATGGACGGGTGCCTGCATCGGAACCAACCCGGTCTGTCACGTGACCGCGAGCGCAGTGAAGACCACCAAGGCCTACTTCGTAGTGTCGCCCAAGCTCACGGTGAAGATCACCCAACGGGGGAACGTCACGAGCTCTCCGGCCGGCATCACCTGTACTCGGGGGTCCACGCTGACCGGACCGTGTGCGGCGACGTTCCGAAAGGGGAGCACCGTCACGCTGACCGCAACGCCGGCCGTCGGGCGGACGTTCATCAACTGGAGCGGCGCGTGTCTCAACGTGGTTGGTCCCGTCTGCAACGTGACCATGACTGCGGCGAAGAGCGCAGGTGCGGTCTTCTCCACCTGAGTTGTCGAACCGATTGAACGCAAGAGGGGACCGGGCCAGCGCCCGGTTCCCTTCTTCGCTCGGTACCGGCACGGTCAGTGAAGGCTGTCCTCACGGACTCGAAATCGTCCCGTCATGCCTTCCTCGGCATGGTCCTCGACGCGACAGACGAACTCATAGGTCCCGGTCTGGTTGAAGGTCAGCACCACGTGTCCGGCCTAGCCCGGTGCCGTCGGTCCGATCTCACCCACCGCTTGACCGTCCGGGCCGAAGATCTCGAGCTCGTGGTTCTCGACCGGCGCGTCGTTGTGCAGTCGGATGGCGACGGTCGTCCCTGCATCGATCACGCGGCCCCGAAGACCGTGGTATCGGTAGTTGGTTGCGGAGACGTCGATCGTTGCGGCCGGGCGCGCCAAGTGCCGACCTCCTGATCCCGTCACCGAGATGGTGGTACGGATCCCCTTGGTGTTCGTTCCGGATTTGCACACGATGTCGTAGTCGCCCGGTGCGAGATTCATCGCGAGCGAGCGCGTTCCGCCGCGAGCGACATCGGGAATCTCGCCCTCGACCTGGCCGCTCGCGTAGACGTAGACCCCGGTGACGGAATGGGCACGGTTGATCACTCGCACTGAGGTATTCCCGGCGCGGACCGCGCGTTGCGGCACTCGACACCGGGCGTCGGTGGCAGTCACCGCGACAACCTCGTCTGCGGGCGATGCGCACGATGCCAGCACCACGCCAAAGACCGCGAGGCCGAACCCGGTTCGCAACGCTGCACCCGGGTTCACGCGATGAATCTACCGAGCGTGGTCCTCGAGGCTCGTTGTCGGCTGGTTGAGTCAAGCTCAGCGGGTGATGACGAGCTGCGGCGCGAAGGCCGATTCCTTGCTGGCGTAGGTGATCATGTCGGTCGTGCTGTTGATGGCCGCAAAGGTGTAGGTGCCGTCACCGGCGATCTTCGCGGTCACGTCGATCTCGACCCACTGACCGGGCGTGACGGTCCCGACGGTCACGAACGGCGTACCGGTCAGTGCGGGCGCGTTGTTCCACGTCAGTCCGGTTTCGGTCCACGCACCCGCCGGGTTGAACCAGTCACCACCGGTCGGGCCGCCGTCGGTGACGTACAGCCGCAACTTCGCGGAAGCCGGCGCGCCACTCATCCCGGCGACCGAGAACTGGAAGTACGGGTGGTACTCGTAGGTCCCGTTGAACGCCAGCGCCTTGAGGTCGGTGTAGGTGGCGTAGTTCTTCGTCGGCGAAGACTTGCTCACGTACGCGTCGGCAATCGGGTTGAGCGTGGTGATCGTTGGAACGTCCGAGACGACGACAGTCTTGGTGACACTCGTGGAGCCGAATCCGTTTGTCGCCGTGAGCGAGACGGGAAAGCTCCCGGCGGCGGCGAACGTGAAGGACGGGTTCTGCGCCGTGCTGTCGGTGGTGGCGTTGTTGTCGAAGTCCCACGCCCAACCCGTCGCGCCGCCGGTGGAGGTGTCGGTGAAGTTGACCGCGTGTGCCGGGCTAGCGGCGGCGACGTAGGTGAACACGGCCGTGGCTGGTCCCGGAGCGTTGACGTGCACGATCTGGGTCACTGCCGGGCTCGTCCCGCCGCTGTTCGATGCGGTGTGCTTCACGGTGAAGTCACCGGCGCCGGAGAACGTGAAAGTCGGGTTCTGCGCGGTGCTGTCGGTGGTTCCGTTGTTGTCGAAGTCCCAGGTCCACACGTTCGGCGCGTTCGTGGACGTGTCGGTGAACTGCATCGTGAAGTTCGGGTTCGCCGTCTGCGCGCTGCTGAACGACGCCACGGGCGGGTTGCCGGCGCCGCAACACACGTCGAAGACG
>JANYJV010000086.1 GCA_025361725.1 Acidimicrobiia bacterium | reverse complement strand
TGTCGGGATCGATCTCGACCGGGATGATCGAGAACGTCGACGGCACGGAGAGTCGTTCGCCACGACGAGCGCGGCGGGCCTGATCCACTCGACACGCTCCGAGCGGGATCCGAACGCCCGGTCCGGGTCGGGCGACCCGTCGCCAGAACAACCGGCCCGGCTCCGGCCCCGCGTATCCCGCGCGAAATTTCGGACCGATCCCCGGCACCTCGCCGCGCACGACGCGCAATGAGCATTCGAATCCGCCGGGACGGTCGAGTCGAAGGTAGAGGTGGCGACCTCCGATGAACAGACCGACGAGTGCCGCGGCGACAATCGCCACGACGATCTCGCTGGTCACCGCCGCACTCAGTGGTCGAGCGCGCGAGTCGCGCGTTCGATGAGCGTTTGGATGACGACACCGCGCTGAGCGTCACACGCATGCGCAGCGCCGGTGCGCGCGACTTCTGCGAACTCGGCCCGCACGCGCGCGAAGGACTCAGCGCGCGCTCCGGCTCGCGCGTCCACGAACGCCGAGCAATCGCGTCCGTAGATCTCGACCTCGGTGCGGCTGGGTTCGATGGCGCTCGCACACGAAAGGGTGACTTCGCTGTGAGCACCGTTCTCGTGGGTGAGCAGGAGCCCGACCCATTGGCGTGGATCACCGTGGCCCTGAATGTCGGCGACCGGTCCGAGCGCAGCTTCGACGAGATCGAGGACGTGCGGGCCCACATCCAGCAGCGCGCCCTGGTCGAGCCTCCAACCGCCGGCGAACGCGCCGCTCAGGAATGCGCCGGAGATGAAACACGCCCGTCCGCCCGTCGGGTTCATCGTCGCAACATCGGCGAGGAAGTCCCGCACGACATCAGCGAAGCGATAGGTCAGGAGCATGATCGAGCCGACACCGTTCTCGGCGACCGCATCGGCGATCCGGCGAGCGGCGGCAACGTCGAGACCGAGGGGCTTCTCGAGCAGCAGAGCTTTCCCGGCGTTGGCCGCACGAACCGCGAGGTCAGGCTGGGCCGAGGGCACGACCGCGATTGCCACCGCGTCGACGGCGTCGAGGAGCGCATCGAACGACGGATAGTTCGCGACCCCGTGGTCGGCCGCAAGCGCTGCCGCGTGCTCGGGGGTGCGCGACCAGACGCCGGCCAATTCAGTCTCCGGGCCGGCGGCGAGCAGCGGTGCGTGCACCATCCGCGCCCAGGGTCCGGCGCCCGCGAGTCCGACGCGCACCGGCGCGGTCACGGGAGCTGCACCTGGGCCCGGGCGACGCCGGCTCGCTCGTGGCGAGCCACTACCGAGACCGTCGACCCGCTCGGATCCTTCACGATCCATTCGGTAATGGCACGGTCGATCGTGGAGTCGACGAGACCGTCGGGGACGGCCATCATCGTGCGGGCACGAGACCGTCCCGGCAGTTGCGTGAGCTCGGTGGTGGCGCGGCCGACGAACAACTCGACTCCCTCCGGACACGCGATCGTGACCTCGTCGTAGGTGTGGAGATGATCGAACCGAGGGGCGGACATCCGAGAGGACACTACGCGTCGAGTATCACCGCGGCTTCGAGGTCGGCACGGACCTGCACGCGGTCGCCGACGGCGGGAGGCCGGGAACTCGTGACGGTCATGGGACCGTCCGCAGTGTCGAGTTCCACGAGATAGTGATCCCGGCGGAACCAGACGGTGCGCACGGTGCCGCCGACCGGACCGTCGGGATCGACGCGCAGATCGGCCGCCCGGAATCCGACCCAGGCGGTGGTGGCGTTGGGTGGCGCGGTGACCATGCCCCAGGGGGTGGCGGCCGATCCGGCAACGACGGGGAGCCGCAGCTTGGTGGTCACACCCAGGAATCGCGCGACCACGATCGAGTTCGGTGCGCGCCAGACCTTCGGCGCCGGCCCGCGCTGGAGGACGCGCCCGCCATCGAGCACGACGACGACGTCGGCCAGCGTGAAGGCCTCATCGAGGTCGTGGGTGACGAGCAGGGTGGGCGTGCCCGCGGCGCGAATGATGCGATGCAGTTCGGCGGCGAGGTGTTCACGCCGTTCCCGGTCGACCGACGCCAACGGCTCGTCGAGCATGAGGAGTCGCGGCGACGGCGCGAGCGCGCGTGCCAAGGCCACGCGCTGTTGTTCGCCGCCGGAGAGCTGGTCGACGCGCCGATGGTCATAGCCCGCCATTCCGACGAGATCGAGAACGGCTCGGGCGCGACTCCGCCGATCCGGCGGTGACCGATCGTCTTGCATGCGGAGACCGAACTCGACGTTTCCGATGACGTCATGATGGGAGAACAAGGCGTGGTCTTGGAACATCAGACCGAATCCGCGCCGGTGCGCAGGCAGGTGCGTCACCGGCTCGTCGTCCCACACGATCTCGCCGGTGGTCACCGGTTCGAGGCCGGCGATCGCGCGGAGCAGGCTGGTCTTGCCGCTGCCGCTCGGCCCGAGCACCGCAACGATCTCGCCCCGGTTCACGGTGAGGTCGACCCGATCGAGCGCGACTGCTTCGCCGTACTGCACCGACACCCCTGAGACGTTCAGCATCAGAACGCCGAGTCGGTGCGACCGGAACGCTCGCCGACGAGCGCAACGAGCCCGGTGATCACCATAAGGATGGCGGCGAGGGCCATCGCCTGATCCACGTTGGTGGCCCCGGGACGGCTGAGGAAGCGGTAGATCGCGACGGGAACAGTTGTGGTGTCGGGTCGCACGATGAACAGCGTCGCGCCGAACTCGCCGAGTGAGATCGCAAACGCGAAGCCCGCAGCGACCGCGGCCGCGCGGCGAATCGAGCGCAGATCGATCTCACGCCATACCCGCCAGGGCGGCGCGCCGAGCAGCGCAGCCGCCTCGCGCTGGCGTGGATCGATGGCGCGCAGCACGGTCACGGTGGCGCGGACGACGAACGGCAGCGCCACCAGCGCGTGCGCGATCGGAATGATCCACCACGAGGTGCGCAGGTCAACGGGTGGGGCGTCGAAGACGATCAGGAACCCGAACCCGACCGTGACCGCCGAGACGCCGAGCGGTAGAACCACGAGGGACTGAGCGGCGCGCGCCAGCCGGTCCCCTCGTCCCGGTCGGGTCACGGCGGTCGCGAGCGCGAGCCCGAGGAGCACGGCCATCAATGTTGCGACGGCGGCGATCCGGAGCGAGTTGAGGAGTGCAACAGCCGACGTCTCGGGCGCGCCCAGCGGGAGCGTGCCGAGATGGGTGTAGCCGTAGGCGTGATCGGCGAAGGACTGGCGCAGCAGGTCGAGTGACGGGATCGCAACGAGGAGGAGCGCCGGAAGCACCCCTGCGGCGGGGAGAAGGCGGGCTCGTCGGCCCACCGGCAGGCGGCGGGGCGCGGCGGGGCGCGAGACCCGCTGCGCCCTTCCGGTCATGGTCCCCGCGACGACGAGCGCGCTGACCACCGCGGCCAACTGCACCACCGACAGCGCGGCGGCGGTGCGCAGGTCCAGGAGTTGCGCGGTCTGGCGGTAGATCTCGGTCTCGAGCGTCGCGAACTGGGGTCCGCCGAGGATCAGGATCACGCCGAACGACGTGAAACAGAACAGGAACACGATCGACGCGGCCGCGATGATCGCCGGACGCAGGGCGGGCAGCGTCACCGTGACGAAGGTGCGCAGCGGACTCGCGCCGAGCACGCGCGCCGCGTCCTCTTCGGCCCGGCCGAGGCCGCGCCACGTGCTTCCGACGATCCGCACCACGACCGCGACGTTGAAGAACGTGTGCGCGATCACGATCGCACCGAGTGAACCCTGCACGCCGAGTGATCGAAAGGCCGTCGCCACCACCACGGTCGGGAGCACGAACGGCATGGTGAGCACCGCGACGAGCAGGCCGCGCCCGCGAAAGCGATACCGGCTGAGGACGGCAGTCGCCGGGAGCGCGATCGCCAGGGTCGCGAGCGTCGAGATGGCCGCCTGTTCGATGGTGAACCAGAGCACGTGGCGGAGGCTCGCGTCGCGGAGGACGTCGCCGATCGGGCTGAGGTCGAGTGAGCCACGGACGGTGAACCCGCGGCCGAGGATCGCGACCACGGGCCAGAGAAAGAAGACGCCGAGGAACGCGAGGGGGACCCCGACGAGCAGCGCGCGCCCGCCGCGAAGCCGCCGCCGTCTCGCTAGCGGAGGACGTGCGCGGTCCACTGCGAAATCCATCGGCTCCGATCCCGACCGATCTGGGTTGGCGTGAGGGTGAATGGTCGGGACGGGATCGTGGCGAACTTGTTGAAGACCTCGGGCAGCGGCGTGTTCGGCATCACCGGGTCCACGAACATGCTGAGGGGAAGATCGCGTTGGAACCGAGCGCTGAGCATGAAGTCGATCAGCGCACGCGCGCCGTCCGGGTGCGCAGCCCCGCGTAGCACGCCCGCGAACTCGACCTGGCGAAAGCAGGTGGCGTCGAGTGACACCGTCGGTGCCGTGGTGGGTTTTGGATCAGCGAAGTACACCTCGGCGGGTGGACTCGATGCGTAGCTCACGACGAGCGGTCGCGTGCCCTTGCTGCCCGCGGCCCCGGAGAACTCGCCGTTGTATGCGGCTTCCCAACCGTCGACGATCTTGACTCCGTTGGCCCGCAGGCGGTCCCAGTAGTTGAGCCACCCGCGATTCGAGTGAGCGACGGTCGCGGCGACGAAGGCCAGTCCGGTCGAGGACGTGGCGGGGTTCTCGACGACCAAGAGGTCGCGGTACGCCGGTTCGGTGAGTTGGTCCAAGGTTTTCGGGATCTCGACCTGATGATCAGAGAACCACCGGCGATCCGCGTTCACACACACATCCCCGAAGTCGATCGGGGTGGCGTGATGGGAAGGGTCGAGTTGAAACGCGGATGGGATGCGACTCACGCCGCGCGCGCGGAACGTCGCGAAGACGTGCTGGTCCAGGGCGCGGGTGAGGAACGTGTTGTCCACGCCGAACATCACGTCACCAAGCGGCGCGTCCTTCGTGAGGATCACCTGGTTGAGCGCGGCACCGGCGTCGCCGTTCTTCAGGACGCGAACCTTCCATCCCGTCGACTTCGTAAAGCCCGCCAGCACGGGTTTGGACACCGCGAACGAGTCGTGGGTGACGAGAGTGACCGTGCGGGTGGTCTTCGCGCCGGTCGGGCTGCTCGAACTGCACGCAGCGACGGCGAGCATGAGCACAATGACGAGGATGGACAAACGGGTACGCATCACTGGCCTCCGGAAGGTTGGATCGCGAACACGGTGCCGGTGCGCACCGAGACGGTCGCGGGTGACGCGACGATTTCGTTGCTGACGCCGAGGGTTGATGCGGGCGTGAGGTCGGCGTCGGCGAGGGCCCACCGCAACCCCGAGGTCGTGACGCCGTGGGCAGGGCCGCCGACGGCAAGCAACGTCACGATGCTCGCGACGTCGCCGGTGAGAAGGGCGTGATCGTGTATCACCGTCAACCGGGCTGATCCGATGAGCGCGGTGATACGCATCGCCGACCACTGCGGGGCGCCCAGGAGCGCCAGACCGGCGAGCTCATGATCGAGTCGTCCTCCGCCCGCGCCGATCACCACCGCGTCGGTCACGCCTTCGCGACGGGTCGCTTCGAGCGCCAGTTCGAGGTCGGTGGCGTCCTTGTCGGTGGGGTGACGTTCGATCCGCGCGCCGGCGCGTTCGGCGCGCGCCAGATCGTCTGGATCGACGGAATCGAAGTCGCCGACGACGATGTTCGGCATACGCGCGAGCGCGTACACCTGGGCCAGACCGGAGTCGGCGGCGACGATCAGCGCGTCGGTCGGTAGTGCGGAGTGCCAGGTCTCGTCGAGCAGGTCGCCGCCCGCGGCCACGATGGCGTGCATCGGTCGTCCTCACGGTCAGTGGACTCACCGACGCGCACACGGAAGGCTGCAAAGACTCCCTGCGCCGGCATGATCCGGATCAGGTGGTGACGGTCGGGGGCTGCGTGCCCCACCTCTCAGCCCGGCGCACCGGACTCCCGCGTTGACGTCGTCACCCTATCAGTTGAAGGCTGGTCGCACGCTGCCGTTTTGCCTGTCTCGCCCGAGCGGTCGGCATGTGCCGGCGCGTTCGGGAACCGTTTGGGACTGATGACACGCAGTGCGTGACGTAGATCCCAATCGCTCGCACGGATACGACGCAGACCGCAGACGAACCAGGGTCAGATGAGGGTGAGGCCGCCGTCGACGGCAAATGTTTGACCGGTGATGTAACTCGCGTCGGAGGACAGCAGGAACGCGACGGTGGCGGCGACTTCCCACGCCGTGCCTTGGCGGCCGAGGGGGACCGGGGTGCGCTCGCGTGACGGTCGCCCGCTCGACGCCCATCGACCGAGGGGCGTATCGATGAGCCCGGGCGCGACCACGTTGGCGCGCACGCCGCGTCGGGCACCTTCGATCGCGACGTTGCGTCCGAGCCCGATCAGGCCAGCCTTCGACGCGTCGTATGCGGGCAGCCGACTTCCCGGCTTCAAGCCGGCGACGGAGCTGATGTACACGATCGATCCGCCCTCGGTGATGTGGTCGATCAGCAGACTGGAGATCAGGAAGTGCGCGCGGAGGTTCACGTTGACGGTGAGGTCCCACTCCTCGACGGTGGTGCCGCGTAGGCCGGCGCCCCGGCCGATGCCGACGTTCAGGACCAGGCCTTCGATGAGGGATCCGTCGGTCGTCGCCAGTGCCCCGTCGACGATCGCGGCACAGCCTTCCGGCGAGGAGACGTCACCCACGACCACCGATTCCTGGCCGCCGGCGTCCACAACGAGCCGAGCCGTCTCCGCTGCGAGCGACTCGTCGCGATCTGCGCAGATGACCGTCGCTCCTTCCTGGGCGCAGCGAACGGCGATGGCCCGACCGTTCCCGATCGGTGCGTCAGGGTCGGTGCTCGCTTGGGTGCCGGCGCCGACCACCAGAACTCGCGTGCCTGCCAGCCTTTGAGTGAGATCCACCTGCGTGACCGTAGGTGACAGCGATGCACTCACGCCGGAGCCCGTCTACGCGAGGGTGGCGCGGACCACCAGGCGTTGCGACGAGGAGCCGAGCGGATTGCACGTGAAGATCGTCAACGTGTGCCCGGGTGCTTGTTCGGTGATCCACATCGCCGTCGGCGCCACCACGAACATCTCGGTCACGGTGTAGTGGTAGCTGGTGCCGAAGCCGCCGACGAGCGTGATCGTGTCTCCCGTTTGCAGATTCGCCAGGTCGCGGAATGGCGCGCTGTGGGAGTTGCGATGGCCGGCGATGACCGCGTTGCCGAAGCCTCCTGAATCGGCGGTGCCGGGCCAATGCGACGGACCGAGATCGATGGACTCTTGAGTGATCTGATCCCGTAGCTCCGTGTCGAGCCCGATCTTGGGAATCCGAATCCGGCCGATCGTCGCGATCGGGAGCCGGGCGCTCGGATCGGGCACGTCGACGGGTTGACGCAAGGTCGTGTCCTCGACCGGCGGTGGCGGTGGTGGCACCGGTGGGGTCGTCGACGTGGTGGTCGTACCCAGACGCGCAGAACGCGAATGCGAGCTCGAGACGCGCGTCCGAGGTTCTTCCAGAGCTCCGGACGCGGTCCGGGGCAGGGGTCCGCGCGCGAGGTGCAAGGGGCCTTCGCCCGCGTCGGCGATCAGGATGAGCGTCAGGATCAGGCTGGCCGTCGCCGCGAGCACGAGCAGCGCAGTGGGGCCGCGCCCGGTCCGGGTCGGATGGGGGGTACGTCGGTGCATCGAGTCCGAGGCGGTCCGGGGGGTGAGCTGGTGAAACCACCCAAAGGGTCAATCACGCAGATGTCCGCCGACGACGTTGATAGTCGGATTGTCCAGTCTGGGGCAAGGCGGGCCGATTCAAACTGGTCGAACCTTTACGAAGCTTTGCGATGCTTCCAGCAATTCGCGCGGAGCGCGCGAATTGCGTCACTCATCCCGCGGGCGCGCCCGCTCGACCTACGACCTCGGCCTGCCACGGTTGTTCGGGCCATCCTCGGCGCCCCCGGGTGCGCTGGACCCGGAACAGCCAGTCGATCACCGTGTCCGGGTCATGACCGAGGAGCACGAGGGCACTGCCGATCACCGAGCCGGTGCGGCCCCGGCCGCCATGGCAGTGCACGACGACCCCTTCGCCCGCCGACCACCATTCGGCCGTCTGCGCTGCCGCGACGCGGATCCGCGCTTCGTCACGCTCGGGGTCCTTCGGCTGCCGGCGCGCGATGAGGTCGGAGAGTCGCGACGGGTGACCCTGCAGCGGAGTCGGGTCGTACTTCGACGTGTCCCGGGTGAGGTCGATCACGTGTCGAAATCCGCGTTCCGCGAGCGTGTCCCACACCCCGGCGCGTGGGTAGCCCATACCGGCGAGCGGTGTCGGGGCCTCGCACACCCACCAGAAATCGCCCGGTACCGCGAGGGTGGCGATGAATCCTGGTCGCGCTCCGGGGGGGAGCAAGACCGGTGGCGTCATCCTCGTGCGGCGATGAGCGCTTCCAGTGGCGCGAGGTCATACGGCGAACCGACCATCACGATGAAGTGTTCGGCCCCGGCCGCGAGATACGCATCGATGTTGCCGACCTCGTCCGGCTGAATCGCCACCGTCCGCTCGACCTCCGTTGGCTTGCGCCCTTCCTTCTCGCACCACTCGGTGAGCACCCGATTCTTGTGGGCGAAGCTGTCGGGCGGCCCGAAGGTGTTCCACGCGTCTGCATGCTTGGCGACGAGCCGGAGGGTGACCTTTTCTCCGCTACCCCCGATGAGGACCGGGACGTCACCCTCGGGTGGTGGAACCAGCGCGCCGAGCCGATCCTCGATCTTCGGGAGCGCAGCCGCGAGGTCCTTGAGCCGGCCGGGCGCGGTGCCGAACTCGTAGCCGTATTCGGTGTAGTCACGCTCGAACCAGCCCGACCCAATGCCAAGAATGAACCGGCCGTGGCTGAGGAGATCGATCGTACGGGCCATGTCCGCCAGCAGCTGAGGGTTGCGGTACGAGTTGCACGTGACCAGCGCGCCGAAGTGTGCGTGGTCGGTATCGACGGCCATCGCGGCAAGGAGCGAGTACGCCTCGTAGTGGTTGGCATCGGGATCGCCGTAGAGCGGGAAGAAGTGGTCCCAGATCCAGATGCTGTCGGCGCCCATCGCGTCGGCGGCCTTCCATGCCGTTCGGAGTTCGTCGACGGTGCCGACCTGGGGGTGGAGCTGGACTCCGACCTTGAATGCCATCGTGGTGCCTCCATTGGCGCGCAACCGGGGTTGGGTCGCGGCACACTACCGAGCCATGTTCATCACCAACCACGTCCTCGCGGGCGCCATTGCCGGGAGTGTGTTCCGCACCCGGCCGGTGGCCGACTTCAGCTTGGGGTTTGCCACTCACGTCGCGATGGACATGACCCCGCACTGGGGAAATCCCCAGATCGGCCGGGACGGCTTCTACGCGGTAGCCAAACGCGACGGTCTGCTCGGGCTGGCCACGGTCGCCTTGGTGACGGTGGCCGGGGTCCCACCTCGGCGCGCCCTCCTCGCCGGCATGGCGGGCGCGGCGATCTTGGACTCGGACAAGCCGGGCGAGTTCTTCTTCGGGATCAATCCGCTCCCGAAATGGATCGATCGCATTCACAAGCAGATCCAACGCGAGTCGCCCGAAGGGCTGCGGACCGAACTCGCCGCCGGCACTGCGCTCGCCTCGGTGGTCGCCGCGATCTCGGTGCGTCGCCGCCGCTCGCTTCACGGCCGCTGATCGGGTGACTCAGGTCCGTGCCGGTGGCGCGCGCTCGCTCGCTGCCTCGCCCTGTGAGCGGATCTGACAACATGCCCGGGTGCAGATCGGGGAGAGCTTCGTCGGCGGCGGCATGGAAGCTGCCCACATCAACTCGGTCATCGGCGAGCGGTCCGGCCCCGTCGGTGTCGCCTGGGCGTCGGCCCTTGCCCAACCCACGCGTGGGCATGCACCGTTCGTCACGATCATTCAGCCCGGGCTGGCGGTGCAGCCGCCGACCCTGTTTGTCAACAAGGCGGGCATTGTCGGCGAGCGGCACGCCGAGATGACCTGGGGCGCCGCGCAAGCGGGAGTGGCGACGGGTGTCGCGGACGCGGTCGCCGAAGAAGTCATCTCGCCCGATTGGGTCGGCGAACTGGTCTTGATCGCCGCCGTCTGGGTGAACCCTCAGGCGGCGGACGCGAAAGCAGTCTTCGCGAACAATCGTTCGGCGATGCGCAACGCGCTGCTGTCGGGAGTGGAGGGTGGCGCCAAGATCGGCGACATGCTCGCCGCGCGCGACGACCCGTGGAACCCGTTCTACCGGCCTCGCTGAGCCTTCGATGGATCTGCGGTTCTCGGCCGAACACGACGCGTTCCGCGCCGAAGCGCGTGATTGGTTGGTGATCGCGCTCGACGGCGAGTTCGCGGGTGTGCGTGGTCGCGGTGGCCCGGGCGATGAGCACGCGCTGTTCGAGGAACGCCACGCGTGGGAACGCGCGTTGGGTACTGCGGGCTGGACGTGCTTGTCGTGGCCGAGGGAGTACGGCGGCCGTGACGCATCGCTGCTGGAGCAAGTCATCTTCTACGAGGAGTACGCGCGGGCGGGCGGTCCGGGGCGCGTCGGGCTCGTCGGCGAGGGGCTCATCGGTCCGACGATCTTGCACTTCGGAACCGATGCGCAACGGGCGCGCTTTCTGCCGCGGATCGCGTCGGGTGAGGAACTCTGGTGCCAGGGATATTCCGAACCCAACGCGGGTTCGGATCTTGCGAACCTGTCGACGCGCGCCGAGCTGCACGGTGACGAGTGGGTGATCGACGGTCAGAAGGTGTGGACGTCGCTCGCGCATTGGGCGCAGTGGTGTTTCGTCTTGGCGCGCACCGATCGTGACGCGCCGCGTCACCGCGGCATCTCGTACCTGCTCGTGCCGATGGATCAGCCCGGGATCGAGATCCGGCCGATCGAACAGATCACCGGCACGTCGGAGTTCAACGAGGTCTTCTTCGATGGCGCCCGCACGGCCGCGGATCTCGTGATCGGCGACGTGAACGGTGGTTGGAAGGTCGCCATGGGCACGCTCGCGTTCGAGCGGGGTGCCCTCACGCTCGGTCAACAACTCGGGTTCGTGCACGAGTGGACCGAAATGGTCGGGGTGGCTCGTGAACGCGGTATCGCGGCCGATCCCGTGCTCCGCCAACGGCTCGCGCAGAGCTACATCGAGGTCCAGATCATGCGGTACACGGCCATGCGCGGGCTCACCGCGATGAGCCGCGGCGAGGTGACCCGCGAGACGTCGATCGGCAAGCTGTTCTGGGCCAATCTGCACCGGGGGATGGGTGAGCTCGCGATGGACGTGATGGGTCCCTGGTCCGAGATCGCCAACGGCTTCCCGTATGACCTGACGCGCGCGCAGGCGATGTTCCTCTACACGCGGGCCGACACGATCTACGGCGGCTCGAACCAGATTCAACGCAACATCATCGGCGAGCGAGTCCTCGGCCTGCCGCCCGAACCGAAAGTGGTGTGAGCGTGTCTGCTTCGGAGCCTTCGATTCCGCCCGGGCACGGATTGCTCGCGGGGAAGACCGTGTTGATCACGGCGGCCGCGGGGACCGGGATCGGGTTCGCCACCGCCGAGCGCTGCATTTCCGAGGGTGCGCAGGTCGTGATCTCCGACGCGCACGAGCGGCGGCTCGCGGAGTCGGCCGAACAACTCGGCGACGGCGTGGCTGCGGCGCTGCCGTGCGACGTGACCGTCGAAGACCAGGTGCAGGCCATGTTCGCAGGTGCGGTGGCGGCCGTCGGCGAGGTCGACATCATGGTCAACAACGCGGGGCTCGGCGGCACCGCCGATGTCGTCGACATGACCGACGAGCAGTGGATGAAAGTGCTCGACGTCACCCTCAACGGGACGTTTCGTTGCGTGCGTGCCGCGCTCCGGCACATGCAACCCCGACACTCCGGTGTGGTGGTCAACAACGCCTCGGTGCTCGGCTGGCGCGCACAGCGTGGGCAAGCGCATTACGCGGCGGCCAAGGCAGGGGTGATGGCGCTGACTCGGTGTGCAGCCGTGGAGGCCGCGCTGTACGGCGTGCGCGTGAACGCAGTGGCGCCGTCGCTCGCCATGCACCCGTTCCTGGCCAAGGTGACCACGGACGAGTTACTCGACGAGCTGACGTCTCGCGAAGCGTTCGGCCGCGCCGCCGCACCCTGGGAGATCGCGAACGTGATCGTCTTCCTCGCCTCGGACTACTCCACCTACATGACCGGCGAAGTGGTCAGCGTGAGCAGCCAACACGCTTGATTTCCGCTCTTGCGACTCCGTCGCAGGCCGCTCGGGCCCCGGCTCGGGAGCGCGGACTGCGCCAGGCGCGTGCTGTGCATCCCTCGCCTTCGGTCAGGTCTACGGGCCTTCGTGGCAGGCGCCGGGGGCTGACGGGGGGACGTCCAACGCCGGGTTGCGGTCGAAGAAGCCGAAGGGTCGGAGCAGGAAGCCGGTGTACTCCACCGGCGTGACTGGCCAGTCCTCCGGCCGCACGATGTGGGTGAGGCCGAACGTGTACCAGACCACCACATCGGTATCCACGAGTGAGCGGTCGGCCGCAGTCCAGCGAGGAAGACCGTCGCCGCCCTCGTGCTGGTTCGGATAGTTGCCCGCGGCGCGGCGCTCCTCGGCCCGATACGGCGTGACCCACAGGTTGTGTTGCGCAAACCCGGCGCGTTTGCCCACGCTCGAATCGGGATGCGCGAGCAGGGTGGGCGTGCTCATCATCGGGGTGAGCTTGTACGCGGTCGGTTGCCCGAGCGCGTTGGTCACGTTGGGGTTCACAATCTTCCACGCGCGCGACGTCGCCGCGTTGGTGTCGCGGCGCGCATCCAGCTCGGTGTCGAGGCGCGTGTCCTTCACTCGGAACGCGTTCTTCCACGGGTTGTCCGGCCCGGCCGGCAACGTCTCTGTCTCCACTTCGTGGACCTCGTTGACGGAACCGTCGACGTCGAAGTCGAGCCGAGCGCTGAACAGATGCTGATGGTTGGCCGCGGCGACGCCCGGCGCGACCACTGTCGCGAACTCGGGATTCGTTCCCGGCTCGATCGCCATCGGCGACACGATGCCGGTGAGTTTCACCTCAAGCTGGATGTTGCCGTCCAGGTAGAAGTACCAGAAGAAGCCGTACTCGTAGTTGCCGACGGTCGAGATGAAGCTGACCACGAGCCGCCGGCTGCGGCGGACCTCATGGGTCCCACCGAAGAGATCGACGTGCTTCCAACCGATACCGGCGTCCTCCTCGTGCAGGCAGATCGCGTTCTCGATCACCTGCGGCTCCCCTTTCTCCGAGGCCAACACCGCGTCGAAATAGTGGATCTCTCCGAGGCAATCGCAACCAAGCGTGAGTGACTGCGTCATCCGTCCGAGGCCCCACTCGCCCGCGTCGAATGCGTTCTTCCACCCCTGTTGCTCGCCCGGGTCGCCGTAGGGAACGACCATCTCGGAGATCGAAGCGCGGTGCAGGATCGAGCGCTCCCGCCCGCCGTCGGTGTAGGTGACCTGATGCAGGACAAGGCCTTCGTAGGGATCGAATGTGATGCGGAGCGCCCACTTCTGCCAGCGGATCAGGTTGCCATCGACGGTGAAGCTCGGGCCGTCGGGCTGGGTGATGTGAATGGGCTTGAGGTCCGTGCGCAGCGGTTCGTTATCGGAGGCGAAATATCGCGCGTGCTGTTCGGGCATCGTGACCACTCCGTGGTCGATGACCTCGATCACTTCGTTGCGTCCGAGGTCGAAGTGCACGATCAGACCCTCGATGGGGCGCGCGTATCCGTTGTCGAGCGGATCGGTGCGGAGGAACGAGATGCAGCGCGCGATGCGCCGGTCGGTCTCGGCGTCGTAGCCGAAGACACCGGCGGGCCAGGGGTCGATCTGCACGTTGTCCACATCGGTGATGCCGCGACGCGCCAGCGCCGCGATGTACTCGGGATGTTCCTTGGTGGTGAAGATCGCGTGCATTGCTTCGCCAAAGAGCAGCGTGGGCCGTACGCCATCGATCGCGTCCCAACTGATGATCGAGTCGTCATCGAGGGATACGACCACCTCGATCACACCGAGTCCCGGACCGTCGACGAGTTGGACCTCCGCCGCGCGCACAGCAGTTCCTTGGACGAGGTCGGCCTTGTCCGGCTCATGGAGGACGATGTGCACGAAGGTGGCGTCGGCGGGGAAGCGCGAATCGGTCCTCACGGCCGCACTGGCCCGACTGATCTCGGCACCGGACAGCATCTCGAGCGGGGAGGTGGTCATTGGCGTATGCTCCCGAGCCATTCGACGGGTGTCAAGCCATGAGGGGCGAGCACGCGCGCTCGCGCTTCAGGCGTCGGCGGCGTCGAGATAGGCGGGAGCTTCGCCGCCGCCGTGGACAACAAGGTTCGCGCCGGACACGTAGGCGGCCAACGGTGATGTGAGAAACAGGCACGCGCTTGCGATGTCCGCCGGTGTTCCCATGCGTCCGAGCGGCACGGTTGCGCCGACGGCTTCGATACCGGCATCGTCGCCGTAGTGAAGGTGGGACTGGTCGGTGCGAATGAGACCGGCACTGATCGCGTTGACGCGGACCTTCGGTGCGTAGTCGACCGCCAGGGTCTGCGTGAGGTTCAGGACTCCTGCCTTCGCCGCGCCGTATGCCGCAGTTCCGGGCGACGGTCGGAGACCGCTCACGCTCGCGATGTTGATGATCGACCCGCCGTCGGGTTGCTGCTGCATCACCGCGTTCGCGCGCTGGGCACACACGAGTGGCGCGAGCAGGTTGAGCTCGATGATCGCCTTCGAGAATTTCGGCGACACCGTCGCCGAGTCCGCGGACGGCGAGCCGCCGGCATTGTTGATGAGCACATCGAGGCGGCCGAGTTGATCGACGATGGCAGTCATGAGTGCATCGACCGCGTCCGGGTCACGAACGTCGGCGGCGATGAAGACGGCGGTGCGGCCGTCCGCGGTCGGGAGTTCGTCGGGTTCGGATCGTCCGCAGATCGCCACGGCGGCGCCGGCCGCGAGGAATCGTTCGGTGATACCTCGTCCGATGCCGCGCGCGCCTCCCGTCACCAACACGGTGCGCCCCGACATGTCCAGCTCGTCCGTCATTGGTCCCATGCCGCTAGGTTTCCACGATCTGACGACCCGTCAGAAACTCTTCGCTCATTCCTCGGGAACGTGTCCTATGCCGATCACGCAATCTGTCGACGCCGCCGGCATCGCCGAGGTGGTGATGGACAACCCGCCGGTCAACGCTCTGACCGTCGCCGGCTGGTTCGATCTGGCCCGGATCATTCGCTCGCTCGGTGAGGATCCGACCGTTCACGTGGTAGTGCTGCGGGCTGAGGGCCGTGGCTTCAACGCCGGCGTGGACATCAAGGAGATGCAGAACACCGAGGGGTTCGACGCGCTGATCGGCGCCAACAAGGGGTGCTTCGCCGCCTTCGCCGCCGTCTATGAATGCGCGGTCCCGGTGATCGCCGCGGTCAACGGGTTTTGTCTCGGTGGTGGTGTCGGACTCGTCGGCAACTCAGACATCGTGATCGCGAGCGACGACGCCACCTTCGGCCTCCCCGAGGTGGATCGCGGCGCGTTGGGCGCAGCCACGCACCTGGCTCGGCTCGTGCCGCAGCACCGCATGCGGGCGATGGTGTACACCGCGGCCACGATCACCGCGCAGGAGTTGCACCACTTCGGTTCGGTGCTTGAGGTGGTGCCGCACGCGGAACTGCGTGACACCGCGATGCGGATCGCGCACGACATCGCGGTGAAGAGCCCGACGGTCATCCGTGCCGCCAAGGAGTCGCTCAACGGCATCGACCCGATCGACGTCAAGCGCTCGTACCGATTCGAGCAGGGCTTCACCTTCGAGCTCAATCTCTCCGGTGTCGCCGACGAACACCGCGACGCCTTCGTTGCCAATCGAGAAACGGATACGAGCACGTGAGCGTGAGTGAGGCGTTGACTTCGATGAACCCCCGTCCCACCCGCCGAACGGGGCCCGAGCGGCCCAGCCCGAAGGGCGGTGAGCGGGAATGAAGTTGGCGCAGCCGACCTCGAAGGTCGTCAGCGAAGACGATGTGGTCGCCGAGATACGCGACGGCATGACGATCGGTATCGGTGGGTGGGGCTCGCGCCGCAAACCGATGAGTCTCGTACGGGCGATTGCACGCAGTGACGTCAAGGACCTCACGGTCGTCTCGTACGGCGGCCCGGACCTCGGCCTCCTCTGCGCAACCGGGAAGGTCAAGCGAGCGGTCTACGCGTTCTGCTCGTTGGATTCGATCGCGCTCGAGCCCCATTTCCGCACGGCACGACAGGCCGGGACGGTGTCCACGCTCGAGATGGACGAGGGCATGTTCCTCCTCGGACTCCAGGCCGCGGCCTGGCGCGTCCCGTTCATCCCGACGCGAGTCGGGCTCGGTTCCGATCTCGTCGAGCGTCAGGACGAGATCAAGACGGTCGTCTCGCCCTACGCCGACGGTGAGGAGTTGGTAGCCGCGCCGGCGCTCCCACTCGACGTTGCGCTGATCCACATGCACCGTGGTGATCGTCGAGGCAACGGCCAGTACCTGAACGTTGACCCGTACTTCGACGATCTCTTCTGCATGGCCGCGGAACGCCGGTTCATGAGCGTGGAACGAATTGTTGACACCGAGGAGCTTGCCGCCGGCGGACCGGTGCAGTCGCTGAAGATCAATCGGTTGATGACCGACGGTGTGGTCGAGGCGCCGCACGGCGCGCACTTCACCGAGTGCGTCCCCGACTATCCGCGCGACGAAGCGTTCCAGCGGGCGTACGCGGCGTCGGCGAAATCCGACGAGGCCTGGAACGAGTTCCGCGCGCGATATATCGATGTCGACGAAGACGAGTACCAGCAGGCGGTGAGCGCGTGAGAGACGGACCGCCCACCCGGGCCGAAGTGTGCGCCACGGCCATCGCCGATTGCTTTGCCCACGACGGCGAGATCCTCGCCAACCCGATCGGCACCCTGCCCGTCATCGGCGGTCGCGTGGCCAAGGCCACTGTCGCGCCGGAGCTCGTCATGACCGACGG
>JANYJV010000062.1 GCA_025361725.1 Acidimicrobiia bacterium | reverse complement strand
GCCTCGTCGCTCGGGATTCGCCGATGACGATCTCGATCGAACTCGACCATGACCTCTACCCGGACGTGTCGGGCCGGGTGAGTCACGAGACGATCTACACCGGTGTGTACGCCCACGGCACGGCTGGTCTCGCGAAAGGGCTCCACACGCGGTTGCACCGGCACCGCCGGTGCCGCAAACATCGCCGCGCACCGGGTGTCGAGCCTGTCACGAGAGGCCCGTTGGGTGAATGCACGCCAATCGGTCTGCGGCCCGCCGAAGCCGAAACGCGCACGAGGATCGGCGACTTCGAAGGCGATCTGATCTGCGGGTCGTTCAACCGCAGTGCGATCGTCACGATGTTCGACCGGTGTTCCCGCAAAGTGTGGCTCGCGTCGTTGCCCGAAGGTCACGGTGCAGAACCGACCCTTGCCGCGCTCCTCGAACTGTTCGAACGGATCGAGGAGCGGTTCCATCGGACCCTCACCTGGGACCGCGGCAGCGAGATGGCCCACCATGATCTCCTCGCCGAGGAAACGGGTCTCGACATCTACTTCGCGGAGCCGCACTCACCCTGGCAACGAGGAACCAACGAGAACGGCAACGGTCTCCTGCGCCGCTACCTCCCGAAAGGCACCAACCTCGGCGTCTACACCGAAACCGACCTCCGAGCCATCGAAACCAGACTCAACACCATGCCCCGACGCAGCCTCGGATGGCAGACCGCCCAACACGTCTACGATCACCACCCGTTGCGTTGACCACTTGAACTGGCCGTGCCCAGAGTCATTTGGGGTGAAGGACGTGGTGAGCGCCACGGTTCGCGAGACGTGGACGGATGCGCTCACCGCGGACCATCCAAAACTGACGTTAGAGTCAGTTCACTGGCTCGTTGCCGTTACCGGGGGGTACTGCAGTGCGTGGACGTCGTGGCGTCAAGACGCTGGGAGCGTTGATGTCGTTGGCCTTGGTTGCCGCGGCATGCGGGAACGCATCATCGTCGCCGGGCAAGGCGAACAAGCAGAACGACGGAAAGAACGCCACCGTCGATCAGCCCGGCGTCACCAAGGACACCATCAGCGTGGGCGGTGTCGCCTCGATCACCAATGCGCTGAACGCGCCGTATGGCGACATCTTCAAAGGCGTCAAGGCGTACTTCGCGATGGTGAACAGCACCGGCGGGATCTACGGTCGCAAACTCGAAGTGGTCACGCCGCGTGACGACGGCATGGTGAACAACCTCAAGGAAGTCCAAGGCATGCTGAGCGAGGACAATGTCTTCGCAGCCGTCGGACTGGCGACCATCTTCAACTTCAACGGCGCCGCCGCCCTCTCGACTGCCGGCATCCCGAGCTTCGGTTGGAACCTCAACGAGGAGTGGACCGGCAAGTCCAACCTGTTCGGGAACTCGGGCGCGCTGTGCCTCGGTTGCGACGGGGTCGAACTCCCGTGGATGGCGAAACAACTCCACAAGACGACGATCGGTGTGTTGGCGTACAACGTCGCGGATTCGAAGGCGTGTGCGGAGGGCGTTCGGAAGTCCTTCGACAAGTTCAAGACCGCACAGGTCGGTTTTTACACGGACAGCCTGACGTTCGGAACGCCGGACTTCAGCGTCGAGGTCGGGAAGATGAAGCAGGCCGGCGTCGACTTCATCACTACCTGCATGGACACGAACGGTGTGCTGGCGATCGCCAAAGAGGCGCGTAAACAGAACCTCGACGCGATCCAATATGTGCCCAACGGGTACGACCAGTCGTTCATGAAGGTGAACGGCCAGTTCTTCGAGGGTTCGATTGTCCGGGTGCCCTTCGTGCCGTTCGAGACGCGACCGGTTCCGGCGGGAGTCGCCGAATACCTGAAGTGGATGAAGCAGCAGCGCGTCACCCCGAACGAGTACACGACCTACGGGTGGATCAACGCCGCAATGCTGCTCGAGGGCCTGAAGGGTGCCGGTCCGAACTTCACCCAGAAGAAGGTCGTCGACGCGTTGAACAAGCTGAAGAATGACACCGCGGGCGGACTGCTCGACGGCATCGACTGGACGACCCAGCACGTGGAGAAGCGCACCCCCGAGGCCTGCGCGGCGTTCGTCAAGGTGGTCAACTCCAAGTTCGTTCCGGCGTTCGTGCCGAAGGGCAAGCCGTTCCTCTGCTTCAAGCGCGATCAGGGTGTCAACGTCCCGCCGACCTACAAGTAGCCCTCACCCGACGGTGTCGCTGACCACGTGACGGACTTCATCACCTACGTCATTCAGGGCATCCCGTTCGGATGCGTCTTTGCGCTGGTCGCCGTGGGGTTGGTGCTCACGTACAAGACGAGCGGCGTGTTCAATCTCGCGTTCGGCGCGCAGGCATTCGTGGCGGCGTCGCTGTACTACGTCCTGCACGTGCGCCATGGCTGGCCGACACTTCTCGCGTTCGCGCTGGTGGTCTTGGTGATCTCGCCGCTTCTCGGTCTGCTGCTCGACGTGTTGATCTTCCGCCATCTCCGCACCGCGTCGCCGATCGCGAAGTTGGTGTCGTCGCTCGGTCTGCTCGTGGCGGTACCGGAGATCGTCACGATCTTGGTGCTCGGCGAATCCTCGACCTTCGGCGTGGTCGGGATCTGGTGGAACGACAACGCGCTCTATCGGTTCAGCGACTACGTGATCGACGGCAAGGAGATGGCGATCATCGTCAGCACGCTGCTGGTGGTGCTCCTGCTCGGACTGCTGTTCCGATTCGCGCCGATCGGCTTGCGCATGCGCGCCGTGGTCGAGAGTCCACGAATGACCGAACTCGCGGGGGTGAACGCGGATCGGGTCTCGGCGTTTTCTTGGATGTTGTCGAGCTTGCTTGCCGGGCTCGCGGGCGTCTTGCTCGCGCCGCTCTACGCGTCGCTGGCGCCCCAGAACTTCACCACTCTCCTGATCGCGGCCATTGCGGCCGCCGCCTTCGCTCGACTCACCAGCATCCCAATGGCCCTGGTGGGCGGCCTGCTCCTCGGCATCATCCAGGCGCTTCTCTCGGGATACCTGCCACCGGCGAGTGTGATCGCGCAGAGTGTCAAACCCACGCTGCCGTTCGCCGCGTTGTTCCTGCTCCTGTTGTTTTGGCCCGGGCTGCGGTCGGCGATCCAGAACAAGGATCCGTTGAGCGGTGTGGACCCACCGCCGGACCCGTCAGTGGCGGTCACGCGTGGTCGGTTCCTGACCAATGCGACTCGAGTCTCTGGCGTGGTTGTCGGCACCGGGGTGCTGCTGTGGTTGCTCACCGCCGCCACGACCTATTGGATCGGGATCGCGACGACGGCGGTCGTGCTCTCCATCGTCTTCCTCTCGATCACCGTGATCACCGGCATGGCAGGCCAGGTCTCGTTGTGTCAGGCGACGTTCGCGGGAGTCGGCGCGTTCTCGACTGCGCAGATCGTGAAGGTGCTCGGGCTCTCAGTGCTTCCCACGCTCCTGCTCGGCGCCGCGGTGGCCGCCGTGGTGGGCGCGCTGCTCGCAGTTCCGATGCTCCGCCTCGGTGGCATCTTCCTCTCACTCGGCACGCTCGCCTTCGCAGTGATGTTCGACACCCTCTTGGCGCCACTCGGCTGGGTGAGTGGGGGCGCGCACCCCGTGAGTGTCCCGCGTCCGATCGGGTTCGTCGACGACCGCCCTTTCTTGATCTTGTGTGTGGTGGTCCTCGCGATCGTGTCGGTGTTCGTCATCTTCATTCGGCGCGGGACGACTGGTCGGTACCTCACCGCATTGCGCGGCAGTGAGACCGCGGCCCGTTCGATCGGCATCAATCCGACGCGGATCCGAATTCTCGCGTTCGCGGTCTCGGCGGGAATCGCAGGTCTTGGCGGGGGCATCCTCGCGGTCCAGAAGGGCGTTGCGGTGAAGGAAGACTTCGGCTACTTCTACGGACTGTTCTTCGTGGTCCTCGTCGTGACGCTCATGCCGAGCACGGTCGAAGGCGCCATCAACGCGGGTGTCGGCTTTGCGCTCGTGCCCGAAGTCTTGAAGCTCGTCGGCGTCTCCTCGTCCTGGCAGTTCGTGCTGTTCGGCCTGGGCGCGATCACCTACGCCCGACACCCGGAGGGAGTCCTCGAGTTCCAGAAGGGCAAGTCTCTTGCCGCGATCCAGAAGCGACTCCCGGCTCGACTGCGGGGGCCGGTGCCCGGTCCCACCCCGGTCCCGACGGGCGGTGCGGACTGATGTCACTCCTCGACGCGGTGAACATCACCAAACGGTTCGCCGGGATCACCGCGCTCGATGCGGTCTCGATGCAGGTGGAGTCCGGTGAATCCGTCGGGCTGATCGGGCCGAACGGTGCCGGCAAGACCACGTTCTTCAACTGCCTGCTCGGAATGCTGCGTCCCGACGCTGGTTCGGTCACCTTCGACGAGCGCGACCTCACCCGTGCGCCGGTCTACCGGCGAGCCCGAGCGGGGATCGGCCGCACGTTCCAACGCATCGAACTGTTCGCAGGGATGAGCGTGCGGGACCACCTTTTGGTGGCTGAGCGGTGTCGGCTGGGAACCGGGAGGTTCTGGAAGGACATCCTGAATCTCGCGGCACCGTCCGGCGACGAGAAAGCACGCGTGCTTGCCACCCTCGAACTGCTCCGTCTCGACGACGTTGCGGACGCCCCTATCGAGTCGCTGTCGTTGGGACGCGGCCGGCTGGTCGAAGTCGGCCGTGCGCTCATGACCGAGCCGAAGCTGTTGTTGCTCGACGAGCCGTCGTCCGGTCTGGATGCCTCCGAGACGGCGGCACTCGCGGACACATTGCGCGCCGTGCAATCGGAGCGCGGAACGGCGGTGCTGTTGGTCGAGCACGATGTGGAGTTCGTCCGGACCTTCGCGCGCCGGCTCTACGTCCTCGACTTCGGAACTCTCATCGCTACCGGAGCGACCGCCGCCGTCCTCGGTTCGGCCGAGGTCCGCAAGGCCTACCTCGGGGAGACGGTGTGAGCGTCGGGGCCGACGTCGCCGCGTCAGGCGCACCGTTGACCAGTTCGGCGGATGATTCGACCGTGCCGCTGCTGGAGCTGCGTTCGGTCGACGCGGCCTACGGGCCGTTCCGCGCGTTGTTCGGAGTGTCGCTCGCGGTACGGCCGGGAACCGTCACCGCGTTGCTCGGCGCCAACGGCGCGGGGAAGACCACTGTGGCGCGCGTCGCCACCGGTTTGGTCCGACCCACTGCCGGCGAAATGTGGTTCGAAGGTGAACGGATCGCGTGGCCGCCACGGATCGGCGTCGGGTTCGTGGAGCGGTGGTTCACGCGTGCCGCGTGGATCGACCGGCGCGGCGTCCGCCCGTTCGAGATAACTCGCCTGGGGATTGTGCACGCGCCCGAAGGGCGCTCGGTGTTCGCGTCGTTGAGCGTCCGGGAGAATCTCGAGCTGAGTTTTCGGCGCGAGCTGGGCGCGCACGGTGTGAAGGGCGCGTTGGCCAAGGCGTACGAGCTGTTCCCGCGCCTCGGCGAACGTTCGCACCAGGTCGCCGGCACCCTGTCCGGGGGAGAGCAACGAATGTTGTCATTGGCGCGGGTCATGGTGAATCCACCGAAATTATTGGTGGCCGACGAACTCTCACTCGGACTCGCTCCGATCGTGGTCGACGAGGTGTATGCGAGCCTGGCCACCATCCGTGACGCCGGGACTTCAATCTTGTTGGTCGAGCAATACGTCGGTCACGCGCTCGCGATCGCCGACGACGTCGTCGTGCTCAACCACGGCACCGTCGCCCACTCCGGCCCCGCCACCTCCCTCGACGACATCACCGACCTCCTCCTCTGACCCCGCTCTTGCGACTGCGTCGCAGGCCGCTCGGGCCCCGGCTCGGGAGCGCGGACTGTCGAAAAGCGCGTGCCGCGCGTCCCTCGCCTTCGGCTTAGGGAATTCAACCAAAAATGGCGGCCTGGGTGACGCGGGCGAGTGTGCTCACCATGACGTCGCCGTCGACGCCGACCTGTCCGGCGAGGACGTAGTAGTTCGCGCGCTTGGTCATCGCGACCAATGCCAGCGCCGCAACGGCCGGATCGAGATCGGTCCGGGGGGTGGCCGCGATGCGTTGCATCAACGCATTCGTCAAGGAGGACCACACGGTGGCCGCCAGCTTCCCGACGTCGTTGCCGACGATCTCGGCTTCCAGGCCTGGAGGACCGGTCCTGCGCCGACGTAGATCCGATGAAAGTCCGCCATCCACTCGGTGAGCGATGCGAGTCCCTCGGGGCCGGGGGTCAGCAACGGCAACTGCTCGGTCAGCCCGGCGAGTTGTACCGCGATCACCTCCGCAAGCGCGCGGAACAGCTCCTCCTTGTTCGTGAAGTACAGATAGGAGGTGCCGTGCGAGGTCTTCGCCAACTTCACGATGTCGTCCACGCTCGCCGCGTGGTAGCCGCGATCGGCGAACACGGTCGCGCCGGCCTCGAGCAGCCGTTCGCGTGTGCGCTGCCCACGAGGTCGGAGTTCCGCCGGCGGAGTGCGCGCCTCCGCGGCCGACCGACGTCGTGGCATTCGGAGGAGGCTACCCGGGTCTCGGACCGCACGGTCAGGCTCGGGCTCGGTCGGCGCGGCCGTCCCCGAAGCGTCCAGGGTAAGGTCCCGGACGTGCCGAAGCTCGCAGAACTCAAGGTCGGAGATGCGGCTCCGCCGCTCGTGATCGAGAACCTCACCCGAACCCATTTCGTGAAGTACGCAGGAGCATCGGGCGACTTCAACCCGATGCATCACGACGACACGATCGCCGCGCAAGTGGGCAATCCCTCGGTGTTCGGTCACGGCATGCTGACCGCGGGGCTCATGGCCCGCGTGGTGAAGGACTGGTTCGGGCCGGAGGCGATGCGGAAGTTCAACGTCCGGTTCGCGAAGCAGGTGTGGCCGGGCGAGACTCTGACTTTCACGGCCGTCGTCACGGGCGTCAATGAAGTTGGTGACGAAGGGCTCGTGGATCTCGAGCTCTCGGCCAAGAACGCAGATGGCGAAGAGAAACTCGCCGGTACGGCAACAGCAAGCGTGGCGAAGTAACCACTCGCCGCGTCGGCACTATTCACTTTCGAGAGCGGAGTAGCTCAGTCATGGGAATTCTGGATGGTCGGGTCGCGGTCGTCACCGGTTCGGGTCGCGGTATCGGACGCGAGTTCGCACTGTCGATGGCTCGCGAGGGTGCGAACATCGTCATCAACGACGTCGGCGTGAGTCTGGACGGTCAGGGAACCGACGAGGATCCGGCGGCGCAGACGGTCGCGGACATCAAGGCGCTCGGGGTCGGCGCGATCGCGAGCTACGGATCCGTGACTGACTACGACGCGGCCGGGCAGACGATCCAGGCCGCGATCGACGAGTTCGGCAAGATCGACATCCTGGTGAACAACGCCGGAATCGTGCGGGACCGCTCACTGCTGAAGATGACCCCAGAGGACTTCGACGCCGTGGTGCAGGTCCACATGTACGGCACCTTCAACATGGCGCAACACGCGGCCGGTCACATGAAGGAAGCCGGGTACGGCCGCATCATCAACGTGACGTCGCAAGCCGGGTTGCGTGGCAACTTCGGCCAGACCAACTACGGCGCGGCCAAGGCCGCCATCATGGGCATGACCTTCATCTGGTCGATCGAGCTCGGCAAGTACGGCGTCACCGTGAATGCGATGTCGCCGGCCGGCGCCACCCGCATGACCTCGGCGCTGTTCGAGCGCACCGGCACCGCACCGCCACCCGAAGCCGATCCGGCCCTGAACGCGCCGCTGGTCACCTGGGTCGCGTCGGACCTCGCGAGTCACGTCAACGGTCAAATCCTCGGCCGCACGGACTTCGCCTACACGATCTACCAGCACCCGAAGCAGGTGGCGTACATGTTCCGCGAGGGTGGCTTCGATGTGGACGGTGTGAGTGAGAACTTCGACAAGATCCTCGGCCAGCACATCCAGCACGTGGGTATGTCGATGCCGGGCGGGATGGAACACAAGAAGTAGTCGGCACCGTGCGACCGCTCGGAGTCGTCGACATCGTCTACGGCAACGAGCCGTCGATTCCTCTGCGCGCGCTCCTGGCGCGCGAGGACGGGTTCGATCACATCGATCCTCTGGTCACCGTTGACCCGTCGACGCTGACCCTCCCGGTCGGTTGCCCCACCGCCTTCCCGAAACCGATCCCCGGATGGTGTTCCACTCCGGCACCTGCGAACGCAGAGGGCATGTGGGAGCGGTGCGTGCGGTGGTTCCGCGCCGCGCCGGGCGCGCTGCTGGAACCGTGGGCCGGCGCGGTCGTGCACTCGGCCGAGACGTGTCGGGCGATGATGGCCGAGGTGCCAGGGCTGGCGTTGCTGATCGACACTGGTCATGTGGCGGACTGGGGCGAGGACCCGGTGGAGCTCATGGAGTTCGCAGATCACGTGCAACTCCGTCAGGGCGCGCCCGGTCGGACCCAACTTCATGTCGACGATCCCGATGGCGTCGTCGACTTTGCCGCGGTTGGGCGCGCCTTGGACGCGCGCGCGTACGCCGGAAAGTTGTCTGTCGAGTACTTCGATCTGCCCGAGCACGGTTGGCCGTGTGTGGATCCACGGGCGTGGGCCCTCGATCTCGCGACGCAGCTGCGCACGCTCAGTTGACCGCCGTTGCTCGCGTGCAGTCAGATGCAGGTTCGGCGCAAGGGGAAGACACGTCATGACGAACGCGGAATCAGTACCGGAGCTGGGGTGGACAAACGTGGATCCGGAGATGTCGGCCCGACCGCAGCAGTTCTATCCGATGATGCGCGACATGGGCGTCGTCGAAGCGGAAGAGATGATGCTCATCACCCGGCACGAGGACGTGGTGTGGGCGCTCCGCCACCCTGATCTCTTCTCGTCCGGTTCGGATGCCATCGACATCGGCAACATCCGCCCGCTCATCCCGCTACAGATCGACCCGCCGGACCACGTGAAGTTCCGGCGGCTCCTCGATCCGCTGTTCGCACCGCGTGAGATGGAGAAGCTCGAGGCCGACGTGCGTGCGCTCGTCGTCGAACTGATCGACGAGTTCGCGGAGGCGGGTGAGTGCGAGTTCAACGGTGCAGTGGCAATCCCCTTGCCGTGCACGGTGTTCCTCCGGCTTCTGGGCCTCCCGCTCGCCGACCTCGACCTGTTTCTCCGCTTCAAGGACGAGATCATTCGTCCCGTCGCGGCGACGCCGGCCGAAGGGCGAGCGATGGCTCGAAAGACTGGTGCGGAGATCTACGCCTACTTCGAGACCGTCATCGCCGAGCGCCGACGCAAGCCCCAGGACGACATGTTGAGCGGATTCCTGTCGGCCGAGATCGACGGCGAGGTCCTGACGACCGAAGACATCATGGACATCGCCTATCTCTTCCTGCTCGCAGGGTTGGACACGGTGACGGCATCGCTCGGTTGTGCGGTTGCGTACTTGGCCGCCCACCCGGAGCGCCAGCAGGCGCTGCGGGACGAACCGTCGTTGATCCCGGCCGCGATCGAGGAACTGTTGCGATGGGAGACCCCGGTGCCCGGCGTCGTGCGGGTCGCGACCCAAGATGTGGAGGTCGCCGGGTCGATGATTCCCGCCGGCGCAACGGTCACCTGTCTGCTCGCGTCGGCGAACACCGACGGCGCCGAGTTTGCAGATCCGGAATCCGTGGACTTCGCCAGAGCTGCCAACCGTCATCTCGCATTCGGTGCGGGGGTGCACCGGTGCCTGGGATCGCACCTCGCACGACTCGAGATGCGCGTTGCGCTCGAAGAGCTGCACGCCCGGGTGCCCCAGTACGAAGTCGAGGCCGGCAAGACGCCGATCTACACCATGGGAATTCGCGGCGTGGAGTATCTGCCGCTCGTGTGGTCGGTCTCCTGATGCGAGTCTCGGTCGATGCCGCACTCTGCACGGGGCACGGACGCTGCTACGCCCTCGCTCCACAACTCTTCGCGCCGGACGACTTCGGCCATTGCGCGTTGGTTGTCGGCGACGGCGTCGTGCCGAATGGACTCGAGGAGCAAGCCCGGGTCGGCCGGGACAACTGTCCGGAACACGCGATCACCATCAGCGACTGATCGGGCGTCGTGCTCGAACCGGTCGAAGGGAGTTGGAAATGCGAGTCACCATCCTCGATCCGACGGCGCCGCCACCGGCCGTCGTCGATGACCCGGGACCGGACGCGGGAACACTGCGCGGGCGCCGAGTGGGTCTGCGGTTCGACACCGCGTGGCGTAGCTACGAATGGGTGCTCGACGAGTGGCAACCGCGACTGGAGGCGGCGGGGGCGACGGTCGATCGGTGGTGCGCCGGGAACCGGGTCGGTGAGGGCGCGGCGACCACATTCACCGAACTCGAAGCGTTCGCCGAACGGGTCGACGTCGCGGTGGTGGGCCTCGGGAATTGAGGCTCGTGCACCTCGTGGAGCGTTCACGACACGGTCGCTGTGGCGCAACGGGGTACGACGGCGGTCGTCGTCGTGACCGAAGAGTTCGAAGCGCTGGCGCGCACGATGGCGGCCAACGCGGGGCGGTCGGGTCTCCGCGTCCACGCGTTGCCGTATCCACTCGAGACGCGCACCGAGTCCGAGGTGCGAGCGATTGCCATCGGCCACTGGCCGTATCTGCTCGCCGCGCTCGGCGTCGACGTGGCGGACGAATGACGTGACCCAACCACGCGAGGACTGTGGTCCGGAGGACTGCACGGTCGAATGGCTCGTGTCCGATCGGTTGGACGTGGATGCCGATCCGGTGGAGTTCCAACGGCTGGCGACGGACGCGGGCTGGGGTGATGGCCTCCCTCTGATTCCTCCGACCGAGGAACGGGTTCGCGTCCACGTGCGCGCCAGTGGACGGTTTCCGGAAACTCACCTCGGCGACCTTCCGCCGCGCCAGGGGCGATGCACGGTGGAGAAGCTGGCCGTCAACGCAGTGATGGCCGGCGCGCCGGCCGCGGCGATGCCACTCCTCTGTTCCGCCGTCGAAGCGATGAGCGACCCGGACTTCAATCTGTTCGCGCTCAACACCACCACCAGCTGCGTGGTCCCTGGCGTCTTCGTCAACGGTCCGATCCGCAACGACCTTGGGATCCCCTACGACGCCGGATGCTTCGGCGGCGTGGCCGGCCCGGCACCCGCGATCGGCCGCGCGCTGCGGTTGCTCACGCGCAACGTGGGTGGGCAGGCGGTGGGCGTGTCATCCAAGAGTGTGTTCGGCCAGCCCGCGCGGGTGGCCGGCATCGTGGTGGGCGAATGGGAGGAGCGATCGCCGTGGGCGCCACTCGCGGCGCGGCGCGGCGTCGATGGCGGTCAGAGTGCGTTGACCGTTCACGGCTGCACCGGCACCATCGACATCGCGGATATCGCCGCCGACAACGCCGATGACCTGCTCGAGGTGATCGGGAAGTCCTTGGCCTTCGCCGGCACCAATGCATTCATCGGCGCCCACCACGGCGCGCAGATCATGGTGTGCATCGCGCCGCCGTGGGCCGAGCTCATCGCTCACACGTATCCCGATCTCGATGACGTCGTCGGAATCCTGCACGGGCACGCGGCGTTGCCGCACGACTGGTGGCCGGCGGCGCACCGTGCCCGTGCCGAAGCGAACGGTCGGGTGGACGCTCGTGGCATGGTGGCGCTCGTTGAGCGTCCTGAGGATCTCATCGTGTTGGTCAACGGCGGGCTTGCCAACTTGCACGCGCTGGCGCTGCACTCGTTCGGGCCGACCCGAGCCGTGACCCGCGCCATCTCTTGATGTCCACGACGGCAGCCAGTCGCGCGAAGGTGAGCCGGTGGTGAGCGAGCGGGTCAAGGTGTTCGACACGATGGGAATGGCGACGGATCGCCTGCGCTCGGAATTCCCCGACGTCGAGGTCATTGACGCTTCCACGAGTGCCCCGCCCGCGGACGTGCAGGCCGAGGTCCTGTTCGGCGGATGGGACGACGCCAAGGTCCTCCCGCTCCTCGAACAGGGCGTCCGCTGGATCCAGCTGCCCGGCACCGGGATCGACGGCGTCTCGCCGGAAGTGCTCGACCGGGTCCCGATCGTCACCTGCGCACGCGGTGCAAGTGCGATCCCCATCTCGGAGTACGTGCTGGCCACGATGCTCGCGTTCGAGAAGGGCTTTCCGGACTTCTGGTTGCGAGAACCCCCGGCCACGTGGAACTTTCAGCGGATGGACACGCTCGCGGGCAAGACCGTGGGAATCGTCGGGCTGGGCGGCATCGGAACCGGCGTCGCCACGCGGGCACTCGCGTTCGGGATGACGGTTCGCGCGCTGCGGCGCACGGCCACGCCGAGTCCGGTCCCCGGCGTGGAGGTCGTGACCTCCTTGGATGAACTCGTGGGCGGCGCCCACCATGTGGTGGTCGCCGCACCCGGCACGGACCGGACGCGTCGCATGTTCGACGCGCCGGTGTTTGCGGCGATGACCGATGGCGTGCACTTCGTGAACATCGCTCGGGGCACGCTCGTGGATCAGGACGCGTTGCGAGCGGCGTTAGATTCGGGTCGAGTGGTCCGAGCGAGTCTGGACACGGTGGATCCGGAGCCACTCCCCGCCGGTCACTGGTTGTACGAACACCCGAAGGTGTTCCTGACGCCGCATTCCTCGTGGGCGTCACGCGATCTCGTCGGCGCGGCCGTGGACATCTTCTGCGTCAACCTGCGTCGATACCTCGACGGTGAACCGCTGCTGCACGTCGTCGATGTGCACGAGGGCTATTAGTGCGCAAGCCCAACGTGGTCGTGGTGGGTACGAGCTTCGGCGTGCGCGTCCACGTTCCGGCCCTGCGCGCCGCCGGCTTCCACGTGGTGGCGCTCGTCGGGACCGATCAAGAGCGCACCGAACAGCGCGCCGCCAAGGTCGGAGTGGACTGGGCCACCACGAATCTGGTCTCGGTGTTGGATGCGGTCGAGGCGGTCACGATCGCGACGCCTCCCGCGTCACACCGGATGCTCGCGCTGACCGCGATCCGAGCCGGGAAGCACGTCATCTGTGAGAAGCCGTTCACCCTGCGCGCCACCGCGGCCGCCGAACTCGCCTCCGCAGCCGAGCGGGCACGAGTTACCGCGCTCGTGGGCCACGAGTTTCGGTGGGCTCCCGATCGCGCGGTCCTCGGAAAAGCTATCGCCGACGGCCGGATCGGTGAACCCCGAATCGCGACGCTCGTGCAGTACGTGCCCTTCGTTGCGGACCCGGCCGTGCGCATGCCGAGTTGGTGGTTCGATCGTGAAGCCGGCGGTGGATGGCTCGGGGCATCGGGATCGCACGCGATCGACCAAATTCGCGTCTGGCTCGGCGAGTTCTCCAGTGTGTCCGCGTCCGTGCGCGTGGTCAGTCAACGTGACGTCAGCGCCGACGATTCGTTCTCGGTACGGGCGCGGCTCGCCAACGGATGCGATGTCGTGGTGCAACAATCGGCGGGGGCGTTCGGCCCGATGACCGGCATGACCCGGGTGGCCGGCAGCCGGGGCACGGTGTGGCTCGAGGGTGGCCACACCTGGTTGGCCGACGCAACGGGCACGCACGAGTTGGAGGTGCCACCGTCCTTGTGGCTGCCGGAAGGCCCGGCGCGGTCCGACGATCCGATGCATGCCTACACCCACCTCGAGCTGGGTCCGTACACCCGGCTGTGCGAGGTGTTCCGGGCGGGCGTCGAGGGTCGCCCGCACGGCGCCGCAGTGCCCGTCCCGACCTTCGCCGACGCAGTGTTCGACATGCGGGTGCTTGATGCGATCCGGGCGTCGGCAGCCGCGGGCGGTGCTCGCGTCGGTGTGTGAGCACCGGGTCGCATGCCGGGGTTCAACTTCGGTCTTACGTGTGCCGATGACGTCGGTATGCGCCGATATCTGATGATCGTGAGTGCGGTGGCCGTCTTCGGAGTGGCCGGGTGCGGGGGCACCTCGACGACGGAAACCAAACCCGAGCGCACGCCGATCACCGCTCCGGCCACGAAGGCCCGCACGACCGTCGACGCGCAGAACGCGCAGCTCAAGCAGATGGAACAACAGACCGCGTCCGCCGACCCGACGGTCGCGCCCTAACAACGTCCGGGCCGTCGCGACCTTCGGAAGGTCAGGACCAGGGAGTGCCGTAGCGGTCGCGGTGGGACCGGATCGCGAACGGATCGCGCCGCGGTGGCCCGAGCGGACGAGCCGGGTGCCCGATCGGCACGACCGCCATCGGCCGGATGTGGTTCGGAAACCCGACGATCGCCCGCAGTTCGTCGGCGAACCCGACGGCGATCGTGGTGAGGGCGGTACCGAGCCCGAGTGCACCGGCCGCCAGCATGAGGTTCTGCACCGCGGGAAAGACGGATTCGGCGCTGGTCGCCGCAAGGCCGCGATAGGTGTCCGCGCCGACGACGATGTGAACGGGCGCTGCCGCGATCCCGCCGGTCGCGCCGCGCTCCACGTCGGCGAGCAGGTCCGGACTCAGGCGCGACGACGAGAACTCACGGCCGACCGCCTCCCAGCCCCGACTGATGATCTCCCCGATTGCCGCGCGTGCCGCGTCGTCGCGCACCACGACGAACTCCCACGGCTGACGGTTCTCGGCGCTGGGCGCGTGCACCGCCGCGTCGAGGATCAGTTCGAGTTCCGCGTCGGTCACCGGGACATCGCGGAACGAGCGGCACGCGCGCTGCGCGCTGATCACGTTGAAGAGTTCGCTCATCCCGTCATCGACTGCTCGCCATCGCCGTCGATCGTAGGACCATCACGCTTTGGCGTCCTCACGCGCGCTCCGGGCGCGCGTGAAGACGCCAAAACGGGGAGGAATGGCTACGCATCGAGACCGAGGAGGGCATTGGGGTTGGTGCAGGCCATACGACGGATCTCGGCCTCGGTGAGGCCGGCGGCGAAAAGAGCGTCGGCGAACGTTTGCATCCCGGCCGCCGGTGGTTCGTTGACTGCCTGGCCGAAGTCCGTTCCGAGGGTGATGCGTTCAAGGCCGACGGCGCGCATGCACGCGATGAGATCCCCAATCGGGCGAGTGGCCAGTGCGCCGATACACGTGAGCGCGCAGAGCTCGATGTGCGCGCCGAGCGCCGCCAGTTCGGCGCACTGCGCGACCGACAGGTTCGGCCCCGCAAGTTCTTCCATCGCGTGCGTGACGAGAACGCGACCTCGGCTCGCGAACCCGCGCGTCACTGCGAGGTGTTCGGCGGCGCTGATGTGGCCGGTGGCCAGCACCGCGTCGTGATCGTTGACGAGCGCGAGCACCTCGTGCGTCTCGTCCGTGAGATTGCCGTCGGCATCGATCACCCTGATTCCCGGCCCCGGAATCCCGAGCTGGTCCGCCACACCGGTGTCGAAGTCCTGACCGCTGCTGAGGGTGGGCAGCCAGACGATCTTGGCGCCGAGCGCGAGCGCAACCTCCACCGCCGCCGGGTTGATCCCGCCGACCTCACGGTCACACGCGATGCCTCCGAACACCGCGAGGCCGTCGACCAGCGGGTCGAGCGCGGCGGCGAGGCCTGCGCTCGGCGTGTCGTGACTCTTCAGCACGATGGCGGTGTGACCCGCCGCCGCGGCTTGGTGCGCGGCCTGGAGTCCGGTGACCGATCGCGTGCGGTGGGGGTCGGGACCGAAGTGCGCGTGCAGGTCGGTCGCGCCGTGGAGGTCGATCATCGGGCCGGCTCAGGTCTCGACGACGGTCAGGTCGGCGGCGAGGACGATCTCACCGTCGAAGTGCGCCGCGGCCTCGGCGATCCATTCGGGCTCGGTGCCGGGGATGGGCGCAGGAACGGGGTGCGTCAGGACCAGCGTGCGGACCCGGTTGTGGGCCGCGGTCTGCGCGGCCTGTTCGATGGTCGAGTGGTAGTCGTGAATGTCCTGGATGCGTATAGACGGAATGGCCCGCACCATCTCGGGCCGGATGACCGTCTGCACGTAGACGTCGGCGTCGGCGCACAGCCGGTCCAGGCCCTCGCACGGGACGGTGTCGCCGGCAATGACGACGGCCGCGCCGCCGTGCTCGATCCGGAACGCGCTCGTCGGCGCGACCGGCCGGTGATCGCTCGGTGCGGCAACCATCCTCACACCATCGTCGTCGAAGACCTCGCCGTCGTGCGCTTCGGTGACGTTGACGCCCGGCTGCCAGTTGAGGTCGTCGTGGTGGGCGATGCGATAGCCGATGTCGTCGGTGAGCATGGCGAGCACGCGGTCGACGTACGCCTGGGTCCCGGGCGGCCCGACCACCGGCAGGGGATTCTCGACGGGTGACATCGCCCACCGCGTCGTGACCAGATCGTTGAAGTCGGTCGTGTGGTCGGAATGCAAATGCGTGAGGATCACGCGGTGGAGGAAGCCCGGAAACAGCCCCGCAGCAGCAAGCCGCATCAGCACACCGCGGCCACAGTCGAAGAGGAGATTCTGATTCCCGGCTTGGACGAGGGTCGACGGTCCCGCTCGCGATGCGTCCGGGATCGGGGAGCCAGTTCCGAGCAGCGTGACCTTCATGTCGGAAACGGCTGGGTGAGCGCCGGTGTGGCCTCGCCACGGGTGGCGATCAAGGTGGCTTGTTCGATCGCAGCATCTCGGTGCACGTGGGCCTCGAGATATCCCGGATAGGTGGCGAGGCCGAGGAAGGCAGCGCGGCTCGGGTACCAGACCGCCACCACCTCGTCGTAGTCGTCGTGGTCGCAGCCGATGACGGTCTCGGCTGCGTCCGCCGCCCAGAGGATGGCTCCGCCGACCGATTGGATGGCCGCGAACGCGACGACGCCGTAGCGCAGGTACGCCTCCCGGCCGCTGACATCGGTATCCGCGGCGCCGTCCGGATACGTGGCGCGGTCTCGGTATCGGTTCAGGTTCAACATAACGACGGGTGATGGATCCTCCACGCCGATGGCCGCCGTCCGGGCCAAACGTTCGTCGGCGGGGGTGACGTGTCCGTGCATAGAACTCTCCCGTTCAGGTGGTGAGGAGTGAGCGAAGGGTGCGGGCGATGATCGCGGCGGTGCGGGTGCGGGAGTGGCCAGCGGTTGTGCGCAGCATCCGAATCGTCTCGAGGCTGGCCGCCGCGGAAACTGCGTCGACCACTTCGCCGCGCACGCGGCCGGCCATCGGCGTGAGTTCGACGGTGAACAGTTCCGCGATCTGGTCGTGAAGTACCGAACGCCGAAACGCGAATGCTTCGGCGATGGCGGGCGAGTGCGGCGCGAATCGCTCGGCCGCTTGGGTGGTCACGGCGGTTGCCTCGGAAATCCGCAGGCGCTGCTCCACCAGTGCGCCGATCCGAGCCTCGAGATCACCGGTCGGAGCCGGTGGCCGAAACGCCGGTGCAATGCGCGCGATCTGGCGCTCGATCGCGGCGCCGGCCAAGGACTCGAGGTCGTCGAAGTAACGAAAGACCGACCGTTCCGACACCCCGGCGCGTGACGCGATCTTAGCGACACCAGGTTGCGGATCGCCTTCAGCGAAGAACGTGAGGAGTGCGTCGACGACGAGTTCTTTCCCTCGTTCGGTGCGGAGCCGTCGGCGATCGGTGGCGGGCTCGTCCGACGCAAAAGATTCGATCGCCGGCTCGCCCATGTCGAGTGACCCTAAGTAATGACAGTGCAACTGTCAAGAGTTTGGGTCAAGCCTCAACTCGGCGGGTTGGCGACTTCGAAGCCACGCGCGAAGAACGCGAGCGCGACTGCTTCAGGGTCGGCGGTAGCGGCGAGGTCCTGGTACCCGAGCCGCGCGTACGTCCCGGCATTCCAGAATGGGTCGGCGGACGCGTTCCACGGGCCGACGTACACGTAGGGGAGCAGGTGGTCACCGTCGCCGGGCGACACGCCGTAGTTGGCGCGCCGATTTTCGGTTCCGAGGTCGAGTGCGAGGTCGAAGTGCTCCGGCCAGAGTTGGATCTCGGTCGGCGTGTCGTGCGCGTGCGTACGACGCCAGTGCCCCAGGAGTTCCGCTCCGAAGTTGATCCAATCGCCAAGGCGAACCGCGCTGTCCGCGTCGGAGGGCAGGATCGTGTCCGGATCCGACGGCGTGGTCGCCGTGTAGACGCCTGTCTCGGCATCGGGTTCGATGCCGACGGCCGCGGCGGCGGACCGCAGTGTCGTGATCGGATGCCGAGTGGTGGTTCCGCCTTCGGTGATCACGAGCTCGGTGCCGACGACGGCGAGGACCCGGCCGGCGCCGAACGATGGAGTGGCAAAGCCGCCGGGTGCCGCACGGAGACCGATGTGCCCGGAGTCGCGATGCCGCGCCGGCGCGAGGACTCGCTCCGCGAGCGTGTGCCAACTGCGGCGCGTCGCGATGAAGGCATCGAGATCGGTGATCTGAGCAAGCATGGGTTTCCTCTCGGGCCGCAGGACGCGGGGATCCCTCAGTCTCGCCAGCGGTTGATCCGTTGCAGGCACGCGCCGGTAGTGTCGCCCGCCGTGCCCACCGCAGAACCTCTCGCCGGGGTCCGCATCGTCGAAGTTTCGATGCTCGGACCCGCCGCCATCACGACCGCCCTCGCCGATCTCGGTGCCGACGTGATCAAGATCGAGCCGCCGTCGGGCGACTACGTCCGCCGCATGACCTGGCCGATCGTCGAAGGTGTGTCGTTGATGCACCTGCACGTGAACCGCGGCAAGCGGTCGATTGCCATCGACTTGAAGTCGCCGGAAGGCATCGCCGTCTTCGAGGCCCTGGTCGAGACCAGCGATGTGGTGGTCGAGGCGATGCGACCGGGCGGGCTCGCTCGGCGCGGACTCGGCTACGAGCGGCTGCGTGAGATCAATCCTCGGATCGTGTTCTGCACGATCTCGGGGTACGGCGCCACCGGTCCCTACCGGAACCTCGCCAGCCACGGGATCGCGTACGACGCGTGGGCCGGGATCTTCGAGCCCGAGATCGACGACGCCGGATATCCGTCGATCCCGAATCACGTGTCGATCGGTATCAACGCCGGTCCGTTGTTCGGCGCACTCGGCATCCTCGCCGGAGTGATCCAAGCGCGTGCCACCGGCGAAGGCGCGGAGATGGAAGTCGCCCAGTCCGACGCCGCCGCCGCGTTCGACTGGTACCGGGAAGAGACCTACCGCGCTTACGAGCGGCCGCAGTCCGAGGTGACCGGCAACGCGTCGGACAACTTCGAGCGGCGCGAGCCCGCCATCGCCGGCATGCGCGGCGGCGTGCGATACCAGATCTACCGGTCGACCGACGGCCACGTGCTGTTCATGGCCAGTGAGCAACACTTCTGGAAGAAGTTCTGCGATGCGGTCGAGCGCCCCGAGCTGTTCGAACGTTGGCCCGGTTCCGAGTACGGCGACCACGCGCGCGGCAACCGTGAGATGCAGGCCGAACTGACCGAGATCTTCGGCGCACGCTCCACGGAGGAGTGGGTGAACTTCGGCATCGAGGTCGACGTCCCGATCGCGCCGTGCCACACGCCGAAGTCCGTCGCCGACGACCCGCAGTTCCGTGACCGGCTCGAGTGGTTCTCGACCGAAGCGCTCGGCGCCGAGCAGCTCCCGTTCCCGGTCAAGATCGCGGGCGCCGACCCGCTCGTGCCTACGAAGGCGCCGACCGTCGGCGAACACACCGACGCCGTCCTCGCCGACGTCCTCGGTTACGACGACGACCAGATCGCCGGCCTCCGCGCCTCGGGTGCCGTCACCTGACCTGACTTTCTCTCGTATCGCGCCGACCTTCGTGCGTTCATCCACCGCTCACGTGGATGGACGCACAAACGTCCGCCAAGTTTGTCGAGATCGTTCACTGGCCCCGCAGCCACCCATGCGGTAGCCGGGAGGACAGTGAACGGGCGGACTGCCAACACACGGGCCAGCTATCCAGCCAGGCGGCACGTCACCTGAGGTCTCGTCGCGCTGAGGCTGGAGGTCGGGACGTTCCGAGGAACGCCGGCCCCATGGCGAGACGTCGGTAGCCCGGTTTCGGGAATTCCCGTTGGCTCTACATGTGTATAGCTAACTCAAATCCGCGGTTTTGCGTGTCCTTGCTCGGAGTGCGCGGGTTGCCGGCGTGGGGCCCGGCGCGAAACCGACACGGCAGAGCTCCTACGGGTTGCCGTCTGCGCTTTTCGTCGACCGCCTTCCCGCCGCCGCTCGCTTCGAGGCAGAGCACGATGAGAAAGAAGACCCAGAACGGTGGGTTCAAGTGAGACCACTTCAGAGTCGCGGCGGCGCTGAAGTGCGCTCCGAGCCCGCCCAGCGCGTATCGCGGGAAGTAGATCTGCAGGAAGAGGAGGTACATCGGTGCCGTGGAAAGGCTCACGCGCCCCGCGACACCGAGCGCCGTGAGCGCGACGAACGCCAGCCAGTAGGCCGGGACGATTCGGGCGACTCGCCCAACAGGTAGTCGCGCAATGCCGGCTCCGGATGACTCAGCACCCGATCAGCGACGAATGGCCGGTAGAGCAAGAACCCGGAAATGACGAAGAAGATCGTGACGCCGAGGTTCAACGCGGAGACGTAACGACCACCGACGCCGAACCCCGGGAACCGACTGCCCCTGGCGCTGGCTTCGCCACCGCATCGTGCAACGACCCCAGCATCTGCGGCGGAGCGTAGCAACCTGTCCTCGGACGGGCGCCGTCCGCTCCACGCGTAGAGTGACGCCGATGTCAGGTTCGACGACCGGTCCCCACGCGGCGCCGGCACCCGGACAGGCGCCGCTGCCGGCGGAGAATGCCGCGGCACTACTGCGGAGCAACGCCTCGGACCCGGCAATCCGGGACCGCCCGGCGATTCGTTTCGGCGCCGACGTGTGGACCCACGCCGACTACCACCGCGAGTCCTCGCGCTGGGCGAACCTCTTCCTCGACCGCCTCCCCGCCGACGCGCCGCGTCACGTCGCCGTGCTCCTCGACAATTTGCCCGAGTACCTGTTCGCATTCGGTGGCGCGGCCTTGATCGGCGCGGCGATCGTCGGGCTGAACCACACCCGCCAAGGCGAGCACCTCCTGCGCGACGTCACCCACACTGACTGCGCGCTGCTCATCACCGAAGCGCGTCACGCCCCGCTCATCGAGACCGTCCGAGACCGGATGCCGCCGACCCTCACGATCGGCGACACCCTCGAACCGGCCCTGGCCGCGGCGGCGACGATCGACCCGAGACTCGACCCTGACGTCGACACGCCGTGGGCGTTGATCTTCACCAGCGGCACGTCGGACGCGCCCAAAGCCGTGATCTGTTCGCAGCGCCGACTGCTCGTGACCGGCAATCGGATGCGCATGATCATGAATTTGACTGCCGACGACGTCGGGTACGTGTGCATGCCGCTGTTTCACTCGAACGCGGTGCAGGTGGGGTGGGCGCCGTCGCTCGTTGCCGGCTGTTCGATCGGCCTCGCCCGCAAGTTCTCGGCGTCCGGTTGGCTGCCCGACGTTCGCCACTACGGCGCCACGTACTTCAACTACACGGGCAAGCCCCTCGCGTACCTCCTCGCCCAGCCCGAAAGCCCGAACGACGGGGAGAACTCCTTGCGGGTCGCGTTCGGCAACGAGGGATCGCCGGCGGTGGTCGACGAGTTCTCGCGCCGCTTCGGCATCGAGGTCATCGACGCGTACGGCGCGACCGAAGGCGGCGTCGCGGTCAACCGTGACGCCGAACATCGCACGGGCGCGCTCGGCAAGGTCACGCCGAACGTGAAGGTGGTCGATGACGCCGGTGACGAAAAGCCCCGAGCGGAATTCGACGACGGTGGCCGGCTCGCCAACGCCACGGACTGCGTCGGGGAGATCGTCAACACCGGGGGTGTCGGACCGTTCGAGGGCTATTACAACAACGCTGCCGCTAACGAGAAGACCACGCGTTTCGGTTGGTACTGGTCGGGTGATCTCGGGTACATCGACGCCGACGGCTACCTCTTCTTCGCCGGTCGCAACGCGGATTGGATCCGGGTCGACGGCGAGAACTTTCCCGCCGGTCCCATCGAAGAAGCGATTCGCCTGCACCCCGAGGTCGTGCTCGCGGCGGTCTACGGCGTGCCCGACGATCAGGCCGGTGACCAGGTCATGGCCGGACTCGTTCTCGCCGAAGGGAAGCGGTTCGACCCCGAGGCGTTCGCGCTCTGGTTGGACGCCCAACCCGACATCGGTCCGAAGTGGCGTCCGCGCTACGTGCGGGTCATGGCTGAGCCGCCGACCACCGGTACGTTCAAGATCGTGAAGCGCACGTTGGTGCACGAGAAGTGGCGGTCCGACCGGATCGACGGTGACGCGATCTTCGTGCGCGAACGTGATGCGGCGAAATACCGCCGGTTCGCCGAGGCGGATGAAGTCGCGCTGTGTGCCTCGTTCGATCATCACCAACGCACCCGATTCTGGGATCTCTGAGAAAGGCTGCGTGAGCCAGGCACGAAGCCGCAACGACGAGCGGGAGTGAAGTTCGGGCGGTGGGGTTCGACCACCTGGTGTACCCCGGCGCGCTCGCCGAATCCGGCCGGTTCGACGTCGTCGGCGGCCCCGCCGAATTGTTCGGAGCGCGTGGTCAGGGTCAAGCGCTCTACGTGCGCGATCCCGACGGCAACGTGATCGAACTGCGTCACTACGGATCGTCGTAGAAATGGACCGAAACGTCCTGCTACCGTTCCGTCCCGAGGGTTTGCCAACTCCGGCCGGCCCCGATGCACAGTCAGGAAATGGCACATGGCAACAGGCACCGTGAAGTGGTTCAACGCTGAGAAGGGCTTCGGCTTCATCTCTCGTGAAGGCGCTGACGACGTGTTCGTTCACCACTCGCAGATTCAGATGGACGGGTACCGCACCCTCACCGAGGGTCAAGCCGTCAACTTCGACGTCGCGCCCGGCCGGAAGGGCGAAGAAGCACAGAACGTCACGGCGGCCTGACCGTCCGATCGTTCGAACGACTCGACCCCCGACGTGAAGTCGGGGGTCGAGTCGCGTCCGGGAGTGGCGCCGGTCGATGCAGCCGTGAGCGTGAGTGCGCAGCCGCACGCGTCAGAGCAGTTTGCGCAAGAGCTTTCCCTTGATGCCGGTGTACGGCGGGTAGGCGACGCTCGGGTCCAGCTTGGTCGGCCGCGTCAGCACGCTCTTGCGGTGGGTGAACGTCTCGAAGCTGGCGCGGCCGTGGTAGGCGCCCATGCCGCTCTCACCGACGCCACCGAACGGCAAACCCGGCACCGTGATGTGGAAAAGCGTGGCGTTGACGCACACGCCGCCCGAGCTCGTGGCCTCGACCACGCGCGTCGATGCGGCAGCGTCTTCCGCGAATACGTAGAGCGCCAACGGCTTGTCGTGCGCGTTCACATAGTCGATGGAGGCGTCGAGGTCATCGACTGCGATCGTCGGAAGGATGGGTCCGAAAATCTCCTCCTGCATGATCGGTGCCGAGGGATCCGTACCGCGCAACGCCGTCGGCGCGTAGTAGCGCATCGACGCGTCACGGGTGCCACCGAACACGGCCTCACCGGCACCATCGCCGTCGGCGAGCGCGCTCAACCGATCGAAGTGTCGCTGGTTCACGATGCGGCCGTAATCGGGGCTCGCGGCGGGGTCGGGACCGTAGAACGAGCGGACCGCGTCGGCCATCCGTGCCAGCAAGGGCGCCTCGACGGTGCGGTCGACCAGTACGTAGTCCGGAGCGATGCAGGTCTGGCCTGCGTTCAGGAACTTGCCCCACGCGATGCGACGCGCCGCGACGTCGAGATTCGCGCTGCGGTCGACGATGACCGGACTCTTGCCACCGAGTTCGAGGGTGACGGGCGTGAGGTGGCGCGCCGCTGCCGCCATCACCACCCGGCCGACGGTGCCGTTGCCGGTATAGAAGATGTGATCCCATCGTTCGTGCAGTAGCGCGGTGGTTTCCTCTACGCCGCCTTCGACGATCGCGAACGCATCGGGATCGAGGTAGCGAGGCACGAGCCGCGCCAGCGCGCGTGACGAGTGTTCCGCCACCTCGGACGGCTTGACGACGGCAGTGTTGCCTCCGGCGATCGCGCCGACGAGTGGAGCGAGCACCAGTTGGATCGGGTAGTTCCACGGTCCGATGATCAGCACCGCGCCGAGCGGGTCGCGGTGGATGCGTGCGGTTCCGGGCTGCTGCTTCACCGGAACCTTGGCGCGGGTTGGCGCCAACCAGCGGTCCAGGTGTCGGAGGGTGTCGGCGATCTCTGCGCGCACGAACGCGATGTCGGTGATGAACCCTTCGAGCGACGGCTTCCCGAGATCGAGTCGCAGCGCCTCGAGGAGCTCAGCCTCGGACTCCACGAGCAGTCGGTCCAAGCCGCGCAGTTGCTCCTTGCGCCACTCGATCGGGCGGGTTCGACCGGAGTCGAAGGTGGCCCGAAGTCGGCCGAGCACCGCCGCCGGACTCGGATCGGGCGTCGAAATACTCGTCATCGTGGGGTCGATCGTCGCAGTCATGGTGGCGAGGCTACGACGACCCCCAGCAACTCGCACCAAAGGCGCAAGCTAGAGGTTGCGATTCTGGTGCGAGTTGCGAGAGATCTGGAGCGTCGGCGTTGGGGTGTTCAGGTGATGAGGGAGGGGAGGACGCGGAGATCGGCGGCGACGGTGGCAGCGCCGAGATCGACGGGCGCAGTGACGTCGGGCCAGTGGCCGTCGCGGCGCAGATAGACGGGGCGGATTCCCGCGGCGAGCGGACCCTCGACGTCGGGTCCCCAGGTGTCGCCGACGAAGAGCGTCTCTGCCGCGTTCGTCCCTGCCTCGGCGAGCGCGGCGGCGAAGATGCGCGGGTGGGGTTTGCGCGCGCCGACCCACGCAGACGAGACCTGAGCGTCGACGGCGTCGGTCAATCCGGACTCGTCGACGGCTTCACGCAGGTCCCAGTCCCAGTTGGAACAGACGACGATGCGGACGCCGCGCTCCCGCAACGTGGCAAGTACCGCCGGCACCTCGTCGTAGCCCTCGAGTTGGCGGTTCGCCGCGCCGACCTGCAGCTTGTCGATGATGACGTCGTACTCGCCCGGGTGGACGTCCGAGGCGGCCAGCATCGTCAGCGTGCGTTCACGCTGCCACGCGAGGTAGTGGTCCCGGCTCTGCGAATGTTCGTCGTGCTCCACGCCATCGAGCCCGTCGGCGAAGTAGATCACGCGCTGCGCGTCGGTGAGGGTGTACCCGTGTTCAGTGAGCACCTCGTCCGCCGAGACCCAGCGAGTGGCACGCGCCAGCGTGCCGTAGAAGTCGAAGAGCACCGCCGAGATCCTCATGCGTCGGCGGCGCGAGGTGCGGGGTTGCGAGGCGTTGCGATGCGGAGCGTGGCGTCGAGATCGAGTTCCCCGGTCCGGGTCTGAGCGCCGGCGGCGAGGGCCGCGTCGAAGCGCGCGTCCAACGACGGATCGGTCATGGTCGTGTTCCACTCTCGCTGCTCGGCCAGCAAACCCGGCTCGAACGAACCGGCCGCGGCGTCGACGGCGCGCTTCGCGGCGCGCACCGCGAGGGGTGGATACGACGCCACCCGTGCCGCGAGCCGGTCGACGAAGGGTCGAAGTTCCGCGTCGGGAAGTGCACGGTTGATCCACCCGTACTGCGCAGCCGTCGTTGCATCGAAGTCGTCGCAGCCGAGCGCGATCTCGAGGGCGCGAGCGCGGCCGGCGAAGCGACCGAGCCGCTGCGTCCCACCACCGCCGGGAATGATGCCGAGCGCGACTTCGGGTTGCCCCAACTTCGACCGTTCGGATGCGAACCGCAGGTCAAGGCTGAGGGCGAACTCGCTCCCGCCGCCGCGTGCGATGCCGTCGATCTCTGCGATGGTGAGCTGGGGGAGCGTTCGAATCCGCTCGAGCAGGGCGTGGAAGAAGCCGAGCTCCGTCGGCTCGGGTTGGGGCGTGCGCGACAGTCCACGGATGAGCTCGAGATCTGCGTGAGCGATGAAGAACTCGGGGTCGGCGCTGCGGAATACCGCGACCCTGACGTCGTCGTCGACCCGAAGCGCAGCCTCGAGGGTCACGAGGTCGATCATCATAGCCGCGTCGAGCAGATTCATCGGGGCGTGGTCAATGGTGACGGTGGCCACACCGCTCGCGTTGTTGACGTGCAGGGTCGACAGTTCGAGGTCCACGGCGAGAGCATTGCAGACCCGCAGGTCAGAAAACTTTGACGGCAAGCCCTCGTCCTGGGCAGGGTCGCACCGGTAAGATTTTCGAATGCCTTCCACGCTCCCGTCGCTCACGCGTGCGCCCGAGGAGCGGGTCAACTGGGTGTCGTCGATTCCGTTCTTCCTCGTGCACGTCGCGTGCTTCGCGGTCGTGTTCACCGGAATCTCCACCACCGCGCTGATCCTGCTCCCGATCATGTTCCTCAGCCGGTCGTTCTTCGTGACCGCGGCCTACCACCGCTACTTCTCGCACAAGAGCTACAAGTTGAACCGCTTCTGGCAGTTCGTCTTCGCGTTCCAAGCCGAGGCGTCGGCGCAGAAGGGCGTGTTGTGGTGGGCCGCGAACCACCGCCACCACCACCGCTACTCGGACACGGACATCGACGTCCACTCGCCGCGTAAGGGTTTCTGGTGGAGTCACGTCGGTTGGATCCTGTCAGACAAGTACAAGGACACCGACCTCACGGCCATCAAGGATTTCGCTCAGTACCCCGAGTTGGTGTGGCTGGACAAGCACGAAGGCATGCCTCCATGGATCTACGGCATCGCTGCGCTTGCCATCGGCGGTTGGTCGGGTCTCGTCGTGGGCTTCGTCTGGTCGACGGTGCTGTTGTGGCACTCGACGTTCCTCGTGAACTCGGCTGCGCACGTGGTCGGTCGTCGTCGGTACGAGACCACGGACACGAGCCGGAACTCGATGTTGATTGCGTTGGTGACCGGCGGCGAGGGGTGGCACAACAACCACCACCACTACCAGGCCTCCGCCCGTCAGGGATTCTTCTGGTGGGAGATCGACATGACCTACTACGTGCTCAAGGCCATGAGCTGGGTCGGCATCGTCAAGGACCTGAAGCTGCCCCCGACACGGGTGCTGGCGCCTGAGTCTGCGCCTGAGCCCGAACCCGAGTTGGTCGCCGCGTAGGCGGCTCTCCTCTCCATCCCCAGACCTGCCCCGACCTTCGGGATCGCAGCGTCGCCGCGAGCTGCGGCGTTTGGGGGGGTGTCACGCCTGGCGTGACACCGACACCAATCGGGTGAGGTGGTCAACCAACTCGACGGCCGTCGTGCCGGACGTGAAGTACAGGATCGACCAGCCTGCGAGGGTCAAAAGCCGGTCCCGGCGGTGGTCGGCGTCGAAGGCACCCCGGGTGCGATGCACATCGAAGGCTTGGTACTCGATCCCGATCCGGTGTTCGGGGTAGGCGGCGTCGAGGAAGAGCTGTTCACCGTCGACCACGACTCCGAACTGCGGGATCGACGCTGGAAACCCAGCCGCAGCCAGTTCCGTGAGTAGGCGGATTTCGCGCGTGCTGTCGGAACGTTCGCACTCGGGTGTTCGCTCGCGCAGGACCCGCACCACGCGGCCGCACGTCGCAGCCGGCTGGTCGACACTTCAATCGGCATGCGCCGGTCCCGCCGTGCCGGACGGATGCCGTGCAGCGCCATCGCCGTGCGGTGTGACGCCACTGCGCCGGGCCCACACGCGAGGACGGCTGCGAGGACTGCGGCGACCCACGGCTCCGACGACACCGCGAACCGGTACACCCCGGCGTGAACCTGATCGATCCGGCCCGAGCCGCGCCAACGATGTACGCGCTGACGGTTCCAGCCCGCGGCGATCGCTTGGCTTGCGGTGAACAGGTGGTGTTGCTCGGCGGCGACCGCTCGGAGCGCGAGCTCCGTCTCGAGCGCAGACGGTCTGGACATCGGATGTTCGCTCCCGCAGTTGACAATTGACACGGCGGGGGAAGCGTGGAATGACCATACGTCGGGGGTGAGACCATGCGCGCGGGCTGCGGCGATTGGGGTGGGTGTCACGGGTGGCGTGACGTGGATCCCAAACGTGGGTTGGTTTGGTGGCGGGTGAAGTCAGGGCGGCGGGCGGGTTGAACGCAGGGGGTCGAGGCCGGCGAGGGCGCGGCTGGCTCGGATAGCCAGGGCGACGATCGTGAGCGTCGGGCCGTAACCCGTCGACGTCGGGAACACCGACGAGTCCGTGCAGATCACGTTCTCCACACCGTGCAGACGCTGCCAACGATCGAACACGCTCGTGGCGGGATCGTCGCCCATGCGCGCACCGCCCATGATGTGGCGGGAGATGGGCGTCCGAGCACCGGGACGATCGGCCATGCTGCCGACGATCGGTGGCGAGGTGGTCCAGAACGTGTTCCGCGCGCCCGCCGCCCGCATCACCGCCTCCAGACGCGGTGCCCAATGTTGCGCGCACGCGATCTCGTGGCGGTGGGGCGCGTAGGTCGCACGGCCGACGGGCATCCCGTACACGTCGCGAACGTGGGGATCGAGGTCGATCCGATTCGTGGCTTGCGGGAGATCCTCACCTTGCATGGTCAGCACGGCCATCCGGTCGCGCGTCATCGACTGCATCATGAGCTGGGAGTGGAGCTCACCATGAGGGAGGTGGACGCCCTCGAGAATGGGGTGACCGCCGGCACCGTGTTCGACAATCCCACCGCGAATGAACGGCAACCCCGCGCCGCGCGCGGCGTCGCGCGCGGCGGAGTCGGCAACGATCGGGTCGTCCATGAGGTGCGTGACCGATCGGCCACGATGGCCGTGCAATCTCTCGGCGAACATGCCGAGCACGTAGGTCTGGAAATGGAACTGCAGGAACCGTCCCACGACGTCTGGGTTGCCGAGTTCGTTGCGGAGCAACAGGCGCGGCGTCTCGAACGCTCCGCCCGCGAGCACCACGTGGCGAGCCGAGACTTCGTGGGCCTCGAGGTTGCGGTCCAGGTACCGGACACCACGCGCCTGCTTTCCGGTGGCGTCGAGCAGGACGTCGGTGACGACGCTCTCCTCCCGGATCTCGCAGTTGCCGGTTCGCAACGCATGGCGGAGGGGCGCAACCGGATCGCCCTTGGCGTCGATCGGGCAACCGAAGTATCCGCAGAATCCGCAGTTGTTGCACGCGGGTCGGCCGTCGTACTCGACGCTGTTCACGCCCGTCGGGGCTCGGTACGGATGGAAGCCGAGTTCGGTCGCCGCCGTGGTGGTGAGCCGCGCGCAGTACATGTCGGCGCCGGGCGGCATTGGATACGGGTCGGCGCGCCACGACGCGAACGGGTTGGTACCGACTTCACCGGCGACACCCACGACACGTTCGGCGGCCGCGTAGTACGGCTCCATCTCGTCGTAGTCCACCGGCCAGTCGACGATGTCGGCGCCCTCGACGGGACCCGATGCACTCAACGGTTTGAAGTCGTCCTCGCGAAAGCGCGGCAACTTGGCGTCGGCGTGGAACCCGCCGCCGCCCACGGTCGACGGCAAGTTGTTGACATCGCCGGTTTCCAGCCGATCACCGTCTTCTTCGGTCCGCCGGAACGCCCGGGGTTCGAGCCAGGGGTCGGGGCCGAGGAAGTGCCGGCGCATGAACTTGAGTTCGTCGTTCGAGATGTGGCCGAGCGGACCGAATGGCGGGTCGAGGGACAGCAGATGGTTGCGTCCCTTCTCCAGCATGAGCACCGACCAGCCCGCGCCAGTGAGCACCTCGGCCGCAGTCGCCCCCGCCGGCCCGGTCCCGACGATCACCGCATCAAACGTCATCTCCGCTCTTGGCCCTGCGGGCCGGGCCGCTCGGGCCACACTTCGCTGCCCGAATGGCTACAAGCCGGGTGTGGTCTCCGCTCCGTTCTTGATTTCCGCTCTTGGCCCTGCGGGCCGGGCCGCTCGGGCCACACTTCGCTGCCCGAATGGCTACAAGCCGGGTGTGGTCTCCGCTCCGTTCTTGTCCGCTTTGTCATTTGCCCTCCACTTCGGCGTCGGTGTAACCGCGGGGTTGGACGTCGCCGGGGAAGCCGATGGCCTGCCAGCCACGCAGGTCTCGGTTGCCCCCGTACTCGGGCGCGGCATAGGCGCCCTCCACCGCGTGCTGGTACAGGAGATCCCGGAACTCGGGGATCGCATCGAGCCGAGCGTCCTGCTCCTCGGGCGCGGCATACGAGAAATCGGTCCCGAGCGCGAGGAGGCCGGTCATGTACTCGCGTCGCCAGCCGAGGACGGGTCCCATGCGCTCGCGTTCGGGAATCCCGTTCGATCCCTCGATGCGCGTCCGCCACGCCAGTGCTTCGAGGGGTGACAGCGCCACGAACTCGTCGAATCCCGCGGAACCGCCGGCGCGACCGGAGAACGGCCCGCCGGCCCAGATGTGTGGCGGATCGAAAGCAAACGCGTCGAGCAGGCCGTCGATGTAGCCGACGACGCCGAGCGCGGTGCCGCCGGGATGACCATCGGCGGTCGGTGGCACGAGTCGGTTCAACGCCGCCTCGAGCGTCGGTCGGAGATGATCCGGAACGAAACTCATCAGCGTCCCCACCCTTGCAGGTGTGGACATACGTCACAGAAATAGTTCGAGTGAATCACTGTGCTCAAGGAACGAACCTGCGTGCCGAAACGTTGATGATCTCGGAGGAACGCCCATGACGTACGGAGTCACCGTCCAGACCCTCGACCGGTGCGAAGGCAACGGCATCACCATTGTGCTCGTCGACGCGGCCGATCCACTCTCGGCTGAGACCGAAGCGCGCCACATCGCCGAGCGCCGCTACCACTGCACCGTGCTGGTCGATCACGCGGTGCCCTGGTCCGCCGCGACTGCGGCCTGACGAACGCGCGGGACCGATCCGGCGCGCCGGACACCAAGGTCGGTCGCAGTTGGCATCCTGGGAGTCACGTGCTGCCCTTCGCGCTCGCTGCGCCGAGGTGGAGTTCGTAGTTCCCGGTTTGGTCGAGTGTCAGCTTGGCGCCGGGTGGAACGACGACCACCGTGAACGGTTCCTGCACCAGTGCGGGACCGGCGATCTCGATGCCGGCTGCGAGTTGTGACCCGTCGTACACCGGGGTCTCGACGAACTCGGTCCCGAAGTACGCGTCCCGACTCCCGATCCGAACCGAGTTCGCGTCCGTGACGTCGCCGAGCGCGGCGAACCGTTCGGGTTTCGGAGTGGTGGCGCGAGCTACCAGGCGGACGCCACGGATCAGTGGGGGTTGGTTCTTGAAACTGAAGCCTCGATCGCGTTCGTGTTGGGCGTGGAACCGTTCGGCCAGGTCGATGAGGTCATTGGCGACGATGCCCGGATCCGTCGCCACACTGATGTCGAAATTTTGGCCCGGATAACACATCTGTACGAAGTGCTCCGTGGTGGTCGCCGTGAGACCGGTCGGCGCGAGTTCCTTCTCCGCCTCACTGCTGACATCGGCCATGAGTCGACCGAGCCGATCGATATCGACCTGCGCCAGTGGCGTCACGTACGAACGGACGAGATCGATGACGGAATCGGCAACGAGGACGCCGAGCGCCGAGAAAGCGGGCGCAGCCTTCGGGATCAGCACCCGGCCCACACCGAGCTCGCGCGCCACGACCCAGGCGTGCACTGGTCCGTTGCCGCCGTAGGCGATGAGCGCCAGCGTGCGCGGGTCGGCGCCGTGCGATGCGAGGACTCGGCGGGTCGCGTTGGCCATGTTGGCGTTCACGATCCGCTCGATGCCCCATGCGGCTTCGGTGACGTCGGTGCCGAATGGAACTGCGACGTCCCGTTCGATCGCCGCGCGCGCCGCATCGAGATCCAGCTCCATCCGGCCACCCGCGAAACCCTCGGCGGGGAGGTAGCCGAGCACAGCATCGGCGTCGGTGACGGTCGGGCGCGTACCGCCACGCGAGTAGCACGCCGGTCCGGGATCCGAGCCGGCCGATTCCGGTCCGACGAGCAACGCGCCCTGGCGGACTCGCGCGATCGAACCCCCACCGGCGCCGACGCTCTGGACATCCACCATCGGCAGTCCGATGTAGTACCGGTACCGCCAGTTCCAGTCGGTCTTGATCTCCGGGCGTCCGCCGCGCACGAGGCAGAGGTCGAAGCTGGTGCCGCCCATGTCGATGGCCACGAACTCGCCGACCCCGGCGCGTGATGCCGCGAGTGCTGCGCCCATCACGCCACCGGCGGGTCCGCTTGCGAGCAGCGTGACCGCGCGACGGGACACGTAGCTCGGCGGCATGACCCCACCCGTGGATTGCATGATCAGGAGTTGGCCGGCGTAGCCCGCAGCGCGCAGCTGCTGTTCGAGTCGCCCGACGTAGCCTGCGATCTTCGGAGCGACGTACGCGTTGACCAACGTGGTCGACACTCGTTCGAACTCGGGACCCCGTGCCATGACCTCGTGCGACATCGAGACGTGTTCCAGCTCGGGAAACTCTTCGCGGACGATCTCGGCTGCGCGCAGCTCGTGGGATGGGTTCACGAACGAGAAGAGGAACATGATCGCGACGGACTGCACGTCGAGGAGCCGCAGCCGCTGCACGCCCGCTCGGACCGCGTCTTCGTCGAGCGGTCGGAGGATCACGCCGGTGTGATCGATGCGCTCGGCGATCGGGATGCGGGCGCGCCGGCGAGCGATCGGCGGGGGAGCCGGGTACGACGGATCCCAGATCATCTCCTTGTGTACCCGCCGCATCTCGATCTCGTCGCGATGGCCCTCGGTGACGAGCAGTCCCGTGCGCGCACCGTTCATCTCGATCATGGTGTTGTCCGCCGTGGTGGTGCCGTGGACCACAACTTCCAGCGCCTGACAGAAGTCGGTCAACGATTCGCCGAAGTGGTCGGCAAGTTGGTCGATGCCGGTCATGACGCCGCGCGACTGGTCGTCGAGGGTGCTCGGTGTCTTGTCGAGTCGGACGTCGCCGTTGCTCGAGATGCAGATGAGGTCGGTGAAGGTGCCACCGACGTCGACCCCCACGCGGTACCGCACGGAGGTTTCAGCCACGGCGCGCGGCACGGAGGGCGTCCGTTGCGACCTGATCGATGGCCAGCGTCAGGTCGTCGAGTCTTCCGGTGAAGACCACGCCGTAGTCCCGTTCGGCGCCGATGACGCTCACGTATTCGTCGAGCACGTCGTCGAGGACGGCTTGGGGATCACGATCGAGTGGGTCACCCCAGCCGCCCCCGCCGCCGTAGTCGTACATGATGCGTTCGCCGGCCGAAATCGGCTCCCAGTCTGCGGTGTGTCGCACCACGAACTCGTCGTCCGACCCGTAGCGAATCACCATCCGGTTCGGTGCGCCGGGTTTGCCACCGCAGATGCCGGGCATCGGGTACTTCATGCCGACGACGTACGTGTAGACCTTCGCGTCGACTCGCACTTCCTTCTCGTAGTGGCTGCCGCACAGTCCACGCCACTGCCCGGGTCCGCCCGAGTCGGTGCGGTAGTCGCGACTCCACTGGATGTGCGGATAGAGGCTTTCGTTGATCTCGGCGGTGGCCTTCCAGAGGTTGCCGAAGCTCGCGTTCTGCGCACCCCAGGCGTCCATCCCCTTGGCCGCGTTGCACCAGCCTGCGTAGACCTCGGCGGAGTGATCGGTGAACGACTGGCCGGTCACCGGGTCGATGCCGACGATGATCGTGGGGATGCCGGTCTTGTAGGTCTGCGGCACCGCCTTGTCCGGCAACACGTGTTGCAGCGCGACGGCGATCACCTCACCAACATCCGCGCCCGGGTGATGGGTGCCCGCGCTCACGGGTTTCCCCGGTACCGGATTGAGCACGCACCCCGAGGGAACTACCAACCGGATCTGGTCGAAGAAGCCTTCGTTCTTCGGGATCTCGGGATCCATCATCGACGCGATCTGGCCGACGGTGTATCCGCGCGTGTTTCCGTACGTGGACCAGGCCTGGATCTCGGTCCGAGTGTCCGAGCCTGTGTAGTCGATGCTCAACTCGTCTCCGGCGACGGTGATCTTCACGTGCAGGTGGATGTCCGGATTCCCGAGCGGGTCGTGGTCCACGTACGCGTCGGCTTCGTACACGCCGTCGGGCCACGCGTTGACTTCCTCGCGGAAGCGGTGAGCGGCGTAGTCGATCATGAAGTCCACCGACTCCTCGACCGTTCCGGTGCCGTAGGTGTCGAGGACTTCGCCGAGCCGCCGGACCGCGAGTTGGGCGGCACCGATCTGGGCTCGGAGGTCGCCGATGTAGGAGGGGATGCGGTTGTTGATCTGGAGTGCGAGCAGGACGTCGCGCCGTTCGACGCCTCGGTCGATGACCTTGAGGACGGGCCACCGAACACCTTCGCCCCAGATGTCGTTGGCGGTGACGTTGTACCCGCCGGGCACTCCACCGCCGGTGTCGCCGTGATGACACTGGATGCTCGCAATCAAGACCATGCGGCGCGTGCCCGGCGCGTTCGGGTCGTCGGCGAAGACCGGTGCGAACACGTTGTAGTCGGGGAGGTGTCCGCCACCGTGGTACGGGTCGTTGGCGACGAAAACGTCGCCCTCACAAAACTCGTCCGCGCCGAGGTAGTCGAGCGCGAACCGCACCGGCAGGGTGGAGGTCAGCATGAACTGCGGGATTCCAACGGAGAGCGCGGCGAGGCGGCCCTGCGCGTCGAGGATGGTGGCGTTGCGTTCGTTCGACTGGTTGAGAATGGGCGTGGTGGCAGTGCGCGAGACGTACGTCGCCATCTCGAAGCAGATGGTCTCCATGGCCCCGCGCACAACTTCGGCCGTCACCTGATCCACCGACGGGGCGTCGCTGATACGGCCGCGGCTGGCGGCCAGGGCTACGAGATCCACGTTCGTCATGGGAGACCCCCCGGAAACCTGACGCCGAACCTGACGTGCGTGTCAGCGATCGTAGTGGGGTGGATCAGGTGACGGCCGAAGTTCAGGTGACGGTGAGACAGGCGACGCAGATTGTGCCGCCGAAGATGCCGGGAACGGACGTGAGGTCCACGACCGAGATGTTCTGCGGTCCGACCGGCGCCGAGGCGGCGACGGTGATGGTTCCCGTGATCTGCATCGGTGACACGGAGTTCACGGTGATCGTCACGCCGGGGCCGGCGGTCAGCACCAGCGGCGCAGTGAAGCCCCGGCCACTGAGCGAGAACGAACCGACCGAACCACGACTGAAGGGCCCGCCGGCGAAGCTCGTGACAACGGGAGAGAGCGTGGCCCGTCGATAGACGTCGAGCGCACTGTTCGTGTCCGCAGGACTGACGAGATCACCTCCGGCCGTCGAGAATGCGATCACGGACGGTGTTCCCGAAATCGACGGCGCCGCACTCCACGACCCACCCTCCCCGAGGAAGAACGACGTCGAGGCGCGTTGGATGAGCCCGCTCGAGAGGTCGCGGACGTAGATGTCGGTCTGGCCGTTGGTGTCGGGTGCGAAGTTCGTCGCGTCCGACTCGAACACCACCCGGCCCCCCGAGATCGCGGGGTGGCGGCTCGGGCCATTGGCCGGCGATCCGTCCGGCGCGTAGCTCACGAGGACAGTGCCGCCGGGGGATGCGGTGTAGATGTCGGTGAGGGAGTTCGTGTCTCCGACGCTGAGGGATGCCGCGGAGGAGAACGCGATCGTCGACCCGTCGGCGGAGATCGACGCGTCGCGAGACGGCTGCGCCGCTTGGTTCACTCCGTTCACGCTCACTCGCGTCGTGATGCTGGTGAGGCGCTCTCGGACAAACACATCACTCACGCCATTCGTGTCGCCGACGACGAGATTTGGCGCCAGCGAGTCAAAGGCGATGACGGCGCCGGTTGCCGACATAGACGCATGGGTCGACGCGCCGGTCGGTTGTGTGTCGCCGGTTGCCGCGCTGATGCGTTCGGTGGTCGACGCCGTCATGTCGCGGAGGTAGATGTCGGTGACGGTGTTGGTATCGGCCGCGACGAGTGGCGCGTCGGACTCGAACGCGACCTTCGTGCCGTCGGCGGAGATCGACGGCCGCCGACTGGCGTTCCGGTTCGGACAAAGGTCGAACCCGAGCGCGCCCGAGGTGCAGAGGCGAGGCGTGTCGACGCCATTGCGCGCGTCGTGGATCACGCGCCCCGTGGCTTTCATGCGGGCCAGGATGGTGTCAACCGTCGCGGTGGGGTCTTGCTCTTTGGCGAGCGCGAAGGCGCCCACCACGTGGGGTGTGGCCATCGAAGTCCCATTGAAGCTGGCGAAGCCGCCTCCGGGAACCGACGAGCGAATGCCGACGCCCGGTGCGAACAGACTCACCTGCGGGTGGCTGTTGGAGAAGCTGGCGATGGCATCGTTGTTGTCGGTCGCGCCCACGGACACCGAGCTGCTGATGCACGCGGGGTAGTCGATCGAGTTGGTGAGCCCCTCGTTGCCGGCGGCGATCACCGTGGCAATGCCGACCGACCGGAGCTGGTCGATCGCCGGCTTCACCGCGTCACCGTCACACGCGGTCAGCGACGGGATGCCGCCGATGCTCATGTTGACCGCGGCGATCGTGAAGGTGTTCCGGAGTTCGTAGACGTGCTCGAGGCCGAGGATCCAGTCGGACGGGAACGTGAGTGGGCACGGATTCTCGCCGCGGGTGCAGAACGTGGTGCTCTCGATGCGGGAGAAGACCTGCACCGCGATGATGGACGCGCGGGGCGCGACCCCGGTGGCGTCGAGCGCGCTGCCGGCTGCAATCCCGGCGACGTGAGTGCCGTGACGGCATCCGTTGGGCGCGTACGTGCACGGCACTGCCGAGCCCGGTCCGGTCTGGGTCGGCGTGCTGTTGGGGCAACTACTCGTGGCCGAGTAGCAGGCTTCGTCCACCACGCGGTTCCCGAGGAACGGATGGGCGGCGTCGACTCCTGTATCGAGGATGGCCACGGCGACCCCGCGGCCGGTGTAGCCCGCATCCTGGACGGCCGGGAGACCAACGACCGGACCGCTGTTGACGAGCGCGACGGGGAGGGGATCGTCGGCGGTGACGCTTATGACCTGCGCCGATCGCGTGAGTCGATCGAGCGCGACGGCGTCGACGGTGGCGACCACGATCGGGAGGGTTCGGGCGTTCGCATTGATCTGCCCGTTGCTTCCCACGAGGTTCTCGACGGTGGCCTGATCGCGTCGAATGGTCGCCCGCTGGCTCACGCTCGCGGTGGACGTGAGCTTGCCCTCGGCGCGGAATGAGGTTCCGGTGCGCACGATCACTCGCTGCGGTGTGACCGCGGCCCGGGCGCGCAACGTTGCGGCTCCGGTGGCGGCGAATGGGCCCGCGTTCGTCGGGGCAGGGTCGGTCCCGGTCGGGGTGGCTTCACCGTTCGATGAGCTCGGTGCGGTCAGACTCGCCGTCGGCGCGCCGGGGCTGGGGACGCTCGCGAGAGTCGTCACGTTCGTGACCAGGTCGCGAACGAAGATGTCGGTGGTCCCATTCGTGTCGCTCGCGACGAGGTTCGTGGCATCCGATTGAAACGCGACGTATCGGCCGTTCCCCGACACACTCGGATGACTGCTCGGCCCGTCGGCCTGGGCGCCTTCGGAACTGACGCTGATTCGGATGACGTGGTCGGTCACATCGCGGACAAAGACATCGGAGACGCCATTGGTGTCGCCTGATACGAGGTTCGTGGCGGTGGAGGCAAACGCGAGCACGGTCCCGGTTCCGTCGAGCGCGGACTCCACACTCGCGCCATCCGTCTCGCCCGACGGCGCTACCGACGTGCGTTGGATCACGGCGCAGCCCGCGAGCATGACGACGACCATCGCGATTGCGCGGTTTCGCATTCGTCCTCCCCAGGCCCGACTCAGGTATCGCTGATTGAGCGGAAAGGGTAGTTCGCTACGAATGCCGCGGGTTTTGGCGTTCCCGATCGGCGATCTCATCCTGCAGGGCCTCGAGGATCGGGAGGGTCAGATGATCCTTCGGTCGGCCCGCTTGGCGTTTCGACCGGATGATGTCTGCGAGCGAGGCCACCATCACGGTTGCTCCGTCGATCTCGTACTCAACGGCGTGCGGCACGAGATCCGCGTAGCCGTTGGGAGACCCCGCGGGGTGATAGAAGATGTCGAAGTCGCCCCAACGCGTGGTGAGGTTGAGGGCAACGTCGATCAGCGCCAAGAACGTCGCGTCGCACGCGAACTTTAGCGGTTCGACTCCCACGGCGCGGATCTTCGCATCCATCTCCTTGAGCGCCGCGGCGAGCCGCTCGAGGTTCTCGTGGTCGCGAGACGGGCAGATGTCTGCGTCGTTGGTCAGCGCCGGTGAGCCATGGAAGCCTCCCGCGAGCCCGCCTATCAGGACGTAGTCAACCTCGTGACGGGCGAGACAGGTGATGATGTCCGCCGGCGAGAAGGGCTCAGGCATGGACCGCCGCCTTGGGTCGGACGCTGCGCAAGAAGTCGTTGACGTTCTGGACTGCATCCAGACGTTGACGGGGTGACAGCGCGAGGTGGCCTTCGATCTGGCTGCGGTCGACGTCGTCGTGGCGGCGGAAGCTGAGATCAGCCTCGAAGCCGCACGCACGGAAGATGCGAGCGAGCGTGCTGACTCGGGGCTCGTCGATGCCTCGTTCCCATCGACTGATGACGGACTGCTTGGTCCCGACCGCGTCCGCGAGCTGGGCCTGGGTCAGGCCGGCGATCGACCGTGCTTCTCGGATCAGCGCTCCGGTGTCGACGCGGCTGATCGCGATCGGGTCCGGGCGATCTCGGTGGGTGACCATCAGTAAAGCGTATCAGCTATGAAGAAAGCAAGAAAAAGCTATATCAGTAGGTCAGCGAGCCGATCATGGTGCCAGTTCGTGGTGCCCAGCAAGGCCTCGGCGCCGAACGCCCGCCGGAGGAAGAGGTGGAGGTCGTGTTCCATCGTGAAACCGATCCCGCCGTGAATCTGGATGCCGTCCTTGGCGTTGCGCTTGGCGGCCTCGCCCGCCGCGGCCTTGGCCACGTGCACCGCGCGAAACCGGTCGTCGTCGCCTAGGTCCATCGCCATCGCCGCGTAGTACACCGCGCTCCACGCGCGCTCGACGTCGAGGCTCATGTCGGCGAGTTTGTGTTGCACCGCCTGGAACGATCCGATGGGCACGTTGAACTGCACCCGTTCCTTCGCATACGCGAGCGTCATGTCGAACAGGCGGCGCGCGGTGCCGACCATCTCGGCGGCCAGCGCCACCGTCGCACGGGCGATCACGTCGTCGAGCGCCGATCTCGAGATGACCCCGGCTGCCGTTCCGGGAACCGCGGTCTCGACGTCGTACAAACACCGCGTGGTGTCGACCGTCTCGATCCGCTGCGCAGGCGGTGACGCGAGCAACGTGATCGAGCCGTCGGCCGAGATCGCGGCGACCAGATCGACGGCGAGAGCGTCGGGGACGAAGGTCTTGCGGGTCTCCGCGTTCGGGTGCCAGACGCCGTCAGCACCCGCCAGCGCGACCGTGCCCGTCGCGTCACCATCGAGGACCGCGTCGAGATCGTCTTCGCCCACTGCGTTGAGCAGCGGCGCGTAGAGACAGGCAACTGCGAAGAACGGGACGGGTGCCGCCACCCGACCGAGTGCTTCCGTGAACACGCAGAGGTCGACGAGCGGACCGATCCCCAAGGGCACGAAATCCCGGATCTGGTCCCACAGGTCGTCGGCGGCGGCGATGTCCTCGGTGTGCGCGCGGAGGAGCGACGGGGGACAGCGGTCGGCGAGGAGCTGCGTCGCGGTGTCGCGCAGAAGTTCTTGGTCCTCGGTCAGCGCGAAGTTCATCGGTCAGCGTGGGGAGTCAACCGTGAATGCCCAACGACCAGCCGTCGACGTCGACGAGCCGACCGCGCCAGCGCACCTGATCGGCGATGATGGCGTTGCCGCTGCGAATGCGAGCGTCCTCGAGGTGCAGGTACAACGGGAGGTCGTCGACCGGGCCGGACCCGTCGTCCGGACCGGGCTCCGGGTCCTCGGCGATGAGGGCGAGATATCGCAACGGCTCGGACAGCACCTCGGCATCGTCACCGCCGCGTGCCTCGAGTTCTGCTGCCATGTTGTGCATGAACCGTGCGACGCCGACTGCGGTGCCGCAGATCACCAGGCCGCGCTGCGCGACCGTGACTCCGAAGGTGAGGCTGCCGCGATTGCACACGCTGACGAGCACCCGCAGGATCGGGTCGGGGAGCTGCGCCTCGGCAACCTCGTGTTGGAGCCGCGCCAACTCGGCCGGCGTCGGTCCGGAGTTGCGGTTCGGGGTCGGGTCGCCGGCGGTGGCCATCAGCTGAGGGTACCGGCGGAAGCGGACCCCACGACAGCTTGGTACGGATCGATCGTCACGCACTTCTCGGGAGGCCGAGGACGCGTTGGGCGATGATGTTGCGCTGGATTTCACTTGTGCCGCCGGCGATGGTGTTGGCGAAACTCACGAAGAAGCTCAAAGCCCACCGGCCCGCCTCCTCACTGCGCTCCTCGTCGATCACCGGTCCGTACGCACCCTGGATTTCCATCCCCAGCTCGTACAGCGACGTGCCTAACTCCGAGGTCGCGAGCTTCATGTACGAGTGCTCGGGGGCCGACGTGCCTCGAGCGGCGAAGCTGGTGAAACCCTTGTAACCCAGGGCACGCAGACTGGCCGCCTGCTGGTAGCCCTTCGCAATCGCCCGCCGGACCGTGGGGTCCTGCGCTATGCCGCGTCGGTGAGCCAGGTCGACGAGCCCCGTGACGGTCTGCTCGAGCCGCGCCACGGCTTCCACCCAGAGGCCCGCGCGTTCGTGCGCCAGCGACCCTTGCGTGATCCGCCAACCACCGTTGAGTTCACCGACGAGGTTCGCGACCGGCACCTCGACGTCGGTGAAGAACACTTCCGCGAAATCCGCGTTGCCGTTGATGTGGGTCAGTGGTCGGACGTCGATGCCGGGGGTGTCCATGTCCACGATGAGCAGCGAGATGCCCTGGTGCTTCGGCGCGGCCGGGTCGGTGCGCACGTAGAGGCAACACTTGCCGGCGACCATCGCGTACGACGTCCAGACCTTCTGACCGTTGACGACGAAGCGGTCGCCGTCGAGCACGGCACGGGTCTGAAGGTTCGCGAGGTCTGAGCCCGCGTTCGGCTCGCTCATGCCAATGCACCAGATGGTGTCACCACGAATCGCGGCCGGGACGAGCTCCTGCTGCGCCGGCGTTCCGAAGTCCAACAAGCTCGGCGCGACGATCGCGTACCCCGGGAAGTGCAGGGATCGCGGAATCCCGCGAGCCGACATCTCTTCGAGATAGACGAGTGTTTGCACTGACGACGCGTTCCGACCGCCGCGTTCCGGTGGGTATCCCGGAATCATCCACCCGTGATCGAACAGGGTGGCCTGCCAGTCGCGCGCCCACTGCGGAACAACTTCTTCATGACTGCCCATCGCGTAGTCGCGCTGCGAGCGCGTCTCCGGCGGCGCGTGTTCGTCGAGGAACGCGACGAGCTCGGCGCGAAAGGCGTCGACCTCGGGTCCCCAGTCGAGATGCATGGCGGTGGGTCAGCCCTCGAAGGGAGGCATGAACGGCGGAACGTCGGTCGGGCGGCCGCCGGTGAGCGCGTCCCGTGCCGCGGTGAGCGAGTCGAGTGACCACACGTCGGTAGCGGCGACCTCGGTGGCGGGCGTCCAGCCTTGGAGGAGTTGCGCCTTCCCGCCGCCCACGGCGAAGACCTGCCCGTTGATGCCGTCGGCGTCGGGCGAAGCGAGCCAGATCGCCATCGCCGCCGCGTTCTCCGGGGCGAAGCGGTCGAAGTCGCCTTCCTTGGCGTCGAGCATTCCGCCGGCGACGGTTTCGGTCAGCCGGGTCCGCGCCACCGGGGCGATGGCGTTGACCCGCACGCCGATCCGCTCGAGTTCACGCGCCATGACGATCGTCATCGACGCGATTCCGGCCTTGGCGGCCGCGTAGTTCACCTGGCCGGCGTTGCCGTAGAGGCATGATTCACTCGCGGTGTTCACGATCGCGCCGCCGATGGGGTTGCCGGTCTCCTTGCTGGTCTGGCGCCAGTACGCCGCCGCGAATCGGCTCGTGGAGAAGTGGCCTTTGAGATGGACGTTGATGACGGCGTCCCATTCGGCTTCGTCCATGTTGAAGCTCATCTTGTCCCGCAGAATCCCGGCGTTGTTGATGAGCACATCGAGCCCACCGAACGCGTCGACGGCCTGCGCGACGAGTGCCTGTCCACCACTCCAGGCTGAGATGTCGTCGTAGTTCGCGGCGGCCCGCCCGCCCGCGTTCGTGATCTCGTCGACCACCTGCTGGGCGGGTCGCTGGTCCGCACCCTCGCCGGTGGTTTCGCCGCCGAGATCGTTGACGACGACGGCTGCGCCTTCTGCCGCGAGCAGCAAAGCCTCGGATCGGCCGATACCCCGTCCCGCCCCCGTGACGATCGCAACTTTGCCGTCGAACCGACCCATGACCAAACCTTCCTGTACCTGACGTGAGCGTCAGACACTAGAGCGCGAGGTATGACTCCCCGCTGCTGTCAGCAGCGGGGGTCGGACCAGGTGAGGCGGTCGCCGATGCATCGAGGCCCGGCGAACACCGTGAGATCCGAGGCACGGCTCGACGCGCCGTGGGAGTCGGTCACGGTGAGACGGACTCGGTAGGGGCCGGGAACGTCGAGGGCCAACCAGGGTCGAGTGGTGTCGGGGTCCACCAGGATCCAGGCGCTGCCCGCCGGCGCAGTAAGGACCTGCCAGCGCGCGGTGAGCGCGTCGCGATTCGCGTCGCAGCTCGCCGACGCATCGAGCCGGTAGAACGCGGGTGCCGGCACGTTGTCGACGTCCGGGCCCGGATCGGCGGCCGGTGCGGAGTTGCCCGCACTCGCGGAGAGGGTCACGGCACCGTCACGCGCGGTCCGGACGTAGGTGCCGGTTTCGTTGGTGGTCAGAGAACACGCGCCGTCGGCACGCGCGGGCACGAACGCGAGACCGTGCAACGTCACATCGGCCTTGGGCGCAACCACGTCGACGGTTCCGTCGTCGATATGAACTCCGAGATTTCCACGGCGGGTCCGGGTCACCCGCAGGCCCGACGGCCCGGACACCGTGCGAGCGAAGTCGTGACTCACGCTGCGCAGCCTGCCGTCGAGGTGACGATCGCGCACGGTGACGTGGCCGGCGCGGGACTGCGTGGCGGTGACGATTCGGTCCCCGGCGGGGTCGGTGAGACGCAACCGGACGCTGCCGTCGCCGGGGTCGGGCAGGGACTCGACGACGGGTGGCGCGTCGCCGATCCGGGTCGGATACGCGATGCCGACGGCGCGCGTGGTGGGAGCCACCGCAGTCGCGGTGGTGTCGAGGGTCGTGTGGGTCAGCAGCGCGCGATTCGCGCCTTCATGAGTGGTGGTGCGGGTGCTCAGTGCGGTAGCGCCGGCGGTGGTGGCGAGCCCGGTGTCCACACGCGCCGCGCCGTGCTCCCAACGCCCGCCGACGGTCGAGGGAACGAAGGTCCCGCCGCTCGTCCCGCCACCGTTGCCGTGGGTGACCCACGTGATCGCGTCGCCGGCGCGGGCGGTGACGGTGTCGAACGTGACCAGATAGCGGTTGTCGACGAACTCGAAACGCCGGCGAATCGTTGCACCGGCGTAGGCGCTGTCGACTCGGGTGCGATCCCACGCTGGGGTGTCGGTGAGTCCGGTCATCGTCGCCTGACCGTCGACCGGTGGGAGCCCGGCCCGGTTGTTGGTCCAGAGGATCGACGCGAGGAACGGATCCGAGGGTCCGGCGCCGTTGACGAGGATCACGTTGTGATCGGTCGGCTGGTTCACCAGGCCGCGCTGTTCGAACGTGAGGTAGCCAGGATCGAGGAGCAGCCGTTCGCCGTACGCGTGCATGAAGTAGCTGGCGGTGTCGGGATGTTCGTGGGCCGCGCCGGCGACCTGCCCGAGCCCGTCGCGGTCCCGTCCGAGTTCCATTGCCGCGCCGTGCTCGCCGAGCACCACGGCCTCGACCGCGTCGGGGGTCCAGTCGCTGCGAAACACCGCCGTACCGGATTCGTCGTCCAGCCGCGTCGGCGACCCGGTTGGCGGCGCAGCGGCGATCGAGTCGTCGAAGTTCGCGAGCGCATCGGCCGCGAGGTCGATGCTGCCGTCGGTGCCGTACGGCGTTGGCGCGTGCTCCCAGCGCCACCGGAACGCCGGCGCGTCGGCGGGGTCGGCCGGCGCGAGACCGAAGTAATAGGAGGACCCGACGTTGCCGTCGTCGATGGGTGCAAGCCCTCCGTCGGGCAGGGTGACATCCAGCATCCACCGTTGGGTGGCCCGGTACGCGGGGTGGTGCCAGAGGTCCGGGATCGAACGCCCGCCGACATTCCACGCGCGGTTCCCGCGTGCGTGATCCCATGCCCGGGTGAACGGCAGGAGGTTCTGGCTCGCGTACCGCTGGTAGTAGGGACCTTCACCGTAGCCGCCTCCGGGCGCGACGAAGGTGTACCGCTGGACGAGGTCGACCTGATCCAGACCAAAGATGAGCCAGTTCCGTGGATCACGATCGTCGGCGGTGGGTGCACCTTCGGTCGGTGGAGTGCCGAAGAGCGCCAGCGCGGCGACGCCGAGCGCGGCGGCGGACTTTGATCGGTGGTTGTTCGGGAGCACGGTGGTGAAGTTCGACGCCGTCGAGGGGTCGACGTAGTTGCGGTAGAGCTCGGACGCGAGGTCGGTGAGATTGGCGCGGATGGTCGGTTCGGCACTTCCGAAGTCGTAGCCCGCCGCCACCATCGTGTCGTAGGCGCTCGCGTCCTGGAGGAGTTCCTCCGACGTGTTGATGTCCCGATCGGTGCCGCCGAGTGGAGCCGGAACGGCGAGCCGGCTGCGGGTGTACATCGCCAGGAGGCGACCGCGGACGACGTCGCCGATCGCGGTGCGTTCGGGCGCGGACGGGAACGGCGAGATCGTGCCGTTCACCACGGTCCGGTCGAGTCGGTACTCGAACGCAAGGTCCTTGGTGGATTTGGCCTTGGTTCGCTCCGAACCAATGGTGTGGTCGTCGAGCGGAATGGCATCGGCCTGGTGGGCGCGGGCGTCGAGCTGCCGGAAGATGGTGGCGTAGGGCTCCCGACCGAGGCGGGTGCGGACGACGTCAAGGTCCGTCCCGGCGCCGACGATGCGGGGACGGACGAGGTCGAGCGGCGCCGGCGGTGGTGCCGCGTCCGACGTCGTTGCTGGTCCGACGCCGACGAGGACCGATGCCACCGCTGCGCCGATCACGATCGGTACGAACCCGCGCCGCTTCATCGGGTCACCTGCCCGTGAAGCGGGCGGCGCGCTTCTCCCGAAACGCGGTCATGCCCTCGACCAGATCGGACGATGCCGTCGCGAGCGATTGGTAGGCGCCTTCCATTTCCAACGACGGTCCGAGTTCGGTCTCAAAACTCGCGTTCAGGAGCCGCTTGGAGAGTCCGAGCGCGCGCGTCGGTCCCGACGCGAGACGCACGGCGAGCGCGTCGGCTTCGGCGGCCAGCGTGTCGCGATCGGGAAGACACCGATACGCGAGTCCGGCATCGACGGCGTCCGAACCGATGCAGCTCTCGCCGAGCATGACCATGGCTTTGGCTCGTGGCAGCCCAACGAGCCGGGGGAGGAGGTATGCCCCGCCCGCGTCCACGACGAGGCCCCACTTGTGAAACGACCACAGGAATTTCGTCTCGGGGGCCACGAGGACGAAGTCACAGGCGAGCGCAAGATGCGCGCCCGGCCCGACGGCCGCGCCCTGGACCGCGGCGACCGTCGGCTTGTCCATCTCCCACAGTTCGCGGATAAAGGTCTGGACGCCGATGCGGAGCGCTTCCGCGGTCGTGCGTGGGTCGAAGCCCGGCTGGCCGGCTTGTGAGACCGTCGACGCGCTGAGATCCATGCCGGCACAGAAGGCGTCGCCGGTCGCGCGGATCAGGAACGCTCGGACGGTGGGATCGGACCGCCCGGCGCGCACCGCGTCGACGATCCCGTCCCGCATTGCGACGGTGAGGGCGTGCTTCGCGTCGGGGCGATCGAGCGTGATCCGACACACGCCGTCGTCCGCAGTTTCGACGTGGAGGTGAGCAGCCATCGACCTCTACCGATTCGTCGTGAGTATGTTGACGACGCTCACGCCTGAGCCGCGCCCACCCACGTTGTGTTGGAGCGCCAGGCCGTTGCGCATCTCGACCTGCCGGTCGCCGGCCTCGTTACGGAGTTGCCACCAACATTCGGCCAACTGCGCGATGCCAGTCGCACCGATGGGATGACCTTCCGCGAGCAGTCCGCCCGAGGTGTTCACTGGAATGCGACCGGTGAGCGCGGTCTCGCCGTTGAGGGACGCGATCCCGCCCTTGCCTTTCTCGACGAAACCCAGGTCTTCGATGTCGAGGATTTCGGTGATGGTGAAGCAGTCATGGACTTCGGCCATGTCGATGTCGGCTGGTTCCACGCCGGCCATCGCGTAGGCGCGCTTGGCAGCTTCGACGGTGGCCTGGAGAGTGACGAAGCTGGTCTTCTCGTGCAGGTAGGGATGATCGGTGGCGACGCCGAACCCGGCGACGTAGACGGGTCGGTCGGTGAACTCGTGGGCGCGATCTGCGGGCGCGAGCAAGACGGCCGCGGCACCGTCGGTCTGCGGGCAGCAGTCGAGCAGATGGAGCGGCGTGCAGACCGCAGGGGATGCGAGCACCTGCTCGATCGTGATCTCGTTCTGGAAGTGCGCGTACGGATCCAGCGATCCGTTGTGATGGTTCTTCACCGCGACGGAGGCCAGCATCTCGCGCGTCGTACCGAACTCGTGCATGTGGCGCGTGGCGAACGGGGCGAACAGCACCGGTGCGGTCTCACCCCGCGTCAGGATCGGGTGGCCCGATGCGGCGCGCGACAACAGGCCTTCTTCGGTGGACTTGTCCCGCATCTTCTCGACGCCGATGACCAGCACGAGGTCATGGACGCCCGAGGCGACGGCCATCGCGCCGACGCGGAACGCGTCCGAACCGGAGGGACATGCGTTCTCGATCCGGGTGCAGGCGATACCGGCAAGACCGATCGCGGTCGGCACGGTGTTGCCGCTGATGCCTTCTTGGCCCCACAAGGTGCCTCGCTGCGTGGCGACGAACGCCGCTTCCACGGCCTTCGGGTCGAACCCCTTGTCGACCGATGCCACCGCAGCATTGAACGCACCGGCGGCCATCATCTCGAACGACTGGTCGAACAGCTCGCCCATCTTGATGAGCCCCGCGCCCACCACCGCCACCCGGTTCCACGCCATCAGACGGCCTTCGACTCCAAATTGCGCGCTCCGTCTCGGTCCTGCGGTGGCGTCAGCTTTTCGCTCCGGGTTGCGTGGGTCGAGGTTCGCTCGACTGCGCGCTTCTTAGATTTGTACCCGTAGACGGGGACGCCGCGTTCGTGGGCGTAGCGGCGGAGGACGAGGTCGACCTCGTCGCCGATCGCGAGGTCGGCGCCGTCGCCGACGACCTGGAGCATGATCCGCGCACCGTCGTCGAGATCGATGACCGCGATCGGCAGCGGGGCAACGAATGGTGCGGGCATCGTCTGGTTGACGACGAACGTGTGCACCATGCCGTGACGAGCGAGGCCGACCGGTTCGAGCTTCGAGCCCCCGCACGCAATACACGTGGGATGAATCGACGGTGGTGTGTTCAGGGTCGAGCAGTCTGCGCACTTGCCGGCGAGGAGCTGCAGCATCTCGTCCGCTCCGCGGGCGAACAGTGCACTCTCCGGAGGCACACCCATCGGGATCTGCTCGCCGGCCGGCTTGAGTTGGCCACGCGCTCGAAGCACGTCGGAGTAGGTGGCGTCTCGCGCGTCCGCGGCAATCATGGTCGCGACCGTCGTCGCCCCCGGGACGGGTGTGTCCACGGTGACGAGTATCCCGGTCGTCCGACCTCCGCCGGTGGCCACGATCGCAACCGGACCGGCGACGTCGAACGCTCCGATCGCGCCGAGGATCGCCGCGGCCGCGCCCGTGTCTCCGAGTGCGCCGTAGATGTCGGCCGAGGACACGATCGCGGCGCCGACGTGTTGCGCCACCACACGCCCCAGCCGACCATCCGGATCAGGGAGCGACCACGCCCGCACGTCGAGCGCGCTGAGGTGATCTGCGATTTCCTGGACCGGTGGGAGAAACATCTCCTCGCGGAAGAGGCGAGCGTCGTAGAGGTCTCGGGTGGTCGCTTCACCGTCGCCGCGGTAGCGGTCCAACCAGGGATGGGTACGCGTCACGCGCGCCGAAATCGACGCCGATCCACCGTCCGCGCTCAACAGGACCGCCGCCGCACCGGCGCCGCATCGGGACTCGAATCCGCTGCCCAGACCGGGAACGAGGGCGTCGGAGACCACCACCATCGCCGTCCGAGCCGAACCCGCGGCGACGGCGTCGGCCGCACCCAGGAGCGCCTCGATTCCGGAGTGGGGTGAGCCGCTCAGCAGCGCGCCGCCGGCGTGCGACGCGAGTCCGATCGCCGCGGCGAGCACTGCGTGACTTGGCCCTTCCGCAAAGGGAGGTCGACAACATCCCCACCACAACCCGTCGACGCTGGAGGGATCGATGTCTGCGTGAGCGAGCGCGTCGACCGCGGCCGCCGCGGCGAGGGTCAATGCGTCCTCGTCCGGCGCGCACACTGCGCTGACGGAGCGACCGCCCGATCGACCCCACGCTTCGCCGATCGCCGCCGCGCTGATGCGCAAGCTCGGTGCCGCGGACCCGACCGCGCTGATCGCAACTGACGCCCCCATAAGGCCGGGAACTCTACCGTCGAACCCTTGGGCCCATTCTCGGGGCTTGGGAACCGAGTCCAACGGGGGGAACAGGTAACCTCGCCCGCTCCCGGTGGTGTGGCCGAGTGGTTTCAGGCAAGGGTTTGCAAAACCCTGTACGCGGGTTCGATTCCCGCCACCACCTCAATCGTTCGTCCGGTGCCGAGTGGCGAGTCGCTGGGTTCGGCCTGAGAGCGGGGGTCCGGTCTGCAGCGCACCGTCCGCGAAACTTGGTCCCCGATTTCGAAAGGCTCGCGGTGCGCAACCGACTCGTCCAAGGATTGACGACCTTCGTGGCGATGACCACCGTCGCCACGTTCGGGCTCCCGCTCACCGCTCGAGCGGCGGTAGCGGACGACGCGGCGACGGCGCAGCGTGCCGCAGCCGGCTGCCTGGCCGGGAAAGCGCGCACGGTGGCCGTTCGGGGACTCCAGAACTCCCGGTACACCGCCGACATTCCGGCTGACTCGGCCGTCGACGCGCAGACCGCGATGTGGCTCCAAACCGACAACTGGCCGGTGTCGTTCAACGGCGGGTCGGGATCGTGCTGGTTCGGAGGTCAACTCTTCGGTACCTACCCGCAAACGACCCGGTGGGACCAGTTCCACCACACGGGTGGGCTCAACTTTCAGAACGATCACATGACCATCGTGGATCTCCGGGTCCACAACTACGGCGACGGCATCCGTGTCCGCGCCGGGGCACGGGACTTCACGATCGACGGAGCGCATCTGTCGTTCATCCACGACGACTGCATCGAGAACGACCAGCTCTACTCAGGTGTCGTGCAGAACAGTTTCCTCGACGGTTGTTACGTCGCGTTCTCGGCCCGCCCATCATCTGGGGACCACGTCGACGGTCACACGAACACCTACACGATTCGCAACAACGTGGTGCGCTTGCAGGCCATGCCGACGGTGTACAAGGGCAAGGCACCGGGCCACGGTGGCTTCTTCAAGTGGGAAGACGGCGCGCACGTGTCACCAAAGCTCGTGGTGGCGAACAACGTGTTCCGGGTGGACTCGAAGCCGAACCACCAGACCCTGGGTCTCCCGAAGGGTTACGACCTGAAGTGTTCGAACAACGTCGTGGTCTGGCTCGGGAAAGGTCGGTATCCCGATCGCTTGCCGAAGTGCTTCACGGTGACGCGAGACCGGAAGGTCTGGGATCGCGCCGTCGCGAAGTGGCACGCGGCGCACCCGACCAATCCGTAGCACTCGTTCCCGAGGACGGCGCGGCGAACCGATTCAGTTGCGCGGCACTTGTATCCACGGAAGTTCTTTGTCCGTGCGGGGTTCGCCGGGCAACCCGAGAATGCGTTCACCGAGGATGTTACGGAGGATCTCCGAGGTGCCGCCCTCGATCGAGTTGGCACGAGCGCGCAGGAACATCTTGCGAACGTCGAGGCCGCCGGTGAGGTTGGCCGACTCCGGTCGCACGAAGTCGTAGTGATCGATGAGCACCCCTTCGGCACCGAGCACGTTGATCGCTTCGGAATAGATGCGCTTGTTCACTTCGGCGAACGCGAGCTTGCTCACCGATCCCTCGGGACCGGCGACGCCGGCCTTCCGGTTCTGGCTGGCGCGGATGTTGGTGAGGCGCAACACCTCGGCTTCGATCCACAACTTGGTCACCGCGTCTCGTGCGACCGGATCGGCGCGCCGCTCGGCGGGGAGATCGCGCCAGATCTTCATGAGGTCGCTGATCGGACCGGATTCACGAGTGGCGACCGAGCCCCCGATGGTCACTCGTTCGTTCATCAGCGTGGTCATCGACACGCGCCAGCCGTCGCCGACGTCGCCCACGCGATCGGAATCCGGAACGCGTACGTCGGTCAGGTACACCTCGTTGAACTCGGCCTCGCCGGTGATCTGACGCAGCGGTCGGACCTCCACCCCCGGTGCGTGCATGTCGAGCGCGAAGTACGTGAGGCCGCGATGCTTCGGGACGTCGGGGTCGGTGCGAGTGACGAGCATGCCGCGGTCGGCCATGTGTGCGAGCGTGTTCCAGACCTTCTGGCCGTTCACGACCCACTCGTCGCCGTCGCGCACGGCCCGAGTGGCGAGTGACGCAAGGTCGCTCCCCGCACCGGGTTCACTGAAGAGCTGACACCAGATCTCTTCGCCGGTGAACAGCGGCCGCAACAACGCGGCAGCAGTGTCGGGTTGTGCGTGGGCAACGATGGTCGGGGCCGCGAGAAACAGCCCGAATCCGTTCCACCCGATTTCGTCGTACTTCACCCGGGCGGCGCGCAACTTTTCTTCGACGACGCGCTGGAGTTTCGCATCGGCGCCCAAGCCGCCGAGACCGACAGGAAAGTGGACCCAACCGAGGCCGAGGTCGTACTGCGCGCCACGGAACGCGACGCGATCCGTCGAGTCGTGTTCGGCGAGCAGTTGGTCGGTGAGGGCAGCAATGCGATCGGCGTCATTCATGGACGCGCAGGTTAGGTCGAGGCACTTGGGGGTGGTGGGGTCCCGAAATCCGACGGTATGCGTCGGTACGCTGGATCGGTGATTTCCGAGGATGCGCCGCGCCCATCGATGACGCGACGCCAGCGCCAGGCTGTCCGGCGTCGGCGGCGGAACCGTCGCCGTCTGGCGGCGTTCGGTGGTGCTGGGGTCGTGGCGCTCGCGACCTTGGGTGCGCTGCAACTCCGCGGCGACGACACCGGGTCGGCCGCCGGAACGCCGACGTCGTCGAAGTCGAGTACGACGACCTCTGCGACTCCAGCGGCCACGTTGCCGAAGCTCGGGCCGCCGTACAACCAGCTCATCGCGGAGGAGAATCTCAAACCGGGCACCGGAAACTGGCGGGTGACCAATGACGGCTCGGCGCACGACATCGAGGGGTACCTCAACGTCACCAGCGCGCAACACGGCGAGAGCGTGGACCTGTTCGCCACCACCGTCGCGCCGAGCTTCACCGTCGAGGCGTATCGAATGGGTTGGTATCAAGGTCTCGGTGCGCGCCTCGTGTGGACTTCGCCGCCCGTCCCCGGAACGGTGCAGGCCAACGCCACGCTGATACCGGCCACCAACTCCTACGAAGCCCGCTGGCAGAAGTCGACGTCCATCGCCATCGACGCCCAGTGGCCGGTCGGCTCGTACCTCCTCAAGCTCGTTGCTTCCACCGGAGAACAACGGTGGGTCCCTCTCACCGTACGAGACGACGCCAGTACCGCGGCGTACGTCATCGTGAACGCCGTCAGCAGCTGGCAGTCATACAACCGGTGGGGTGGTTGCTCGTTGTACGACTGTTCGGCGGGCGGGTCGGGCGAGCGTTCGAAGATGGTGTCCTTCGACCGGCCCTACGACAAGACGACCGATGGATCGGGTGACTTCATCGGCAACGAACTCCCGCTCATCATGCGGGCTGAAGAACGCGGGCTCGACGTCACGTACATGACGAGCATCGATCTGCATCAACGTCCGCTGCTCCTCACCCAACACAAAGCGATGGTCTCGCTCGGGCACGACGAGTACTGGTCCAAGTCGATGTACGACGGCGCCGAGGGTGCGCGCAATGCGGGCGTCAACCTGGCATTTCTCGGCGCGAACGCGGTCTACCGCCAGGTGCGCTTCGAACCCTCGCTGGTCGGTGCGGATCGGCATATGGTGAACTACCGATCGACGGCCGATCCGATCCGATCGACCGATCCGGCGCAGACCACCGTGAGCTTCCGTGAGGCACCGATCAACCGGCCCGAGGCGCAGTTGATCGGCGAGCAGTACCAGTGCAATCCGGTGCGTGCAGATCTCGTCGTGACGAAGGCGGCCGCGTGGATCTGGGCCGACGTGGGGGTTGCCGACGGTGATCATCTCGAGATCGTCGTCGGCTCGGAATACGACCAGTACATCCACGGGCAGGGTGGTCCCGACAACGTGGAGATCGTGGCGCACTCGCCGGTCGCCTGCCGCGGCCGTGCGGGGTTCTCCGACGTCACGTATTACACGGCGCCGAGTGGTGCGGGTGTGTTCGCCAGCGGCACGAACTACTGGGTGAGCAAGCTCAATCCGCCCGAGTTTCCCCAGTCCCCGTACAACCCGAAGATCGTGGCCGCGACCATGAACGTGCTCGTCGCGTTCGGCACCGGTCCGGCGGGCGTTGCCCATCCGTCGGTGCCCAACTGGAAGGGCTTGCCCGGTACGGGGAAGTAGGCCGGCCGGCCAAGATCGTCAGGCGGGGATGACTTCCACCGGGATGCCGTTGACGGCGGCGTTGTTGGAGAGCGGGTCGTAGAAATCCACCGGCGCCAACAGGTTGTTGTTCACGCCCGCGTGTTCGCGCGCCACCGACATCCGCGTGCCGGCTTTGTCGTGACCCCAGCCGTGGGGGAGCGACACCACGCCGGGCATCATCTCGTCGCTGACCTCCACCGCGATCTCGACGGTCCCGGCTTCGCTGCTGACCCGCGCGAGATCGCCGTGCGTGACGCCGGCCGCGGTCGCGTCGTCGGGATGGATGAGCAACGTGCACCGGTCCTTGCCCTTCACGAGGATGGACACGTTGTGCATCCACGAGTTGTTGGAACGCAGGTGGCGGCGGGAGGTGAGCACGAGACCGTCTTCTGTGCGTTCGACGCGGGCCGCCAGGCGCGGGAGATCCGCGAGCACGATCGCGGGCGCAAGGTCGATGCGACCGTCCGGGGTGGCGAGGATCTCACGGACGCGCGGCACCATCGGACCTTGGTCGATCCCGTGCGGCGCGTCTCGGAAGGATTGAAGACTGAGCCCATCGGGCACGTCGCCGTAGCGGTCGCCCCACGGGCCGGTGCGGATCTGGAGGTCGAGGAGACGCAGTGGCCCGATGCCCGGTGAGCCTGCGAGTGCAACCGATGGCTCGACACCTTGGGCTTCGGCCAGCGCGCCGAAGAAGCCGTCGTCGAGCATGGCGACGTCGATGTCCGCGTCGCGCATCCCCGCGCACATCGCGCCGAGACGCGTGAGGATCTCCCACTCGGCGGGTCGGTCACCGGCGTCGAAAATCACATCCGTGAACCGGGCGGCACTGCGGACCTGCCACATCGGGATGAGGTCGTCGAAGTGCGGTTGTTCCAGCGCGGAGAGACCGGGGAGGAGCACGTGCGCGTGGCGGGTGGTCTCGTTCAACGCGTTGTCGAGGCTGATCATGCACTCGAGTTCGTCGAGCGCGGCGTCGAGACGGGCGGCGCCCGGCGCACTGATGACGGGGTTGCCGGCGATGGTGATGAGCGCCTTGATCTGTCCGGGTCCTGGAGTGTCGATTTCCTCCGCCATGCACGAGACCGGAACCTGACCGAGGACTTCCGGGATACCGCGCACGCGCGACTTCCATTTGCCGAGCTGGACGCCGTCGGCAAGTTCGGGATTCGGAAGTGAGCCCACCCCCCATGCGATCGGCTTGCCGAACATGATGCCGCCGGGTGTGTCGAAGTGGCCGGTGAGGATGTTGACGACGTCGACGAGCCAAGACGCCAAGGTCCCGAACTCTTGGTTGCACGTACCGATTCGGCCGTAGAGCGCGGCGCGGGGAGTGGATGCGAACTCGCGCGTGATGCGCCGGATCACGTCCGCAGGGATGCGGGTGGTCTGCTCGACATGCTCGGGGCTGAAGTCCGCCGCGGCGGCGCGCACGGCATCCACGCCGTCGATCAGATCGGCGACATCACCGAGCTGCACGAGGTCTTCCTCGAACAGGACGTTGACCATCGCCATGAGGAACGCAGCATCGGTGCCGGGGACGATCGGGATCCACTCGTCGGCGCGATCAGCGGTGCCGGTCCGGCGCGGGTCGATGACCACGACCTTGCCGCCACGCGCTTTGATGCCGTCGAGCTCACCGAGGATGTCCGCGCACGCGAGCAAGCTGCCCTGTGACGCCTGCGGGTTGCCGCCCATCACGATCCAGTAGTCGGTGCGCGGGACGTCCGGCGTGGGGATCGACCACATGCCGCCGTAGAGCAGCGCGCTGGTGAGGTTCTTCGGCCACTGATCGACGGTGCCCGCGGAGTAGACGACGGGGAGTTGGGACAGGCCGATGAAGAGTCCGACGTAGCGGCCGAGCGAGAAGTTGTGAGCGGTGGGGTTGCCGATATAGCAGCTGATGGCGTCTTTGCTGTGACGTTCGATGACACCCGCGATGAGTTCGTCGCACTTCGCGAACGCGGTGGCCCAATCCACCTCTTCCCACTGGTCGCCGGTGCGGATCATCGGGACGCGAATGCGATCAGGATCGTGGTGCAGCGCACCGAGCGCCGTGCCTTTCGGGCAGAGGTAGCCCTTCGACCACACGTCTTCGCGATCGCCGCGGATACGCGTGACCCGACCGTCAGTCACCTGCACCTCGAGGCCACACATCGCCTCGCAGAGTGGACACGTGCGGAAGTGCGTGGAGCTCTTCATGGGTGGCATACCTCCGGAACGGTGTCGGTGCCCAAGGTCGCGACTTGGCAATAGGTCGAGGTGGCGACGACCCAACGGCCGTCGACGAGTTTGGCTTGCCCGCGTAGGTGGTCGAGGACCACGTTGCCGTCGAGGAGAATCGAGAACGTCACGTCGACGGTGGATGCGGTCGCTCCCGTGAAGGACTCGACGCGGACCGAGGTCTTCGTCGCGAGGTCGCCGACCTGTTGCTTCCGGGCGATGAACGATTCGCGCAGCGCGGCGGCGTTTTCGACGGTCGAGAGTTGGGCGTCGGGGTCCGGATTTGGCGCGAACAGGTTGGTGAACGCAGCGGTGACGGCGGTCTTCGTTGCTTCGGACACCTGGGTCGATTTCGCCGGGCGAGTGGTGGTGGTCGAGACGACAGTTCGGGCGGCGGCAAGATCAGACGAGGTGGTTTGGCACGAGATGGTCGCGATCACCGCGCTGTGATCGGCGGGGAAGACGATGCCGTTCAGCAGGTCACTCGTCGGTCCGCCGCGCGAAGCGAAGATGCCCGTCGGTCGTACTACCCGGCACCGAGCCACGGGTGCGACGAGCACGTAATCGATCCGTTCGTTCTGATGACTCGCCAGATTCCGCATGTCCACGAGCGAGTCGTCGATGCGCCCGCTGGTGCACTGAGCGCCGGTCGCGGGCTTGCACTCGGCGTTACCGATCGCACGATGGGTGTCGACAAGGCCGGCGGAGACAAGGTCGGAGATCGTGGGCTCGTTGGGCTTCGCGTTGAGGTCGCCTGCGAGCACTGCGATCGAATGCGACGTCCGCACCTTTCGAAGGAGCGCGGCTGCCTGACGACCCTGGCACGCGTTGAGCGTGTCGGCGACGAGGCACGGTGGCGAGCAGGTCGCACGGTCGCACGGTCGGTTGTCGCTACCGCTGGCGAGGTGCGTCGCGACCAGGTCCACTGGACCTGCTGCGGTCGCGATCCGGACCCAGTACGCCGTGCGGAGCGGTCCGGCCAACCGATTCCGCTCACTGGCGAGAACCCGCTTCGACGTGAGCACAATCTCGCGGTCCTGGCCGGGGTCGTCGTCGTACACGAGTTGATAACTGCACGACCCGGGCAGACCCTTACGCAGCTCGGTCACGGTCTGACGGTTGCCTTCCTCGATCGCCACGATCTCAGGGCACTTCGCCCGCTCGAGCTGGCGAAGGAACAACGCGACGCGGTGCGGCAGGTCGCACCGGTTGGTGTCGGGGGGACACGCGGTGCCGTGCAAGAGGTTCTGGTTGACGATTCGTACCGTTGCCGTCGTGGTGGCCGCCGCCGGCTTCCCGGATGATCCGGGGCTGCAGCTCGACACCGTCATCGCCGAGATTGCAATCAACACCGCCGCACGCCGCACGGCGCGCACCGTACTTCGCGCTCCGGTGATTGGTGAGTGGAGACCCGGCTTGAGGATTTTCCGGGTTGGGATGCGTCGCCCACGTCGCCGCTCACGCTGACCGAAATCGTGCGAACTCAGGCCGATGGTTCGTCATCGGGCGTCTCAAAAAGATACTGATGTTTCTGGCGTTTTGGGTTGAGTTCGAACAAGTATTCTGGTAGTCTGATTTGGTCGTGAAGGGCGGGAACGATGACCAATCAGACACCCGCCGTCTCGCCGCTTGATGGTCTCCGGACCGGGGTCGACGCACTCATGACGGTCGATCCAGGTGAGCTCTCGGATGGCGAGTTGGCGTCGACGATCCTTCGGTTCCGCCGCGAACTCGACCGGCTTGATGCGGCGTTCGCAGATTTGGTGGTGGCGGGG
>JANYJV010000042.1 GCA_025361725.1 Acidimicrobiia bacterium | reverse complement strand
GCGGCCGCGGCGTGGCAGTCGATCGATGAAGGCGACTTCGCGCGGGCGCGCGAGTTCGCAACGAATGCCCTCGCCGATTCCTTCGAGCCGAGTGCTCCCGCACCCGCACTCGCGCCGGTGGCTCTGGCCCTCCTCGATGTCGTGGAGGGCGCGGCGAGCCCGATTCCGATGCTGCAGCACGCGATCGCCGCGCTCGAACTGGTGGACGGCAATCCGGTGGATCTCGCCAACCTTCAGGCGGCAGTGGCGTCGTTCTCGCTCTTCGATCCCGATCACCTCGCGCTGGCGGAATCGGTGGCCATCCGATCGCTGGAACTCGCGGAGCAGTCCGGGAGCTTGACCGCGCTTGCGGTATCCACCAGCACGTTGGGTCAGGTGTACCTCGCCGCCGGCGACCGTGAACGGGCGCTCGAGTTCTTTGTCCAATCGATCGAACTGAAGGAGGCGGGCGCGAGCGATGTGATTTACGCGGAGACGTTGCGGGCCGCGGGCCGGACCGCGGCGGAGATCGGTGATTGGCCGCTCAGCGCACGATTCGCGACGGCGATGTTGAAATACTCGGACCACAGCGGTGACCGGCGCGCGCTGTACGGCGGATTCGCCGAGGCGGTGGTCCTGATGGCACATGCCGATAGGTTCGCTCCCGCGGTCGCGCTGGACGCGCACTTCGAGGCTACGGGGGTGACGTTGTTGATCATCGGAGATGTCGTCCAAGCCCGCCACGACGCGTTGGAACGCGCCGCAGCGTGGCTCACCGACGATGAGTTCGACGCCGCGAAGCGTTTGGGCTCTGCCTTCACCTACGACGACGCGCTGGCTCTCGCCATTTCCGAGCTCGACACGCTTGCGGGCAGTGCCCAATCTGGGTGAACAAACCCGAAATCGTCATGCCTGACTGAGCAGTCTCCCGACGTGCTTCGTCAGGCGAGGGAGGCGATGATGTCGTCGGTCACCGCAGGCTTCGACTCGGGGTTGAGGTAGACCGCGCGCAGGATCGTCTCGCCGTGCAGGGTGGTGGGCATCACGAACGCGCGTTGGTCACGCAGCATCGCGTTGGACCACTCGTAGTACTGGTCGTGGGTCCAGCCGGTGCGCCGCCACAACACCACGGTCAACTCGGGTTCCCGGAGCAACTCGAGGTGCGGGGCGGCATCGATCCGGCGGGCTGCGTCCCGCGCGATCTCGAGCGTCTTCTCGACTGCGTCCCGATACGCGTCCGTACCGTGCACCGCAAGCGAGAACCAGAACGGCAAACCGCGAGCACGACGGGTGAGGTGGTAGGCATAGTCCGCCGGGTTCCATTCCTCGGTTGCGCGCATGGAGTCCAGGTACGGCGCCATCTGAGCGTGGACGTGGCGGGCGGTCTCGGGGTTCCGATACACGAGCGCCGCGCAGTCGAACGGCGCGAACAACCACTTGTGCGGATCGACCACGAACGAGTCGGCGAGTTCGATACCGGCGAAGCGCTCGCGGATGCTCGGCGCGGCAAGACCGGCGAGTCCGTACGCGCCGTCCACGTGCACCCAGAGGCCGCGCTCGTGCGCAACGTCGACGATGGCCGCGAGGTCGTCGACGGTGCCGGTGTTCGTGGTTCCCGCGGTGGCGACGACGGCGAAGATCGAACCCGAGTCCGGATCGGCGTCGAGCGCGGCGCGCAGTGCGGGACCGGTGAGTCGATCGTCGGGTCCGGTCGGGACGGTGAGTGCATCGACGTCCATGATGCGCAAGGTGTTCACCAACGACGAGTGCGCCTGATCGGCGAGGGCGACGCGCCAGCGCACCGGGCGGGTTCGCCGTTCCGCTACGGTGGCCCGGGCCGCGACCAGTGCCGAGAGGTTTCCGGCCGAGCCGCCTGAGACGAACACCCCGCCGGCTTCGGCGGGCATCCACGCGAGGTCGGCGACCCAACGCAACGCTTGATTCTCGGCGTAGATCGCGCCGGCGCCCTCGAGCCAGTCGCTCGCACAGATGGCCGAGGACGACACCACGACATCGAAGAGCTGACTCGCCTTGGTGGGGGCGACCGGGATGAACGACAGGAACGATGGGCTGTCCGCCGAGATACACGCCGGCGCGAGGACATCGCGGAACCAACCCATCACCAGTTCCGGATCGTGGCCCGCCGCGTTGATGGTGTTGCCGACCGCGGCGGTCAGGTCCGCGAGGGACTGGGGATGATCGAGCGGGACCGGGTCCATTCGGAGCCGTTCGGTGGCGTACTCGAAGCAGAGGCGGGCCATCTCGTCGGTCTCGGCGGTGAAGCGATGCACATGGCGACGGTAGTGGCTGGGACCACGAATCCGGTCTTTGCGCCACGCAGATCAGGGAGCGGCGTTCTCGGACTCGCTGACGATCTCGAGCAACGCGGCGCCGTACCGCTCGAGCTTCACGGGACCGACGCCCGGGACCGCTAACAACGCGGAACCCGTGGTCGGCCGGGCACCCGCCACCGCGCGGAGTGCCTTGTTGTCGAACACGACGTAGGCCGGCACCCCGGCGGCACGCGCGACGTCGCGCCGCCAGTCCACCAACGCGTCGAACAGTTGACGGTCGAGCGGTGACAGTTCCGAATCGGACAGGGAGTCGAGCGCAACCTTGGCCTGGCGTGCGTTGCGGCGATTGACCTCGACGTCGATCGGCGGCTCGACCGCGCCACGGATCGCACGTTCGATCTCCGCGAGGTACGGACTTGGCGTTCGGGTACTGACACGCGCACCGCGGTCGCGTTGCGCGGCCCACGACACGTGCAGCTCGCGCTGCGCCCGGCTCAACCCGACGTAGAGCAATCGACGTTCCTCGTCCAAGGCGGCAGAGTCGCCACTCGCGTGCGAGATCGGCACGAGCCCCTTCTCCAAGCCGGCGACGAAAACGGTGTCCCACTCGAGGCCCTTGGCGCGATGGAAGGTCAGGAGATCGACGGCGTCGGTGGCGATACCGCCGTCGTCCTGCCCGCGCAGGGACGTGTGGAGAAAGTCCAAGAACCCGGAGAGTGTCGACCGGCCGCTGGTGACGGTCAGGTATTCGCGTCCGAGCTGCGCCACGGCCTCGCGGTGGGACCGGCGGTCGTCCGAGTCCTCCGCCGCATCGAGCACGAGATCGTCCAGGTGTTCGGAAAACTCGCGTCCCGGCGTGGACGCAACGAGATGATCGAGCGCGTCGAGGGCGAGCTTTACTTCCGGCCGGTCCAGAAACGCCGCGTCGCCGCGGACGCGGAAAGGAATCCCTGACCGGCGTAACGACTCCTCGAAAGCCGCGGACTGCGCGTTCACGCGGTACAGGACGGCCATCGACGACCACGGCCGTTGCGGGCTGTTGGCGGTGTGGAGCGCGCGCACGATTCCTTTGGCTTCGGCATCGGCGTCTGCGAAGCGCGTCACCGTCGGCGGTGGACCCGGGCTCCCCACGGCATGCACCTGGGCGCGTTCGCGACGAGGGAGCACCGCGCGCGCCGCGTCGACGATTTCGGGGGTGGACCGGTAGTTGACGTCCAGGCGCACGGTCCGACCACCGGCGAAGTGCTCGTCGAAGCGCGTCAAGTATCCGGGGTCGGCACCGGCGAACGAATAGATCGCCTGATCGGGATCACCGACGACGCACAGGTCGTCTCGTTCGCCGATCCAGGATCGCAGCAGCCGCAACTGGGCGCGGCTGACGTCCTGGAACTCGTCGACGAAGAAGTGGCGGAATCTCCAGCGTTGCGTCGCGGCGAACTCGGCGTCGGTGTCGAGCACGTGCGCGCAGAGGCGGACGAGGTCGTCGAAGTCGATCACATGCCGTTTGCGTTTCTCGTCCTGGTACTTGCGGTAGACGTCCGCGACCCGTTCGACCGCCATCGTGGGGGTGCGCCCAGCGCTCGTGGCGGCCTCGACGTAGGCCGCAGGGCCTACCAGCCGGGCTTGGGCCCATTCGATCTCGCCGGCCACTTCGGTGATCGCAATGCTCAGTTGCGGACCCCGCTTGGCACCGATGAGCGGCGCGAGGATCCGCGCCTTGCGATCGAGCAGACCGGGCATCGAGCTGCCGCGATGCTCGTGGTGGGCGCGCAGCTGCGCGAGCGCAACGGCATGAAACGTTCCTGCGGTGAGGCCCTCGCGGACTCCGAGGCGCCGCAACCGACTGCGGAGTTCACCGGCTGCCTTCCGAGTGAAGGTGAGGGCGAGCACGTGGCTCGGCTCGATGGTTTCGGTGCTGCATTGGTAGGCGATCCGGCGGGTCAGGACGCGCGTCTTTCCGGACCCGGCCGGCGCAAGAATCGCCAGTGGTACCGCGGGTTCGATGACGGCCCGTCGCTGCGACGCGTCGAGGTCGACCAGCAGATGCTCGCCGGGCGATTCAGACATCACGCCAACCTACCGACCGCATGCGACCAAATTTCGGTTCCCATTGCGACGCAGTCGCAAGGGTGGATGCCGAAGGTGAGGTGCACCAAGCACGCGGGTTCGACAGTCCGCGCTGCCGAACCGGGGCCCGAGCGGCCTGCGACGCAGTCGCAAGAGCGGGAGTGTCGGTAGGCTGAATGGATGCCTTCCTATCCCGAGAAGTTGATCAATGAAGGTGAGACCGTCGTTCTCGACTTGAAACCGCACTGGTGGTTCTTCTGGAAGCACATCATCGTCGGCGCAGCACTGCTCATCGTCCTGGGCGTCTGGATCGCCTTGCTCGACAGCAAGACCTGGGAGTGGGTGCAATATCCGCTCGCGATCGCGATTCTCGTCTATGTCGTCTTCGTGATCGTGAAGTACCTCACCTGGACCTACACCCACTTCGTGCTCACCGATCGCCGGGTCATTTCGCGTTCGGGAATCATCTCGAAGCGTGGCACCGAGGTCCCCCTCGACCGCGTGAACAACATCGACTTCTCCCAGAAGTTTTGGGAGCGACTCATCGGCGCCGGCGACCTGTCGATCGAATCGGCAGGCAAGGACGGACAGAGTCACTTCCAGAACGTCCGCCACCCCGACATGGTGCAGCAAGAGGTCTATCGCCAGATGGAAGTGAACAGCCGTCGCCAGGCTGGTTGGCATGCGGATGCCATGGCCGAACGCAACCCGACGGCACCGCTGAGCGCCGCGTCCCCCGACGTCGCCGACCAGATCGCCAAGCTCGCCACGCTGCGCGATCAAGGTGCACTTACCAGCGAAGAGTTCGAAGCGAAGAAGACCGAACTCCTCGACCGCATGTAGCTACGCATGCGGGTCGTCTCGTTGGTTCCATCTGCGACCGAATCACTGATCGCGCTCGGTATCACTCCGGTCGCGTGCACGCGGTTCTGTGAACAGCCCGGGATGCCGACGGTCGGGGGCACGAAGAATCCCGACCTCAGCGCGATCGTGGCGCTCGAACCCGACCTCGTCGTGGTGAACGACGAAGAGAACCGCCGCGAGGACGCCGACGCGCTGGTGGCCGCGGGCGTCACCGTGCATTCGATGTCGCCGCGTTCGGTGAGAGCGGTGGGCGGGGCGCTCGATGGTCTGGCCGCCGCGGTGGGGTGTACGGCGCCGAACTTCGATCTCCCGCCGCCCGGGCCAATCCGGGGCACTGCGGTTGCACTGATCTGGCGACGACCATGGATGACCCAACGTGCTGACACCTACGGATCCTCGGTGCTCGAGCATCTCGGCTGGTCCAATCCGTTGGCTTCCGGACGGGATCGGTACCCCACGATCGAACTCTCGGACCTCGCACGGGAGGCGCCGGATCTGGTCGTGCTGCCGAGCGAGCCGTATCCCTTCACCGAGCGTCATGTCGGAGAAATCAGCGCGGGCGTACCTGGGACGCGCGTGGGACTGGTCGATGGACGTGACCTGTTCTGGTGGGGGACCCGCACGGGCGCGGCGCTGTCGAGGCTGGCAGGACGCCATTTTTGACCACCGTCGGTGGCCGAAACACGAGATCACCAATCTTCGTCTCGACGCCGCAGAGGGCCGCCGGTAGATTGTCCCGTTCTGTCGCAGACTAAAGGTCACAGATGACTACCGTGCAATCACCTGCAACATCAGCAACACTGGCTGCGGGCGCCGGCTCGGCGTTGGAGTTCAGCCTCGACGGCGCCGCCATGCTCGATCTCGCACCCGAGATTCACCGGCAGCGGTTGGTGATCGAGGGCATTCCGGCCTTCGAGATCACCGACGTCGCGATCTCCGAGTATCTCCGTGGGCTGAGCGACGTGTGCGACATGGTGCTGCTCACCACTCCCGTGACGCATCGCTCCGAACAGTTCGGTTGGGCGGGCTGGATCCATTGGGAGACCTCGGGCGCGCACTTCTACGCGTGGGAGCAACCGAGACTGTTCTTCAGCGTCGACATCTACACGTGCAAAGCATTCGATCCGATCGCGGCGATCTCCTACACGGAGGCCTACTTCGAGACCAGCCAGATCGTCGCCAAGGAGTTCTGAACACTTGCGCGGTATCGACAGCTGGGTCACACCGAGGTGATGGGGGTCACGCGATGGACAACGAACTCGCCGGTCACGAACCGACGATCGACCTCGTTCGCGAGGAGATGCGCGAACTCGCATCGAGCGTCATCGACGCGGGGGCGGACACGTCGCCGCCGTTCGGGACGTACCTCTTCCGTGCGGACGAGCCCGGGGCCCAGCTCGGGCGCTACATCGAGGACACGGTGTTCGCCGAGTGGTTCGGCAACTCGGCCGAACTGCTCGACGCCGAGTACGACGCCTACGACGCGTCGACCTACTTCATCGTCATCCTGGATCACGTGCGCTCACTCCCGGCCGGAACGATCCGCATCAATGTTCCGTCCGAGCTCGGTCTGAAGACCCTCGCCGACATCGAGTCGGTGTGGGGCCGGGAGCTCGACACCGTCTTGGCCGAGACCGGTCTGGCTTGGGACGAACGGCTCGTCTGGGATGTCGCAACGTCGGCGGTGCATGCGGACTATCGGGGTAAGGCCACCGACGGCATGATCAGCCTCGCGTTGTACCAGGCGGTCGTGCGGTCCTTGCGCGCCGCCGGCGCTCGATGGTTCGTCTGCGTGCTCGACATGCACGTGATGCGACTCATGCAGGAGATGACGAGCGCACCGTTCTATCCTTTTGTCGGCGTTGAGCCCGTCCGGTACCTGGACTCACCTGCGAGTAACGCGTTCTGGTGCGACTTTGAAGAGTACGAACCGCGGTTGCAGTTCGCTGATCCGTTCATGCACGGCGTGCTGTTCCGTGGCGAGGGTATCGAAGCGGTGGTGCGAGAGGCGACGACGTACGCGGTCTCCCAAGATTTGGCGGAGCGCTTCGCCGGCCGGGTGACCACCCGCGGAGGCGAGCGAGGGCTTAGCCTCGATCCACCGATGTGACGCGCCCTATCGGGTTCGCGTATCCGCGGAAAATGCCTCCTGAGCTGGGACGATGACGGTGTCTTAGGTCGTCGTGGTCGCCAGCCAAGGAGGCACTTCCGGTGAGTTCTGTATCGCGCTCGGTTGATCGTCTGGACGTGACCTTCGACGATCCGAATCTCGTCGCGAACGCGGGCCTGATGATGGTCGCGACGCTCGCCGCGCGTCTCGGCTTGGAAGCGTTGATCAACCACACGGTCCGTCTCTCCGGTCGGGTGGGTGGGTCACGTCCGGGCCGCAAGGTGTTGACGCTCGTGCACGCGATCGTCGCGGGTGGGACCCATATCGACCACGTCGACATGTTCCGATCGGGAGCATGTCAGGCTGTGTTGCCGTTCCGGGTGATGGCACCCTCGACGTTGGGGACGTTCTTGGGGGCGTTCACGTTCGGTCATGTCCGTCAACTCGACGCGGTGATCGGCGAAGCCCTCCGCCGGGCGTGGCAGGCCGGTGCTGGGCCCGGTGCCGGGCGGCTTGTCATCGATGCCGATTCGACGATCTGTGAAGTTGCTGGCAAGCAGAAACAAGGCGCGGGTTACGGCTACACCCACAAGCTCGGGTATCACCCGATCCTGGCGACTCGATCAGACACGGGTGAAGTCCTCCACGCCCGGATGCGTAAAGGCCAGGCGAACACCCAACGCGGTGCGCG
>JANYJV010000022.1 GCA_025361725.1 Acidimicrobiia bacterium | reverse complement strand
TCGACGTGACGAGGGTGTTCTTGCACGTCGCGTTGTAGATGGGTGCACAGGCCACCGGCAGGACGGCGAGCACCACCACGGCGCCGGCTCGCGTGAGGATTCTGAGGATGGGCATGGGAGCGCGCGCTACCGCTGCAATGTGGGCTCCCATCCCGTAGCCTGACCAGGTCATCACCCATTCGGAGGTTGTGCATGCGTCAGCTCACTGGACTCGACAGCAGCTTCCTGCGGATGGAGACGCCGACGACGTACGGGCACGTGACGTCGCTGGCGATCTTCGATCCGGCGACGTCACCTCATCCGGTCGGCTACCACGAGATTCGCGCCCTCATCGAGTCCCGGCTCCACCTCGTGCCGCCATTCCGTCGGCGGCTGGTCGAGGTCCCGCTCGGACTCGATCACCCGTACTGGATCGAAGATCCTGATTTCGATCTCGATTTCCATCTGCGCCATATTGCCGTGCCTCCGCCGGGCGACCGCGGTCAGCTCGCGGAGCTCGCCGTGCGAATTGCGGCCCGTCACCTCGACCGGTCCCGGCCGCTCTGGGAGATGTACATCATCGAAGGCCTGGAGGGTGGCTTCTTCGCTGAGCTGACCAAGATCCATCACTCCTGCATCGACGGGGTGGCGGGCGCGGAGATCCTGGGCGTACTCCTGGACGTCGAACCGGAACCCGCGCCGACACCACCCCCCGCAACACCCTGGCAGTGGGAGCGGGAACCGAGTTCGAGTGAGATGCTCGCCCGCGGCGTCTTGGGTGCGATGACCCAACCTCGGGTGGGGATGCGGTTGGCCCGTCAGACGGTGCCCGCGCTCGGCACGATCATGCGGAACTTCGCGCTCAAGGCGCCGGGGATCAACAAGCGCGACGACGTCCTGTCTCGGCCCTCGGTACAGGCGCCGCGCACCGTGTTCAACGGCGTGATCTCTCCTCATCGCCGGTTCGCGTTCGGGTCGCTGCCCATTGACGCGATCAAAGCGGTGAAGAACGAACTCGGTGGGACCGTGAACGACGTCGTGATGACGTTGTGTGCCGGCGCCCTCCGGCGCTGGCTGATCGACCACGACTCCTTGCCGGACCTCCCGCTGCTCGCGATGGTGCCCGTTTCGGTTCGCGATGAGAGCGAGTCCGGTGCCGGAGGGAACCGGGTGTCGGCCATGGTGGCGGTGCTGCCGACCGACGAGCCCGATCCGCGCCGTCGGCTCGAAGCCATGCACGGTGAGATGGCGATCGCGAAATCAGAACACGGCGCGTTGCCGGCGAACCTGTTGCAGGACTTCGCGCAGTTCACACCGCCGTCGGTCCTCGGAACCGCGAGCCGCGTCGCCGCCCGCGCCCGACTCATGGATCGAGTCAGTCTCCCGTTCAACGTCGTGATCTCGAACGTGCCGGGTCCGCAGTTTCCGCTCTACTGCGGCGGGGCTCGCATGGAGGGGATCTATCCGCTCTCCACGATCCTCGACGGTGTCGGGCTCAACATGACCCTGATGTCCTACAACGGCAAGCTGGACTTCGGCCTCGTCGCCGACCGGGACATGATTCCTGACATCTGGGTGCTCATCGACTATCTCGGCGAAGAACTCGAGACCCTGCAGAAGCTTATGAATTGATGAGCGCGCTCGACCGTCATTTCGGCCCGTCCGGCTTCGTCCACGGGTTGGACCGTTCACTCCGCCGGAATGAAGTGGGACGCCTCCCGGGCTGCTCGCCTCCGCTGCGCTGCGGCTCGGGTTTGTAACGATGCTGCTACTTCAGGTGAGCGCGTATCGCATCAACGAGTACCGGGAGCACTTCTCGGTAGTCGCCGATGATGCCGACGTCGGCGGCGGCGAAGACGAGGGCGTGCGGATCTGCGTTGATCGCGAGGATCGTTCCCGCCGTCCGCACACCGATCATGTGGTTGAACTTCCCGTTGGCGCCGATACTCACGAACAGGCGGGGCGCGATGGTGCGACCGGTGATCCCGATCTGACGAGCGCGTGGCATCCATCCGAGGTCGGTGACCTTGCGGGTCGCACCGAGTTCGGCGCCGAGCGCGAGTCGGAGCGGTTCGAGGGCGCCGTACTCCGCCGGCGCAACGCCTTGACCGACGCCGATGACCGCGTCAGCCTCGGCCAGCACGTCGAGGTCGTCGTCGCGGGTGCGAGCCAGGATCTCGACCCGACTCCGGACTCCGACTGGTAAGACCGTCACCGGCGGCGTGTGAACGCGAGGGGTCTTGCGGGGCAGGACCCCGGCGCGCACCGTCGCCATCTGCGGACGGGACGTGCAGCGGATCGCAGCGACGATCTGGCCGCCGAACGCCGGCTTCCACGCCACAAGGTCTTCGTGGTCGCGCTCGAGCTCGACGGCGTCGCCAGTGAGCCCGGCGCGCAGGGCGGCTGCAACCCGGCCGGCGACTTCTCGGCCCCACGCCGTGCTCGGCGCGAGGATCGCCCACGGATCGAGCGCGAGCGCCCACGTGGAGATTCCGGCGGCGGTGTCCTCCTCGTTGGCAAGTTCGAGCCCGTCGAGTCGGATCACGCTGTCTGCGCCCCATGCGCCCAGCTCGTCGACGTCGACCTCCTCGGTGAGGATCGCCACTGGTGAGGCGCCGAGGTCACGCGCGACGCCGAGGAGTTCTCGAGTCAGTTGTGGTCGGTCCGGCTCGACGACCACGCCGATCTCCGGCTCTTCGATCGGGGCGACGCCGAGTACGTCACCCCGATCCAGATCGTTGTCATGGCTGGGGTCGAGTGCACCGCGTTCGATCAGCACGGCCACGGCGGTTGCGATCTGCTCGTCGACGGTTGCTCTCGGGTCCCGCCGTCCGAGGCGCGTGGACCCGATGTGGCGTGTCTCGCCGACCCAGGTCGGGCTCGCCTCGGATCCCCACGGTCCGGGACCGAGTTCGGCGGCGGCGACGCGACGGATGCGGTCGGCGGACACGGCGGCCCGTCCGGGCGGTTCCACCTTGCAGGGATCGATCAGGCGCTCCGCGGTCGACACGACCGCGGGCAATGCAACTCGGAGTTGTGCCCAGCCGTCGTCGTACTCGGCGCGGATGTCCAGGACGCCCTCGGCGAGCGCGAGGTGGCGGGCCCCGGTGACGAACGGGAGATCGAGCAGCTCTGCGAGTTCGGGACCGACCTGGCCGGTGTCTGCGTCGACCGAGTTCCGGCCGACGAGCACGAGGTCGAACGGGTCTCCGAGTCCGAGCGCGGCGGCGAGGGCCAACGCGGTGGCGAGCGTGTCCGAACCGGCGAACGCCGGATCGGTGATGAGGATGCCATCGATCTCGACGCCGCGGCCCTGACCCCAAGCGATCGCTTCGCGGAGGCTCTCCTCGGCAGCCGGTGGGCCGAGCGTGAAGACGGTGACCGTGGCGTCAGGCTGCTCGGCTGCAAGGGCGACTGCTTGTGCGACAGCTCTCCGGCAATAGGCGCTCATCTCGAGATCCATGCCTTCGCGCATGAGCCGACCGTCTGGGCCGAGGGTCAACTCCTCGAACGCCGGGATTTGTTTGATCAGGGCGGCGATCCGAATGCTCATTGGCGGGCGATGCTACGACCCGACGTCGTGCCGAGGAATCGTCCAGTCTCACACCAGGCGCTGCAGTGCCTCGAGCTGTTCGCAGTAGTGGTCGAGAGAGTGGTGCACGAGACGCACGGCGAGACCGGTTGCGCCGATCCCGCGCATGCGGCCGAGTTGGTCGGTGACTCGGTCGGGCTCCGCCGTTGGATCCCAGGGTCGGTCGTTCTGAAGGATGACATCGAGCGGATGGGTGCGCTCCTCCCATGCCTGGGAATTGCGGGCACGGTCGAGAAGTTCGCCGAGTTCAGCGGTGCGGAGGCCGAACGGCGCCCAGCCCTCGCCGAGTTCGACGGCGCGTCGAAGCGAGCGCGCGGTCCGGCCGCCGACCCACATCGGCACGTGTTCCTGGACGGCGTGTGGTTCGACGATCCAGTCGGCGAACTCGAAGTGGTCTCCGGCATACGCAGGCTGCGCGCTGGACAGCGCGGCGCGCAGCGCGCGCATTGCATCGTCGGCGAGTGGGCCTCGGTCAGCGAACTCCGCGCCGAGCAGTGCGAACTCTTCTTCGAGTGATCCGGACCCGACGCCGAGGACGAGACGACCTTCGCTCACGGCGTCCAGCGTGCCGTACCGCTTCGCGATCGCGAGGGGGTGGTGATAGCCGAGGACGAGCACGAACGTGGCGAGCTTGATTCGGGTCGTGCAGGCGGCGAGGTATCCGAAGACGGCGAGAGGGTCCCAGTAGGTGCTGCCGCGTACCTCGGCGATGTCGACGGGTACCGCCACGTGCTCGCTACAGGTGCAGAAGTCGTACTCGAGCGACTCCGCGGTAATGACGCAGCGCTCGATCTCGGCGATTCCGGCGCCCACTTCCCACTGCGCGTGCGCGCCCGGCAGGCGGGTGACCACGGGTGTGACGATGCCGAGCCGGAACTGCGCGTCGGAGCTCATGAGTCGTGTCGCTGGTTCATCCGGAGTGCCTTCTTGGCGAGGATGTTTTTCTGGATTTCGGTAGCGCCGGCGCCGATCGACGTGTAGCGCTGCCACGAGTAGTTGCGGGCCCACTGACCGCCGTCGATCGCACCCGGTTCGCCCTTCGCAATCAACCCCTCGGGTCCGAGCAGGTCGATCGCGAGCTCGGCGAGGAGTTGCGCGATACGAGACCACTGCAACTTCGCGAGTGGGACCTCGGGCCAGTTCGGTTCCCCGTTGATGATCTTCGTGAGCGCTCGGTAGTTGAGCAGTCTCGTCAGCTCGATCTGAGCGAAGGCTCGACCGATGCGATCGCGCAAGACAGGATCGCGGAGGGCATCAGGGTTCGTCGATCGCGCGGTCGCCACCATCGCTCGGAGATCGGCGGCCATGGTGATGGAGAGTCCCGCGGTCCCGACCCGTTCGTGGCCGAGGGTGCTCATCGCGACGTGCCAACCCTCGCCTTCACGGCCGAGCCGGCAATCAGCGGGCACGATCGCGTCGGTGAAGAACACGTCGTTCAACATCGTGTCGCCGGTGAGGTCGCGGATCGGCCGACACTCGATACCGGGCGTGTGGAGGTCGACGATGAATGCGGTGATGCCCTCGTGCTTGGCCCCGCGGGCAAACGCCGTTGGGTCGGTGCGGAGGAGGAACAATCCCCACCGGGCGAGATGCGCGGACGACGTCCACGTCTTCTGGCCGTTGACCACGTAGTGGTCGCCGCTCACGCCATCGTGGCTGGCAATCGCGGTGGTGCGCATGTTCGCAAGGTCGGATCCGGCGTCCGGTTCGCTGAAGCCCTGACACCAGTGCTCGTCGGCCGAAAGGATGCCGGGAAGCCACCGTTCCTGCTGCTCGGGCGTACCCCACTGGAGGATCATCGGGCCGATCTGCCAGATGCCGTTCGCGTTGTAGACGCCCGGCGCCTTCACCCGCGCCATCTCCTCGGAGTAAATCGCGTTCTGTACCGGAGTGGCCTCGCGGCCGTGGCGATCCTTCGGCCAGTTGATTGCCGCCCAGCGACTGTTGTTCAGGCGGCGTTGCCAGTCCTGGCGACGAGCCTGCGTGCGGTCGAAACCGTCGACGCCGTCACCAGTGTCGCCGCGGTCGGTCCACTCGGACAGGAAACGGGGAAGTTCGGTGTCGAGCCAGGCGCGCAACTCGTCGCGGAAGGCGAGATCGGCAGCGGTGAACGCGAAGTCCATTGCGGCAGGAACCTAGTGCTATGTGCATTTAGGCTGAGCTGACCCGAAGGCGAGGTTGAAGTGGCGCACATCATTGGAGGAGTGACGGCTGGATTTCGGTCCCCATGCTCGGTTGGCCGCGCCACCCGAGCCGGGGCCCGAACGGCCTGCGACGAAGTCGCAAGAGTGGGATAGATGGACTTCAAGTTTTCCGACGAGCAGGACGCGCTGCGAGCTGCGGTACGCGCGTTCATGACCCCGTGGGTCACCGGTCATGACGCGCGCGAAGGTTTGGTCGAATCGGACTGGGACACGATCGTCGGGCTCGGGTGGCATGCGCTGCTGATCCCGGAGGAATTGGGCGGGCTGGGCCTTGGTTTGGTGGACGCGATCGTGGTGCTCGAAGAGATGGGCCGGGTTGCGTTTCCCGGCCGCTACCTGGCCTCGGCCGTCGTCGCAACGATCGCGGCGCGCCGCCTCGGCGGTCACGATCTCTTGCGCGGCTTGGCCGCCGGTGAACACGCCACGGTCGCGCTCGAAGAAGCCGGGACCGGAGACCTGGTCGACCGAGTCCGCACCTCGGCGAGACGCAAAGGTGCTCAGTGGATCCTCTCGGGCGTGAAGCCGCTCGTCCTCGATCTCGAGCGTTCGGACTGGGTTCTCGTGGCGGCCCGGACGCCCGACGGTCTCGCCACCTTCAAAGTCGACGTTCCCGATGCCGAATCGACCGCCACGTTGGATGCGACCCGTGCGGTGGCCCGGCTCGAGTTGGACGACACCGTCGCCGAACCGGTTGGTCCGGGCGGTGACCACACTGTGATCTGGCGGGCGATTGCGGACGACACCGCGATTGCGTTGAGTGCCGAACTCATCGGGGTGTGCGACGCCTCACTCGCGATGGCGATGGACTACGCGGAACACCGGGTGCAGTTCGACCAACCGTTGGCCGCGCATCAGGTGATCCAGCACAAGTTGGTCGACATGCTCCACGCCACCGAGCTCGGTCGTGTCGGTGTGCACTACGCGGCGTGGGCGAGCGATGTGAGTAATCCGGACGCGCGCCGGGCGGCGTCGATCGCGAAATCGCAGATGGGCGAGGCGGCGGTGATGGTCACCGGCGAGAACATCCAGGTCCACGGTGCCGTCGGCTTCACGTGGGAGTCGCGTGCGGGCGTGTTGTACCAACGGGCGAAGCAGAACGATGTCCTCGGCGGCAGCCAGGGTTGGCATCGCGCCAGAGTCGCGGAACTGGTGTTGGATCCCCGGTGATCGAACCTTCGTCGAAGATCATGAGTGTCAGCGACGCGGTGCGCGAACACGTGCACGCGGGGGATTCGTTGCACCTCGTGGTTGGTCACAGCCGGTGGAGTGCCGCGGCGCGAGAAGTGGTGCGGCAGTGGTGGGACCGTGATCCGCAGTTCGAGTTGGTGATGCTCAGCCTCTCCAGTCTCGGTGCGCTGTTCTTCCGCGGCGGGTTGGTGCGCCGAGTCGTCACCGGGTATTCCGGTGACACCTTCCCCAACTTCACGCCGAACCCGTGGTTTCAGCGGGCGTACACGTCGGGCGAGGTGGGGGTGGAGCACTGGTCGTTCCTCGCGTTCGCGCAGCGGCTCGAGGCCGGAGCACGCGGACTGCCGGCGATCGCAACGCACTCCATTGCCGCTTCGAGCATGGCGGAGAACGAGGGGTTCGCCGAGGTCGACTCGCCGTTCGGACCGGTTGGATTGTTGGCGCCGCTGCAAGCAGACGTCGCGATCCTGCACGCACCGGTGGCGGATCGGCAGGGGAACGTCGCCGTCGCCGCGCCGCTACTCGAAGGAGTGTGGGGTGCGCTCGGCGCGCGCCGGGGAGCGATCGTCACCGTCGACCGGATCGTCGACGATCTTCGAGACTTCTCCACGCACGTGCGGATCCCTGCGCATCAGGTGCTCGCAGTCTGCGAGGTGCCGATGGGTGCCCATCCCGGCGGCCTGTTCGCTCGTGATCTTCCGGTCGAGGGGTACGGCGAGGACTATGACTTCTGGATCGAGGCGCGCGCCGCGACTCGGAGCGACCACTACGACGACTGGATCCGGCACTGGGTCCTCGAGCCCGAAGACCAGGCCGCGTACCTCGAACGGCTCGGACCAGATCGCATCGCCGCGCTCCGTGCGAAAGCGGACCCGAGTGAACACGCGCGGCAGGCCGCCGCCATACGCCCCGATCTCGACGCGCCGATCAACGCGTGGGAGCGGGCCGCGACGTTTGCGGCACGTCACCTCGCCGAGCGGGTGGCGGCGATCAGTGCGCACGCAGTCCTCGCCGGCGCGGGCGTGGCGAACCTTGCGGCCTGGCTCGGCGTCCAGCAGGCGCGCGCAGTCGGCCTCGACGTGCGGCTCACGGCGGAGATCGGGATGTGGGACTACGAACCGATGGTCGGGGATCCGTTCGTGCTCAACCACGGCAGCTTTCCAACCGCCACCATGCTCGGCGATGCCGGCATGGTGCTCGGAGCGCTCGTCGGCGGTACGGGTACTCGTACCATCGGTTGTCTCGGCGGTGCACAGATCGACCGGTTCGGCAACATCAACTCGACGGTGATTCCGGACGGGCCGTTCCTGGTTGGATCGGGCGGAGGGAACGACGTGGCGAGTGTCGCCACCGAAAACGTGATCGTCGCCACGCTGACGCGCCAACGCACACCAGCCGAGTGTGGCTACATCACCTCGCCGGGCCACTCGGTCCGCGCGCTGGTCACCGACCTCGGCGTTTTGGAGAAGCACGACGGCGAGTTGGTGCTGGCGGCGGTACCGGCGGGCGACGAACCGATGGCGGATCGGGTTGCGCGCGCCGTCGAAGCGTGTGGGTGGGACCTGGCTGCCGCCGATCACCTCCGTGAGTTGCCCGCCCCGACCGCAGCGGAGATCGCAACGCTTCGTGGATGGGATCCGCACGGCTGGTTCCTCCGCGCCTGACCGGTAGGCTCACCGGGCGTTCTGGCGCAGGGAGCGGCCGACGCAAGGGGGATCCATGACTGCAGTCGAAGAGCGGCGCGAAACGGTGCCGAACCCATATCTCGAAGGGCCGTTCGCTCCGATCGACACCGAGATCACCGTGGACTGCGAAGTAATCGGCGATCTCCCGGCCGACCTCGCCGGTGTCTTCGTGCGCAACGGCTCGAACCCGAAGTACCCGCCACCGGGTCGGTATCACTGGTTCGACGGCGACGGCATGCTGCATGCGCTTCACTTCGAGAACGGGCACGCGGTCTACCGCAACCGGTACGTGACCACCGAAGCGTTGGCGCTCGAGCAGGACGCCGGCGAGGCGATCTGGTCCGGCGTGAACGAGCGGCCGAACTTCAGCCGTCCCGGTGGTCCGTTCAAGGACACCGCGAACACCGATCTGGTGTTCCACCGTGGCCGCTTGCTGGCACTGTGGTGGCTTGGCGGTCCGTGTTACGAGATCGACGTGCCGTCACTCAAGACCGTCGGCCGCTACGACTTCGGTGGCACGCTCGCCAGCCTCACCGCGCATCCGAAGTTGGATCCGGTGACCAACGAACTCATCGTCTTCGACTACGACGTGCTGCCTCCGTACCTCACCTACGGAGTGGTGGGCGCCGACGGCACGCTGGTGCATCAGACCGAAGTCGACCTGCCGGGACCGCGTCTGCTGCACGACTTGGCGATCACCGAACGGCACACGATTCTCATGGACTTCCCGCTGATGTGGGATCCGGAGTTGCTCGCACAAGGCCGTACTCGCGTGACGTTCCGTCCCGACTTGCCGGCGCGGTTCGGGGTCATCGGTCGCCACGCAGCCGGTACCGAGGTGAAGTGGTTCGACGCCGAGTCCTGCTACATGTACCACACGATCAACGCGTGGGAATCAGGCGACGAGATCGTGCTCGTGGGGTGTCGGATCGCCAATCCGCTGGCCGACGGCGACCGCGAGCGCGTGCCGCACATCGATGTCTTGCGGCTCGAGCCGTTCCTCCACGAGTGGCGGTTCAACCTCGTCACCGGCACCGTTCGCGAACGCCCGCTCGACGACGTGATGACCGAGTTCCCCCGGATGGACAACCGGCTGCTCGGTCGGCCGTCCCAGCACGCGTACAGCCCGCACATCGCGCCGGCGCCGGAGCTGCTCTTCGACGGGTTCGTCAAGTACGACACCACCACCGGCGATTCTGAGACGCATCTCTACGGTGATGCCCGTTACGGCGGCGAGACGGTGTTCGCGCCGCGCGTGGGTGCCAGCGCTGCGGACGATGACGGCTACGTCCTGACCTTCGTCACCGACGCGACGACCGGCGACTCCGAGGTGATCGTGGTCGACGCCCAACGGCCGGCGGACGCGCCGGTATGCCGGGTCCGGATTCCGCAGCGAGTACCGATCGGCTACCACTCGTGGTGGATCGCGGCGGACGAACTGGCACCCTCGACGCGCACATGAGCGCCACGTTCGTCCTCGGCGGCGCGCAAACAGACTTCCTGCGCAACTGGACGCGTGAAGGTTCCACCCTCGCGGACCTGATCGCGGAACCCGTCCATGCCGCGCTTGCGGACGCCGACATCGCGGCCGCCGAGGTGGAGGTGGCGCACGTCGGCAACTTCGCGTCGGAGATTTACTGCGGCCAGGGTCACCTCGGCGGTCTGCTCGTGGAGGCAGACCCGGCATTCTCCGGATTGCCGACGTCTCGGCACGAAGCCGCGTGCGCGTCGGGAAGCGTGGCGGTCTTGGCCGCGATGGCGGACCTCGAAGCAGGTCGGTACGACGTCGCCTTGGTGGTCGGCGTTGAAATGATGCGCAACGTCGGGACCGCCGCAGCCGTCGCGAACCTCGGCGCGGCGGCATGGGTGCCGGGCGAGACCGACGGCATCCCGATGGTGTGGCCCGAGGTGTTCGCCACCTTGGGCGACGAATACGACCGCCGGTACGGGCTCAATGACCAGCACCTCCGGGCCATCGCCCAGAGCAGCTTCGCCAACGCGCGGCGGAACCCGCTCGCGCAGACCCGGCGCTGGGACCTGCCCGAGGGTGCCTTCACTGACGACGATCGCGCCAACCCGCGCGTCGCCGGCCGCTTGCGGCGCCACGACTGTTCACAGATCACCGATGGCGCGGCGGCGGTCGTGCTCGCGAACGCCGAGTTCGCGGGCGAGTGGGCGCGGGCGCGCGGGCAGG
>JANYJV010000015.1 GCA_025361725.1 Acidimicrobiia bacterium | reverse complement strand
CGCGTTCGGCGACATGGACTTCAAGGTTGCGGGTACGAGTGAGTTCGTCACCGCGCTGCAGCTCGACACGAAGATCGACGGCCTTCCGGCCGACGTGCTTGCCGCGGCGTTGCAGCAGGCCAAGGAAGCTCGCTTGAAGATCCTCGAGGTGATGGAAGGCGCGATCGCCGCTCCCCGCGACGACGTGCGTCCCACCGCACCGAAGATCATCAGCTTCCAGATTCCGATCGACAAGATCGGTGAGGTCATCGGCCCCAAGGGCAAGGTCATCAACACGATCCAGCAGGAGACCGGCGCGGATATCGCAGTGTCGGACGACGGCGTGGTCGGCACCGTGAGCGTCGGATCCAAGGACAGCTCACAGGTGGACGAAGCGCGTCGCCGGATCGAGCTCATCCTTGACCCGCCCACAGCGGACATCGGTGCCGAGTACAACGGCCGCGTGGTGAACATCACCAAGTTCGGTGCATTCGTCAACATCCTCCCGGGCCGTGACGGTCTGTTGCACATCTCCAAGATCGGTCGGGGCAAGCGCATCGACAAGGTCGAGGACGTGTTCAACCTGGGTGACGAAGTGCTGGTCAAGGTCGACGACATCGACAACCAGGGCAAGCTCTCGCTCTCACTCGCGGGCGACGGGCCCGAAGGGGACGGCGGCGGTTCTGACGATGCCGGCGACCGGGCGCCGCGTGAGCGTGCGCCGCGCGCCGAGCGGGCTCCTCGTGAGGACCGCCCGCCGCGTGAGGAGCAGGGCGATGCACCGAAGGTCGCGTCGTTCGAGGCCTCGTGGGACGAGCAGGCCAAGGCCGAGTTCGGTGACCTCGGTCCGGCCGAGGCCGGCCGTGAAGGCGGAAGCCGTGATGGCGGCGACCGCAACCGTGGCGGCAGCCGGCGCGGTGGCGGAGGCCGCCGCCGGTAAGTACGCGGCTTTTCACATTTTGGCGTCCTCATCTGCTGTCTGACAGCACTTGGGGACGCCAAAGTCGCGTCTGGGGAACTCAATCGCGCTCGTTGTGGTGGAAACGGCTCCAGACGACCACCGAGCGCGTCGATACGCCTCATGTGACTGGCGCGGGTGGTGCATCATCGGGACCTTCTGATCCTCGGGTCGCGGTCGAAACCGTCGGTATCGGACAGATCGATCCGGACTCTGAACGCGGACCGCGCGAACGCGACGATGCGGTCGAGGTGAGCAATGTGAGCGGCACTCGGGTCGTGACCGAGGCCATGCCGGACCTGCGATCCGTCGCCGTCGGTTTCTGGGTCGGATCCGGCGCGGTCGACGAAGACGAGCGCCAGTTCGGCGCCAGTCACTTCCTGGAGCACCTGCTCTTCAAGGGAACCGCCGACCGGTCTGCGGCGGGCATCGCCGCCGCGGTCGAGTCCGTCGGTGGCGACATGAACGCGTTCACGACTCAGGAGTACACCGCGTTCTACGTGCGTGTCCCTGACAATCACCTCGAGTTGGCGCTCGACATTCTCGCCGACGTCGTGTGGCGGCCCGCGTTCCGGCCCGATGAGGTGGAGTCCGAACGCAACGTCATTCTCGAAGAGATCGGGATGCGCGACGACGCGCCCGACGATGTGGTGCACGAGCTCGCCAACGCGGCGCTGTTTCCCGATCACCCACTGGGTCGATCAGTGCTCGGTACCCGCGACTCCATCACCGCGATGCCGCGCGACGTCATTGCCGAATACCACGCCGCTCACTACTGCCCGCGCAACGTCGTCGTGGCGGCCGCCGGGAACCTCGATCATGCGCGCGTTGCCGACCACCTCGCTCGCCTCGTCCCGGCGACCGGAGGCATGCGTCCGCAACGTCTGCAGTTCCTGTTCGGTCCGATCGAACGGGCGACCGGCGATCACCGGGTGACCGAGCAGGCCCACCTCGTTCTCAGTCTTCGGTCGATCGCGCGGGACGATCCCGATCGCTATGCGCTGTCCGTGGTGAGTCAGATTCTCGGTGGCGGGATGTCGTCTCGACTCTTCCAAGAGATCCGGGAACGGCGGGGGCTTGCCTACTCCGTCTACGCCTATCGCGCGGCGTACGAAACCACCGGTTCGATGTCGATCTACGCCGGGACCGCGCCGGACCGGGTCGCCGAGACCCTGCGAGTCATTCGCGCCGAACTGTCTCGTTTGGTCGAAGACGGCATTCCTGCCGATGAGCTCGTCGCGGCCAAGGGCCACCTCAAAGGTGCGACGACCCTTGCGCTCGAGACGAGTTCGAGTCGGATGCACCGCCTCGGGCGCGGACTGCTGACGCTGGGCGAGATCCCGAGTGTCGATGCGATCGTCGCCGCGGTCGACGCGGTCACGCTCGACGACGTGCGCCGCGTGATCGATCGCGTCTTTGCCACCGACGACCACGTCCTGTCGGTCGTCGGCCCGCTCGACGCAGCCGAACTCGCCGCCGGCTGACCAACTGCGCTGCGGAGTTCCTCAATCGCTCGCGAGTTTGCGCGGGTCAAGATCAGCACGGTCGAGCAGCATGAGGGTGCGCTCGTCTGGTCCGCTTCCTCGGGCCACCGGGCGACGTCACCCAACGAAATCCAACCGATCGGACGGCATCGAGCGACGCGATCCGATGCTGCACGCCGTCCGGCCCTCGCTCGGGGCGGTAGTCGTGCTCGACGCTGGCTCGGTAGTGTCCGGTGATGATTCGGGTTGGGGTGTTCGGCGCGGGCGGTCGCATGGGAACGGCGGTCTGTCAGGCGGTCAGCGAGGCCGACGACTGTGAACTCGCGGCCGCGGTCGATCCCTATCACGGCGGTGAGCGGGTTGCAGGAACCGACGCAGTCATCGCGGGCGATGCCGCCACGATGCTCGACGTCGGCGTCGACGTGTCGGTCGACTTCACCGTGCTCGCGGCCGCGCGCGAGAACCTGCGCTGGTGTGCCGCCCACGACGTCCACGCGGTCGTCGGAACCACCGGGTTCACCACCGACGATCTGGACGAGTACGCCGAGCTGTTTGCGCACTCGCCGGCGAACGGTGTGATCGCCGCGAACTTCGCGATCGGCGCGGTCTTGATGATGCGATTTGCCGAGCAGGCCGCGCCATGGTTCGAGACCGCAGAAATCATCGAACTCCACCATGACCAGAAAGTCGACGCGCCGTCGGGCACCGCGATGACTACCGCCCGACGGATGGCCGCGGCGTCGTCGGAGTGGGCTGCGGACCCGACGACGACGGTGGTGGCCGAGGGCGCGCGAGGGGGATTGGCCGAAGGTGCGATCCGGGTCCACTCGGTGCGGATGCGCGGCATGATCGCCAGCCAAGAAGTGATCCTCGGCACGACGGGCCAGTCGCTCTCGATCCGGCACGACACGTTCGACCGATCGTCGTTCATGCCCGGCGTGCTCCTCGGCATCCGGCGCGTCGGCACCCAGCCGGGACTGACCATCGGTCTCGACGCGCTGCTCGATTCGTGACTGGGTGCGAATGATCGCGCCGGAGCCGGAACCGGCGTTGCGGGATCGGGTGTTGGCGGCGGCGTACGAATGCGTGGCGCGTTTCGGCATCGCGAAGACGACGGTCGAAGATGTCGTGAAGCAGTCCGGCGTCTCGCGCGCCACCGTGTACCGCGTGTTTCCCGGCGGCAAGGAACAGTTACTGCGTGCCGCAGTCAGCTGGGAGATGGACCGCTTCTTCCTTCGGCTCGCGGAAGAGGTGGTGGCCGCGCCCGACTTCGCGTCGATGGTTGAGCGCGGGCTTACCTTCGCCCACTCGGCCGTGCATGGGCATGAAGTGCTGCAGAAGGTCTTGGTCACGGAGCCCGAACGAATCCTGCCGTTGCTGACCACCGAGCAGGAACGACCGCTGCACTACATCACCGCATTCCTCCTGCCGTACCTCGAGCGCGAACGCGCAGCGGGCCGAGTCAGAGACGGTGTGGACCTCGAGGAGTCCGCGGACTTCGTGGCGCGGATGATCCTGTCGCTCATCGGTTCGCACGGGGAGTGGGACCTCGGAGATCCCAGCGCCGTGCACCTGCTGGTCCGCGAGCACCTCTTGGCCGGCATCCTGGAATCCGGCGCGCTCACCTGAGCCGACGATCCGTGACGCCCGGATCGGGTCCGCCGATCCCGAGCCGTAGCGAAGCGGAGGGGAGCAGTTCGGGAGGCGTCCCGTTTCGACCGACCTCGGGTTGCGCGACGCCGCCCGGCCGGAGCCGGACGAACAGATATGACGGACGAACAGATATGCAGTGACGTGCGACACGTTGACGATGAGACGCTGATCGTCATATCGTCTCAGGCGATGCCGCCGTCCACGCTCGCCGATCCCGTTGCCCCGGAATCCCGGTCGGATGACGTCGAGGCGCGGATCCTGGCCGGCGCCATGGTGTGTCTCGAACGGTTCGGCGTGGCGAAGACCACCCTGGACGACATCGCCGGCGAGGCCGACTGTTCGCGCGCCACGGTGTACCGCTACTTCTCGAGCCGGGCGGCTGTTGTGCAGGCGGCGGTGGACGCGGACATCGATCGCGTGACTGATGCAATCGTCGCGAGCGCCTCGCGCGCCGACAACCTGGAAGATGCGGTCACCGCCATGTTCGTCTGTGCGGCGCGAGCCCTCGTCACCCACACCGCCTTGCAGCGTGCACTCGATCTCGAACCGGAGGTGGTCTTGCCGGCGCTGTCGTTCGAAGGTGGCGATCGAATGTTCACGGAGGCCGCGGTTCGGTTCGCACCCGTCTTTGCGAGGTTCGTCTCCCCGGACCGTGCCGTGCGTGCCGCGGAATGGAGCACGCGAGTTCTGCTTGCGTACCTCCACCCGGACCGTGCGCCGTTCTCGATGACCGACGAGGTCGCCGCACGCGCCCTCGTCCGTCGTCACATCGTTCCTGCGTTTCCCCCGTCCCAACCGTTGAATGAGGTATCGCCATGACCACGAACTTCGACCTGATCGGGCGTGACGAGATCAATGATCTGGAAGCGATCCTGTCCATCAGCAACTCCGATGTCGACGAGATCGTCCACACGGTCAAGGCCGAGTCCGATGCGCTGTTCACGTGGGACTACTCCCGCTCGCGTCCGGCGTTGATCAAGCTGTACGAGAAGGCCAAGACGTCGCAGTGGAACGCGGAGACGGACTTGGACTGGTCGATCGAGGTCGACCAAGCCGCCGTGTCGCTCGCCAATATGCAGCAGCAGTCGGGCGAAGACGTCTTCGGTGCGAACGTGGAACTCAAGGGCACCGTGTTCGAGACCTGGTCCGAGGATCAGTGGATCGAGCTCGGGATGGAGATGCAGAACTGGAGCCTCAGCCAGTTCATGCACGGCGAGCAGGGTGCGCTGATCTGCACCGCGCAGATCGTCGAGACCGTCCCGTGGATCGACGCCAAGTACTACGCCGCGACTCAGGTGATGGACGAGGCTCGCCACGTCGAGGTCTTCGCCCGGTATCTCGACACGAAGCTGTCGGGCCACTACCCGGTGAACGCGCACCTCAAGATGCTGCTCGACGACATCATCATGGACAGCCGCTGGGACATGACCTACCTCGGCATGCAGATCATGGTGGAGGGACTTGCGCTCGCCGCGTTCGGCTTCATGCACCAGATGACCACTGAGCCGCTCCTGAAGAAGCTGCTCCGGTACGTGATGAGTGACGAGGCTCGCCATGTTGCGTTCGGTGTCCTCTCGTTGCAGGAGTTCTACAAGGAACTCAACTCGGCTGAGATCCGGGAGCGCCAGGAGTTCGCGTTCGAAGCGGCCGTCCGGATGCGTGACCGGTTCCTCCAGCAGGAGGTCTGGGAGCGCATGGGCGTCGACGTGAAGGAAGCGCTCACGCTCGTTCTCCAGGACCCGAGCCGGCAGCAGTTCCAGAACATCCTGTTCTCCAAGATCGTCCCGAACTGCAAGAAGCTGGGCCTGCTCGATGCCGGCGACGGATGGCTGCGGGAGCGGTTCACCGACCTGGGCGTGATCCAGTTCGAGGACTGGGCGGACACGGAGACCGAGTACGCGGACCTCGACGAGGTTGCGCGAGACCGCGACGTCGCGTAGAAACCCGTCGATGATTCACCGGCGGCGGCTCCGAGTCTTGGGACTCGGAGCCGTTGTCGCGCTCGGGGGATTCGGTCCCGTCGGCGTGGCGAATGCGGTGGGGAGTGGCGGCGCGCCTGTCGCGGCCCCAGTGGCGGTCGTCGCGCCCTGGCTCGCCCGACGGCCACTGAACATCGCGCACGCAGGTGGCGATCTCGAGTCGCCGCACGAGACGATGTACGCCTACCGCCAAGCGGTCGCGTCCGGCGCGGACATGCTCGAGATGGACCTCCGACTCAGCAAAGACCGCCAGCTCATGGTCATTCACGACGACACGCTGGACCGCACGACCGATGCCATGGGCGCCGTACGGGACCGCACGGTCGCCGAACTGCAGGCGCTGGACAACGCGAACTGGTTCGTCCCGAACTGTTGGAGTTGTCACGACCGGCCCGCAGCGGAGTACACCCTCCGCGGCGTGCGCACGGGCGCGCGGGCGGCGCCGGCGGGATACACCGCCGCCGACTTCACGATCCCCACGTTCCAGCAGGTGTTGGACGCGTTCCCGGATCGCATTCTCGACGTCGAGATCAAGGACGGGCCGGACGGGTTCGCCGCGGCAGAAGCACTCGCCCGCGTGTTGAACGCGTCTCCACATGGGTCTCGCGTCGTGGTGGTGTCGTTCGACGACGCGATCCTCGAGCACTTCCGCGCGCTTGCGCCCACGATCGTCACGAGTCCGGGACTCACCGCGACGACAGCCTGGTTCCTCGGCACGCGCAGCGAGTTGCCCGGAAACGCATCCGTCCAAGTGCCGCCGGTGTACTCCGGCATCGACGTCGTATCGCAAAAGTTCGTCGATGACGCGCACGCCGCCCATCTCGCGGTGTGGGTGTGGTTCAACGGCAACGACGACGACGTCGCGTCCGAGTGGAACCGGTTGCTCGATCTCGGCGTCGACGGTCTGATCACCGGCAAGCCACGCCAGCTCCAAGCCGTGCTCGATGTGCGTGGGGACTCGTTCCGCACGCCCCTCGATGTCGGCCCGACGCTCCGCGTCCGCCATTACCGCGCTCGGATCGATGTCGGCTGTCCGGTACTCACTGCGGATCGATGCCGGGCACTGCTCGGTGTGCGGGCCGGTGGCGACATCGTGGGCGGCGCGCTGGTGGACCTGGCGCCGGGCGAACAGCGGTCGCTCCGGGTGGATTCGAGCCGAACGTCGTGGCGCCACCTCGCTCGGCGAGGCCTGACGTATCAGATCTGGGCCGCGCCCGACACCGCCGATGCCACCGGAGCCCTCAACCTCTCCTAACGGCGACGGAACCGCGCTCGGCTGAGCCCGGGGAGTGGGAGACTGACGGACATGGCCGTCGTCGATCACGTCACTGCGTGCCCGCTCGACTGTCCGGACACGTGTTCACTCACGGCGTCGGTCACGGACGGCCGGATCACCAAGGTCGACGCCGCCCCGGGGAACCCGCTGACGGACGGCTTCATCTGCCAGAAGGTCAAACACCATGCCGAGCGGGTCTACGCGCCCGAGCGGATCAAGACGCCGCTCATTCGAACCGGCGCGAAGGGTGCGGCTGAGTTCCGTGCGGCGACGTGGGACGAAGCACTCGACCTCGTCGTCGAACGACTGCGTGCGGCCGAGACCGATCACGGTCCCGAGTCCGTGGTGCCGTTCGTCTACAACTCATCAGCGCCCTTGCTCCAAGACGAGGCCGGCGAGCGGTTGTGGCGCCGCTTCGGCGCCAGCCGCCTCCATCACACCGTATGTGCCGCCACCCATCACGCCGCGTACGGCTCGACCTTCGGTGACATGTTCTCGAGTGACCCGCTCGACATCGTGCACGCGAAGTTGATCGTCCTCTGGGGTGCCAACCCCACGGTGTCCAACACGCATCTGCTCCCACTGATCACGCGTGCGCAGCGCGAGAACGGTGCACGCCTCGTGGTGATCGATCCTCGCGCCACGGGCGTGACCCGCCGGGCCGACCTTCACCTGCCGGTGCGGCCGGGAACCGATGTCGTGCTCGCGTACGCGATCGCCAACGAACTCGAGTCTCGTGACCTCCTCGCGCACGAGTTCCTCGCCGACCACGCGTCCGGTGTCGACGAGTTCTTGGCGGCGGCTCGCGAGTTCCCCGTGGCGCGTGCGGCAGAGATCTGTGCGGTGGACCCGTGTGCCATCACCGAGCTCGCGCAACTCTGGGGCACGGTGCGCCCGGCCACGCTGCGGGCCGGTTGGGGGTTGGAGCGGAATCGCAACGGCGGATCCGCCTGCGCCGCAGTCTTCGCGCTGCCGGTTCTCACGGGACAGTTCGAGACGTTGGGGTCCGGCGTGCTCGCGAGCCTGGGCGAGGCGACCCCGCTGGCGTGGGATGCGCGCGAACCGGAAACCCCCGAGGATCGTCGGCGTCCACGCGCGTTCGGGATGAACCAGATCGGCGCGCAGCTGTGCGACCCGACCCTGGAACCACCGATTGCAGTGATGTTTATCCAGGGATCGAATCTGGTGGCAACGAACCCGGATCAAGGCGCAGTGATGCGCGGCCTCGCACGCGAGGACCTCTTCACCGTCGTCCACGATCAGGTGCTCACGGACACCGCTCGGTACGCGGATGTTGTCCTCCCGGCCACGACCCATTTCGAGACCGACGACCTCGCCTCGTCGTACGGCTCGTTCATGCTGCAGCCGATGCCGGCGGTGATCGAGCGGGTAGGGGAGAGCCGGTCCAACAACGAGCTCGCCGCCGAGTTGGCGCGCCGGCTCGGGTACGACCTCACGCGGTTCTCCGTCGAGCGGGAGGAGATCGTGGCTCGTTCCCTGAAGGACGACGGCACGTACACCGAGCCGCGGGCCACGCGTCCGAGCGAGGGCACCGTGCAGTTTCGTGACACGTTCCCGTCGTTCCAGGATCGCCGGGCGCGCCTGGCTTCGTTGCCGGGGCTCGGCGTGCCGCGTTACGTCGAGCTCGACGATCCGTACCCGCTCACGCTGATCACCCCCGCGACCACGAAGACGATCAACTCGATATTCGGCGAGTTCCAGCCGGCCGATCCTGCGATCCATCTCCACCCCGACGACTCCGCGGCGCGCGCGCTGGCCGATGGCGCCACGGTCCGCGTGTACAACGACCGAGCGTCGATCACCACCGTCATCCGCGTTGACTCGGCGATTCGGCCCGGAGTCGTGTCGATGCCCAAGGGCACCTGGTGCCGCGACTTCGCCGAGGGCCTGACCCCGAACGCATTGGTTCCCGCCACCCTTTCGGACCTCGCCGACGGTGCCTGCTTCAACGACACCCGCGTCGAAGTGGCGAATGTTCCGAACCTGTGAGTGTTGCCGTGCGATCCATCGCGATCGGGGCCTTGGCGGTCAGCACGGTGAGCGGCGTGTCGGACCGACAAGGCGATGAGGAATGCGGGGACGTTCGCATGACGGTGCTCGTCTTCCGCTACGCAGTGGCGGCGACTCGGGCGGTCCGGGTCAGCAACGCCGCCTTCCGTCGTTGCCTCGTTCGTGTCACGAACAACTACCTCGATTATCGCGGGCGCGCAATACCCGACGGTCGAGCACGCAACCATACGTTCGTTCCGGATCGCGCCGATCCGTCGGGATCGGTGACGATGGACTGCTCGTCGAAGCCACGTTCGACGAAGTGGTACTCGGGGGCGGCGACAACAATCACAACGTCGAACTGCTCGTCGCTCGCTCGGAGGCATCGGTGCTCACCGTGATCGTCGTCGCGAACCGACAGGGGCTGAGGGCCGGCGGGCAGATCTCTTTGGCGCGTCGCCGTGGCCAGGCGCTGATCGCTCGGGCCCGTACCAAGTCCTGAACTGCGCCGGAGGTCTGGTCATACCCACCGGCTAGCCTGCGCCCGTGGCGGACCCAGTACGCATCGTTTTTCTCGGCGGTCTCGGTGAGATCGGCCGCAACTGCTTTTGCATCGAGGTCGAGGGTCGCATCCTCATCGTCGACTGCGGGATCATGTTCCCTGAAGTGGACATGCCCGGCGTCGATCTCGTTCTTCCGGACTTCACCTATCTGCGCGATAGGGCCAACGACGTCGAGGGTGCAGTCCTCACCCACGCCCACGAGGACCACGCCGGCGGGTTCTCGTTTTTGCTTCGCGATCTGTCGTTCCCGATCTACGGATCGCCGTTGTCGTTGGGGATGGCGAAGTCCCGCATCGAAGAAGCCGGTCTCTTGGACCGAACCGAGTTCGTTCCCGTGCACGACGGCGAGCGTCGCCAGATCGGCCCGTTCGACGTCGAGTTCGTGCCGGTCACCCACTCGGTTCCCCACGCATTCGCGGCGGCCTACCACACTCCTCAGGGCACCATTCTCCACACCGGCGACTTCAAGCTCGACCTCACTCCGGTCGACGGTCGCCGGACAGATCTGGCTCGTCTCGGTGAGATCGCGAAGCGCCCTGGTGGTGTGCGCCTCTTGTTGTCGGACAGCACCAACGCGGAACGACCCGGCTTCACGCCGTCCGAATCCACGGTCGGCGTGGCGTTGCGAACGCTGTTCCGTGATCACGCCGGCAAACGGCTGATCGTCGCGAGCTTCGCGTCACACCTCCACCGCGTGCAGCAGGTGGCCCAGGCGGCAATTGCCAACGGCCGGCGCGTTGCGTTCGTGGGCCGGTCGATGGGGAAGAACGTGACCCTCGCTCGGGAAATGGGCATGATCGACGTGCCTGCGGATCGCGTCATCGACATCAACGAGGCGCCGAAGTACTCAGCGGGCGAGATCTGTGTCATCTGCACCGGCTCCCAGGGTGAACCGATGAGCGCGCTGGCGCTGATGGCCTCGGGCGAGCACAAGTACGTGAAGGTCGGTGGCGACGACGTTGTCGTGATCTCCGCGCACGCGATCCCGGGCAACGAGAGCAACGTGAGCCGCGTGATCGACGCCTTCTATCGCGCCGGCGCGATGGTGGTGCACGACGGCAACGCCCCGGTCCACGTCTCCGGTCACGCCTCGCAAGAAGAACTGAAGTTCATCCTCAACCTGGTCGAGCCCGAATGGTTCGTCCCGGTGCACGGTGAGTTCCGGCACATGGTGCATCACGCGGAGTTGGCCGAGGACTCGGGGGTGGACCCGGAGAAGGTGCTGGTCTGCGAAGACGGTGACGCGGTGACCATCACCGATGCGGGTATGACCGTCGAGTTGGACGCGGTGCCGTCCGGTTACACCTACGTGGACGGCATCGTCGGCGACATTGGCCAGGGTGTGTTGCGGGACCGGCGCCAACTCGCGGAGGAAGGCGTCGTGGTCGTGTTCGTCACCGTCGACCGTCGCCTCGGTGAAATCGTGAGTGGACCCGAGATCGTGACGAAGGGCTGGGTGTACGCCCCCGAAGCCGAGGAACTCCTCGAAGAAGCGAAGGAAGCGGTGCGCGCCGCCGTCGTCGACGCGATCAAGGGTGGCACCACGGATTTCGAGACGGTGCGGCGGAACCTGCGCCGCGCGCTGGGCAAGTTCATCACCGAGCGGACCAAACGCCGGCCGGCTGTGATCCCGGTCGTGATCGAAGTCTGAACGTGGCGGGGCAGACGTGATCCGGGACTGGTCGAACTTCATCGCAGGCCGCAACGCCGTGATCACCGGCGGCGGTGGCGGCGTCGGGCGGGCGATTGCGATCCAGATGGCCCGCGCCGGTGCGCACATCTGGGTGAACGATCTCTTCGCCGACCGCGCTCAATCGGTGTGCGATGAGATCGCCGCCGAGCAGGGATCGGCCGCGCCGGTGGTCGCGGACGTCTGCGATCCGGAGAGCGTCGAGCGGATGGTGGCCGAGACCGGGCCGGTCGACATCCTCGTGAACAACGCCGGGATCCCCGCGGAGGGCATCACCGTCGCGCCGTTCGTCGAGACCGGACCGGCCGAATGGGATCCGCTGCTCCGGCTCAACCTGGCGGCGGTGCTGCATGTGACGCGGGCGTACCTGCCTTTCATGATCGAGCGGAAGTGGGGGAGGGTGCTCACGATCGTGTCCGATGCCGGACGCAAAGGCGAGCGCAAGCAAGTGGTCTACGGCGCAGCAAAGGCCGCCGCGATGGGATTCTCCCGCGGCCTCGCCGCCGAGGTTGGCCGCGACGGCGTGACGGTCAACTGCATTGCGCTCGGCACCATGAAGCACGGTCAGCTTGCGGCTGCGCTCGAACAAACACCGGAACTCGAAGCGAAGCTGGCCCGGAATTATCCCGCCGGCCGCATCGGACGGGTCGACGACTCCGCTCCGTTGGCGGTGCTGTTGTGCAGCGACGCCGCCGAATGGATCACCGGTCAGGTGTACCCGGTCGATGGCGGCTACGCGTCGGCGCTCTGATGGCGGAGTTCTCGAGGGGATACAGCGTTCGGAGCCCAGCGGACCACGACGCGAGCGCGATCGCGGACGTCGTTCAAGCCCTTGACGTCGCCGACTTCGGCGAGCCGGACTTCAGCGAACAGGATCTTCTCGACGACTGGCTCCGACCGCGCTTCGATCGCGACACCGACGCCTGGGTTCTGACCGGACCGACGGGTCGGATCATCGGGTACGCGTACGTGTGGGAAGCACAACCGAATCGCGAGATCGAGGGCGACGCGTACATCCTCCCCGAGTATTCGGGACGTGGGCTCGGCACCCAGCTCCTCGATCTGATGGAGGCGCGCGCCAGGGACGTCTGCGCCGGCCGGACGTTGTCGCTCGCGATCTTCGCTTCGAGCGCCAACGACGAGAAACGCAACCTTCTCGAACGACGCGGCTTCGAGCCGACACGCGCGGTGCTGCGAATGCGCATCGACCTGAGTCGGGAGATGCCCGAGCCGCCATCGCCACCACCCGGCGTCGAGATCCGACCCTTGGCGCTGAGCGACGAAGATGCGGTGCGTGAGGTCTGGATCGATGCCTTCGGCGACCACGGACGATTCTCTTCGCGAAGCATGGACGAGTGGCTGCAGAGCCGCTTCGACCATCCGGCGTTCGATCCGAGCTTGTGGCGCGTCGCGGTCGAAGGCGAGCGGACCCTCGGTGCGGTCCTGGTCTTCGACGTCGGACCCACGGGGTACCTCTCCTCAGTTGGAGTCCGGGCCGACGCGCGGGGGCGCAGGATTGGGCCGGCGTTGCTGGCGTCTGCGTTCGCAGCGCTGCGAGACCGGGGCCAAATGCGGGTGGTGGTGTCGCTCGACGCGGACGCCGAGGCGCCATCGTTGGCGCTCTACGAGGCCGCCGGGATGCGCATCCACGAACGCCACGACTGCTTCACCAAAATCCTCGCCTGACCCGAGCTCCCGTCGACGCTCTGGTTGCACCCAAAGCTGACCTTGCCCGGACTTTTGTGTGCTTTGGGGGTCCTCGGACGCCCAAAACGCGCGAAGGTCGGGCTTAGATGGGGGCAAAGATGCCAATGTGGTTGATGTTGTCAGTGTTACCGTCAACTCGTGGCATCTCATCGTGGACGTACGAAACCCGCCTCGAAGCCTGCGAACGGCCGGGGCTCGAAGTCCAAACGCAGCGCGCCTGACGCGAAGAAGTCCACGGCGCGGCCGAAGCCGGCGCCCCGGGCCGCCGCGAAGGCCGCGGCGCCCAAGGAGTCGTGGGTTCGCGATGCGGCCCGTTCCCAGCTCGAAGGCCACGGAAGCGACGCGACCGCGATCAGTCTGCTGGTGGTCGGGATTCTCTGCGGGCTCGCACTGGCGACGGACCTGACCGGTCCGGTCGGAGCGGGGCTCGGCAACGGGTTGACTGCCCTGCTCGGCAACGGCGCCTTCTTGGTTCCACTCTCGTTCGTCGCGGTCTCGGTCCTGCTGCTTCGGCGTCATCCCGAGAGTGAGGACGACGAGGAGTCGATGACGGCGGCACCGATGCGGGTCGGGATCGGCGTGGGCATCGTGGTCTTTGCCGCCGCGGGCTTAATGCACGTGCTGGGTGGCGCGCCCTCGCTGAGCGGTCCGGTCGATGCGTTGCGCGATGCCGGCGGCTACTTCGGCGGTGTGATCGGCGGACCGCTGGCGAGCGGTGTCGGCACGGTGGGCGCGGCGCTGATCCTCGTGTCACTGCTCGGCTTCGGTTTGTTGCTGGCTCCGGGGACGTCGGTGCGCAGCGTCATCACTGCGGTTGGCTCCGGCCTGGTGTGGGTACGTGACGCGGTGGTCAACGGCCTCGAACTCCGGGGTATGCCGACGGAGGACGACCTCGACGATGAAGAGGAGGATGGCGACGCCACCACGCGGCGCCCATTGCCCTCGCGTCGCAAGACGGTCGAATCGATCGCCGAGGCGGAGCCCGAACTCGACCTCATCGAGGCGGAAGACGAAGACGAAGAGTTCGAAGAAGAAGTCGATGAGGAGTACGTCGACGAGGAGGAGGAGCCGCTCGCCGCGCAGCTCGTCGTCGACGCCTCGGACGAGATCGAAGTCGCGCCGAAGGTGAAGCCGGTCGTGGTGTCGGTGCGCGAGGACGCCAAGGGTCAGATGGCGATCGACCTCACGGGATACGGACACGGGGACTGGACGCTCCCGCCGCGCGACCTGCTGAAGCGCAGCGCGGTGAAGGCGCTCGACACCCGTGCGGTGGAGCAGGGTGGCGAGGTGCTCCAGGCCACGTTGAAGGATTTCGGGGTGGACGCCAACCTCATCGGTATGACGGTCGGACCCACCGTGACCCGCTACGAGCTCGAACTCGCACCCGGGGTGAAGGTCAACCGGGTCACCGGTCTGAGCCACGACATCGCGTACGCGATGGCGAGCCCTGATGTGCGCATCCTCGCGCCGATTCCGGGCCGGAGTGCCATCGGTGTCGAGGTCCCGAACAAGCAACGCCAACTCGTGACGCTCGGCGACATCCTGATGTCACCCGAGGCCGCGCAGGCGACGCATCCCCTCGACGTCGGACTCGGCCGGGACATCGCGGGTCATTCGCAGATGATCAACCTCTCGCAGATGCCCCACCTGCTGATCGCGGGCCAGACCGGTGCGGGCAAGTCCAGCTGTATCAACAGCCTGATCACGTCGATCCTGATGCGCTGCACGCCGGACCAGGTCCGACTGATCCTGGTGGACCCCAAGCGCGTGGAACTCGGCCAGTACAACGGGCTTCCGCACCTGCTCACAGAGGTGGTCACCAGCCCGAAGAAGGCGGCGAACGCGCTCGAGTGGGCGGTGCGCGAGATGGAGATGCGGTACGACCTCCTCGCCGAGGTCGGTGTGCGTGACGTCACCGGGTACAACGCCCGTTTCGATGCCGGTGAACTCCCGACGGCCGAGAACCCTGATCCCCTCGGTGGTCGGAGCTACGAACGCATCCCGTACATCGTGATCGTGATCGACGAGCTCAACGACCTGATGATGGTCGCGGCGCGTGACGTGGAAGGAAGCATCTGTCGGATCGCGCAGATGGCGCGCGCCGTGGGTATCCACCTCGTCATCGCCACGCAGCGACCGTCGGTGAACGTCATCACGGGTGTGATCAAGGCCAACGTGCCCAGCCGGTTGGCGTTCTCGGTGAGCACGCTCGCCGACTCTCGCGTGATCCTCGACCAATCCGGTGCGGAGAAACTAATCGGACACGGCGACATGTTGCTGATGTCCGCGTCGTCCTCACGCGCGCAGCGGATCCAGGGTTCGTGGGTCGACGAAGAATGCGTGCGCAAGGCCGTCGCGCACTGGAAGCGTCAGGTCGAGACGCCCCAGTACATCGACGGCCTGCAAGGGAACGAGGCCAGCAGCGGCGGCGGCGGCGGCGGTCGAAGCGGGAGCGACGACGATGACGACGCCCTGCTCGTCGAAGCCATGGAACTCGTGGTGCGCAGCGGACTCGGCTCGACGTCGATGTTGCAACGCAAGCTCCGTGTCGGGTTCGCCCGCGCCGGACGTCTCATGGATCTGCTCGAACAGAAGGGCATCGTCGGACCGAGCGAGGGCTCCAAGGCTCGCTCAGTGATGATGACCCTCGAGGAGTTCGAGGGCTTGCACGCCGACGCGTGATTCGGGAGTGATCCGGGGTCGCTGATCGCGCGGTTGCGCTGGCGGACGTCAGGTGCGACCGAGGCAGTCATAAGCGGCCGCGACGAGGTTGGCCGGGCGGCGGTCCAGGTTCAAGCCGAGCTTCATGCGGTTCATCACGTATCCGAACCCGATCCCGTGGTCCGGGTCTGCGAAACCGAGCGAACCACCGGCGCCAGAATGACCGAACGCGCGAGGTCCCGCAGCGAGATTCACCGTCGGGCTGATCGAGAACCCGAGCCCGTAGCGCATCGGACCGCCGAGGACGAGATCGGTGCCGTCGCTCTGCACCTGCGTCGCCCGTTCGACGCTGGCGCGCGACAGCAGCCGGGTGCCGTCCACCGGCCCCACCGTCGCCGCGTACATCCGGGCGACGGCGTGCGCAGACCCGATGCCGTTCGAGCTCGGCAACTCGCACGCGTGCAGGGCGCGCGTGTTCCACATGTCGTCGTAGTGGAACAACCCGCTCGGTCCCGTCAACGCGTCGCCCATCACGGTACCCGGCGCCATGACCGCGTCCATGAGTGCTCGGAGTTCAGGGTCGGTGGGTGAGGGAGGCGCGAGATTGCGGGCGACCCGAGGTTCGAGCGGGGCGGGGAGTCCGATCCAGAAGTCGAGTCCGAGCGGAGTCGCAACCTCCTCCGCGAAGAATGCGCCGATGGTGCTGCCGGTGACGCGGCGCACGAGTTCGCCGACCAGCCACCCGTAGGTCTTCAGGTGGTAGCCGACAGCGGTGCCCGGTTCCCAGCGCGTCGCTTGACGCGCGAGCTGTTCGACGACCGGGTCCCATGCCAACGCCTGGTCGAGAGTGAACTCGCCTTCGACGACGGGAAGTCCCGCACTGTGCGACAGCACGTGACGGATGAGGACGCCCGCCTTGTCGTTCTGGGCGAACTCGGGCCACACATCGGCCACGGGCGCGTCCGGATCGAGCTCGCCCCGTTCGATCAGCCGGTTGGCGCAGATCGCGGTCGCACCCTTGGTGGTGGAGAAGACGAGTGCGATTGTTTCGGGGGTCCATGCCCGATCCGTGTCGGGGTCGGCCAGTCCGCCGACGAGATCGACCACCGGAATGCCGTTCGCGTAGACGCAACAAGCCGCACCGACATCACCGTGTTCGAAGTTGGCGGCGAATGCATCGTGGACCGGTTCGAAGCCCGGCGCCACAAGCCCGCCGACGGTCACGTTCGTTTCCGCTCTCGGCCCTGCGGTCCAGGCCGCTCGGGCCCCGGCTCGGGAGCGCGGACCGGTGAACCCGCGTGCCTCGCGTCCCTCGCCTTCGGTTTCCGCTCTCGGCCCTGCGGTCCAGGCCGCTCGGGCCCCGGCTCGGGAGCGCGGACCGGTGAACCCGCGTGCCTCGCGTCCCTCG
>JANYJV010000145.1 GCA_025361725.1 Acidimicrobiia bacterium | reverse complement strand
GTCATGTCGCGTGCGATGGCTTCGACGTTCCGCCAGGTGCCGTCAGCCGCGTGGAGACGGAACTGGACTGGATCGTCGCCTCCGGTCGCGACCTGCACCCCGAGCTGGGCGACCGCAGCATCGCGGTCGACGGGATGGATGCGAGACAGTGGGTCGGTCCAACTCTCGTCTCCCTCGACAAATCCGAACAGTGTGCTCGAGGCCGGACTCGTGTAGGAAAGTTGTCCGCGACCGTCGACGATCGAGACCACGTCGGACAGATTCTCGACGAGCGCGCGCAAACGGGCGTCGCTGCGCCGGGCCGATTGCTCCGCTGCGACGGTCGACGTGATGTCGCGAGTCGTGACCACGATCCCTTCGACCTGCGGATCGTCGAGGCGGTTGTGGCCCATCGCCTCGACTACCCGGATCTCACCGTCCGCCGCGTGGACTCTGAGTGCGATCGGGCCTTGGATACCCGGCTCGGTAAACGCCCGACCGACGATCTCGGCCGCCCGGTCACGGTCTTCCTCCACCACGAAATCCAGACCGAGTTCGCCGGTGCCGTGGCCGATCTCAAAACCCATCATTCGTGCCGCCGAGGGCGTCGAGTACTTGACGCTGCCGTCCGCTGCGAGCACGGTCACGCCTTCAGCCAGGTTCTGCACCAAACCGCGGAACCGTTCTTCAGACTCCCGCAGTTGCCGCTCGACCTCGCGGCGATGGGTGACATCACGCGCATTGATCACGATGCCGCCGACGACCGGCTCTTCCAAGAGATTCGTGACCACGATCTCCACCCATCGGTACTCGCCGTCGACGCGGCGGAATCGAGCGGTGATCGGATCAGAGATCGTGCCGCGTTCGGCGGTCGCGATCGCGGCCATCGTGGCTCGGACACCGTCACCGTCGTCGGGGTGCAGGACAGAGATACCGGCGTCGAATCGGTCGTGTTCGTCGATGCCGAGAAAGCGCGATGCGGCAGGACTGATGTACTGCGGCTGCAAGTCGGCACCCACCACGACAACGAGGTCGGTGGAATGCTCGGCCAGCGCACGGAACCGCAAGTCGCTCACGTGAATCGAACGCTCGGCACTCGCTCGGTCCATGGCCGCGACCAATGCCGCACCAACCACATCGAGGCACTCGAGATCGTCCAGTCTCACGTTCGGCATCGAACTCCAACGGAGCGCGACCAGACCCAGTGGGCCCGCGTCACCCTCGAGTACCCACCCTCCGTGTACCACCGACGACGATTCGTCATCGAGGAACGGGCCGGCACTCGGCGGTGCGGCCCGATCCGCCAAGTTCAGTTCGGTCCCGGCCGGCCACACCAGTTCGGGCTCCTTCGACGATCGCATGCAGAGCGCGGCGGCATCGGCTCCGAACCGATCGGCCAGTTGCCCGAGTACCTCGCTCGCTCGGTCCTCGATGGTCTGTGGAGTCGCGTCGACGAGCGACCGCACCAGACCGGCGACCAACTGGTCGGTCGCCGCCCGCCCTGCGAGTTTCTCGGTTGCCATCACTCGATCGCTGACATCTATGGCCACCGTCACGACGGAGGTGACCGTGCCGTCGCTCGACGTGATCGGGGCAACCGCCAGCCGAACCGTGACCGTGGAGCAGTCTCGACGCCGGAATACAGCCTCGGCCACGATCTCCTCGCCACCCAGGGTCAACGCGACGGCGTCCCTGGCACCGTCGCGCTGTTCTTCGGTCAGGAACGGCGGCGGTGAGCCCACAACTTCCTCTGCCGTCCATCCGAACAGTTCTTCACAGCCGGGGTTCCAGAGTTCGACGTTGCCATCGAGACCAACGGCGTAGATCGCAGCCGGCGCGGCGCGAACGAGGGTCCGGAACGCAGCATCGCTGCGGTGGCGGGCCTCCGCCTCGGACTCCGCCTCGGAGACGTCACGGGTGTTGAAGACCATTCCGTTGATGACCGAGTCGGCGAGCAGGTCCTCGATGCGCGTCTCCAGGACCCGAACGGTTCCGTCCGGCCACACGCTGCGATAACGAACGGTGGTCGCTTCCGCGTCACGACACGCGCGTGCGACCGCCGCGTCCATGATTTCACGATCATCGGAGTGCACCACGACCGTGTGCGGTTGACTCAACAGGTCGGCGGCCACCACGCCGTGGAGCTCCAGGCAACTCGGGCTCGCGTAGGTCACCCGCAGGTCTTGGTCGACGACGGTCACGACGTCGGTGGCGTGCGCCAGCATCGTGCGGTACCACTGTTCGCGGTCACGCAACTGTCGCTCGGCGCGCTGGAGATCAGTGTCGTCACGGACGAGAGCCACGAGCGCTTCGGGGGCACCATCGGCACCGTTCAGCGCAAAGATCATCACGGTGACCGGCCGCGCGTCACCGTCGCCAGCGACGATCTCGCCTTGGCTCAGGATCACTCCGGAGTCGGTGAGGGCATCCAGCACGATGTCGTCGAACGAGTCGTGATTGGTGTCGCGATAGTCGACGAACTCACGCAACTCTCGTCCACTGATGGCGGCGTCCGCATCGAGGCCGAGCAGTCTTCGGGCTGCCGAGTTGAGATGGATCAGTGCGCCGTCCGGTGCCATCAGCGCGCCGTAGTCCGTGGTGGCGTCGAGCAACGCCACGAACGAGTCCGTGATCGACGGGCCTGACGACGCGGGACCAGCCGTTTCGCTGCCGTCCATCGGTCCAGGGGCCGGCTCCGCACGACTCTCGCGCGGAGTTGAACCCGCGTCGACCAACGTGACGACGTACCCGCCGCCCACGCGCTCTGCGAGCGGCGCCGTCGACAGGTGGACGAGTTCGCCACCAACCTCGAGCACCGCAGGCAGTGCAGCGCCGTCTCGGTCAGTCCAGTCGAGGTGCAGCGCGTCGAACACGGACGCATCGATGCCGTGTCCGGTGAAAGCAGTCCACGCCGCGTTGGCGTATTCGATGATGCCGTCCGGTGCGACGTACGCCACGGCGATGGGCAGCGCCGCGACGAGGATCTCGTACGGATCAGAGGTATCGGCGTCGACCGGCGCGACGTCGGCCTCGGGAGTTCGGTTCGGAACGGCCTCGACCTCGATCGCAGCGATAAAGATCCAAATGTCCCCGACCCCGGACGGCGCGGCGTCGATCAGCACCCGCAAGGTCTGGATCACACCCGGTCGCGACTGCACTCGGATCGGAAACGCCGACTTGGCACCTGCAGAACAGGCCGCCTCGATGGCGCGCCGGACGCGGTCGCGGTCGTCCGACTGGACCACCGTCAGCCAGTCCCACCCTCGGGCGGTGTCGGCGCGCAGTCCCGTGATATCGAGAAAGTGTTGGTTGACCCGGAGCAGGCCCGCCGCGGCAGTACCGCGAAAGACGCCACACCGATGATCGAGCGCGCGAAGGTCGAACTCCGACAGGACATCGAGTGGATCGCGAGAACCACCGTCGCCGGGAACGCGATCTACGACGACTTCAGGGCCAAGTGCGGGTTGGGGATCCACGGCCTGAATCTCGGCGGAACCACCGACCTGCTTGAGGAGCTTCGCCTATCCGGTCGACGCCACTCGGGCCCGCAGCACCTTCGCTTTCGTGATACCCCACGCAACCAGGACTGCGCCGAGGTCCGAATCGCCCAAATCTGCCAGACCTCGGGGTGCGAGGCCGTAGTCGTCGTCCGGGTGAAGCCGCTCGTCGAAGGCATCCCGAACGACGCCGGGGATCCCGAGCCGTGCGAGGAGCTCCGTCGGCTCGCGGTGAGCGGAGCGCACGATATTGAGGGGCGTGGAACGTTGGTCACCGACGTCGGTACCGAACAGTGCACCGAGCTCGCCAACGACGCGTGCCGACGCCGCTACGCCCGCAGACCGCGCGTCCACGCGGGCCTCTGCAACTGTCGCTTCATCCAGCCGACCCCATGCACTAACGATTCGCTCGACGACGCGTTCGACCCATCCGGGGAGAGTGAGCGCGACGCCCGCAACCATTTCGTCGCCCAGCGCCCGCAGGCGGTCGAGCAACTCCGGGTCATCCACGGACAAGATGGTCCCATGCGAATCGTCGCGGTCTCGGTGTTCGAGCGAATCGTGTACCACTGTCACTGCCTCGACGACTCGGACCCGGGCACTCCCGTACTCGAGGTCGACGCGATCCTGCGCGAGGGCGATGCCGACGGCCCGCTCCTGGTCTCGGTGGCCGAGTACAAGCGCATGATCGGATTCGATCAGGCCCAGGCCCATCTGCCGTCACTACGCGACGCCGGCCGTACCGAGATCGTCGACCGCGTCGAGTACCTCACGTTCCCCCTCTGGCGACCCGTCGGCTGACGGTCAGCCCTGGGGCACCCCTCGCCACCCCGGTCGGCTGACCACCCCAACCAACACCGACGGTCAGCCCTGGAGGAGGTCACCCTCCATGCG
>JANYJV010000144.1 GCA_025361725.1 Acidimicrobiia bacterium | reverse complement strand
CTCGTGGTCGTCACCGACCGCAGATCGTGAGCCAGGACCACCGCCGCGTTCCGCCGGGCAACCGGTGTCCGTTCCCCTCGGGGATGACGATGGGTAGCCCTCGTGGAGAGGGGCTCGCGGAGGATTCATGGCTCGTTGGCGATCACTCGGCTTGGCCGTTCTGCTCATGGCGGGCGCGGTGTATTCCGCTGCGCCGGCCCAGGCGGCGGGAGCGCACCGTGCGCTGGTCGTGGTGGACACGGGAACCACCACGTATCGGCAGGTGATCACCTTCACCGAGGATTCGGTGACCGGGGTGCACGCGTTGGAACTCGCCGGTGCGAACCCCGTCGTCTACACGTACTCCGGCCAGGGCGGCGCGGTGTGTCGCCTCTTCGGTGTCGGTCGGGACTCGGGGCCGGGGTGTCTCGGCGGTGCCGATGGCGACAATCGCTACTGGGCCTACTTCCGCGCGCCGAGCGGCACGTCGTCGTTCACGTATTCACGAGCGGGTGCCGGCTCGGTCCAGGTGCACGACGGTGATGTAGAAGGCTGGAAGTTCGGCACCGGCGCCGCGCCCGCGTGGTCGGCCGTCCCGGCTCCCCCAACGACTACGACGACGGGTGCTCCTGCTCCGCCGCCCAGTGCGCCACCGGCGAACGGTGGAGGGTCCGGCCCGGCAGTCGGCGGTTCTGGTTCGGTCGTCGGTCCGAACCCGGCGACCGTCGTACCCGGTGCAGCTGATCCCAATGCACCGATGCCGCCCACCGCCGCGCCGACCCCGACGGTGAGTGACACCAAGGCATCGACGTCGGTCCGCGGGAAGCAGGTTTCCAAGCGGTCGACCGGCCAGGTCGCGTCGGGCCCGCTGAGTTCCTCGCGTGGCGGAGATAGTGACGGCGGTGCCGGTTCGCTCGCGCTGTTCGCGATCGTGGCCGCCGCGCTCGGTGCCGGGGTCGTCTACCTTCGCCGGCTGCGGCGCGCTCGGAGCGCCTGACCCGTCGACGTGGACGTGAGGGGGCCGATGGAGACTGACGGAGCAGTGCCCACCCGCCCTACCAACGTGTGCGTGGTCATGTTGGACTCGCTCAACCGCCACATGCTGGGTGCCTATGGCGGTAAAGAGTTCGAGACGCCGAACCTCGACCGGTTCGCACGCGAACACGCCACTCGATTCACCGGTCATGTCACCGGATCGTTGCCGTGCATGCCGGCCCGGCACGACATCCTCGTCGGCGCGTTGGACTTCCTCTGGAAGCCGTGGGGTTCGATCGAGCTCTGGGAACAACCGATCACGCGAGTGCTGAGCGCACAGGGTGTGACGACGGCGCTCGTCACCGATCACCCGCACCTGTTCGAGACCGGGGGCGAGAACTTCCACGTCGACTTCGACGGTTGGGAGTACGTGCGCGGGCACGAAGGCGACCAGTGGCGGACGCACGCGGACCCGAGTTGGATCGGCACGCCGACCCTGCCGGCGCGCTCCGCGGGCTGGTTCTACGAGCAGGTCTTCGGGACGGCCGCGATCCATCGCGGCTACGACCGGTCCCGCACGTTCTTCCGTTCCGAGGCGGACTTCCCCGGGCCGCGCACCATGACCGAAGCGGCGCGGTTCCTGCGCGATGCCGCACCGCATCACGATCGCTGGTTCCTCTTCGTCGACGAGTTCGATCCGCATGAACCGTTCGACACGCCCGCGCCGTGGGTCGGGAGGTACGAGGACGAGCCGTGGGACGGCGAAATGTTGATCTGGCCTCCGTATGCAGACGGTGCGATCTCGCGCGGCAACCTCACCGAACGTGAAGCTCGGCACGTGCGCGCGAACTACGGCTCGAAGCTGTCGATGATCGACCACTGGTTCGGCCGCATCCTCGACGAGTTCGACGCCGCCAACCTCTGGGAAGACACTGCGCTCATCCTCTGCACCGACCACGGTCACTATCTCGGCGAGGTCCGCGCCGGTCGGGACCTCTGGGGGAAGCCCGGTGTGCCCAACTACGAGCCGCTCGGTCACACGCCGCTGATGATCGCCTGGCCGGGTCAATCCGGTGGTGGAACCTGCGATGCGCTGACGACCAACGTCGATCTGTTCGCGACTATCGCCGACGTGTTCGACGCCTCGGTTGTTCACCCGACGCACGGCGTCTCGTTGGTGCCGCTGCTCACCGGTGCTGCTGCTGCCGTGCGCGAATGGGCCGTCGGCGGTGTGTTCGGGAACTGGGTGCAGATCACCGACGGCGTGCGCAAGTACGCGCGTGGTCCGAGCGGTGACTTGTTCCCGTTGTCAATGTGGTCGAATCGATGGTCGACGATGCCGCTGCATCTCGCCGGCATCGTCGGCCTGCCCGATCCCGACGACCGCGCCTGGTTGGACCGCATGCCGGGGTCCGAGATACCGGTCATACGCCAACCGTTCGCAGCGGGTGATCGGCTGCCGTTCTGGGTGGGCAACGCGGCCGTCGACCGCCACGAGCTCTACGACCTCAGCGTTGACCCGGATGAGCAGGAGAACCTCGTTGGTTCACGGGCCGAGGCCGAGATGATCGAACTGTTGCGTGTCGCCTTGGCTGAGTTGGACGCCCCGGCCGAGCATCTCGTCCGCCTCGGCATCTGAGAACCGCACGACCTTTTTGCGCTCATCCACCTGCTTGGTGGTTCAGCGCAGAAAGGTCGGCTGCATCGACCCTCGCTGGGGGCACAACAAGACGCAGAGGGGGTCTTGGTGCGAGCGCATCGGCCCGTTGGACAAGACTCCGATCATGCCGGGATTGTGCGCCGCCGATGGTCCAATCCGCAGCCGCGCGCGCTGGGCGGCCCGTCGCTACCAGGACGCCTGGAAGCGACCCAGCCCCGAGATGCGTCGGCTGCGCGCCTTTGCAATCGCGATTCTCATTCTCGTCGTGTTGCTGTTCGCAGCAATGTACGGGTCCGTGTACGGGTTCTTCGGCGCTCTCCTCGTGCTACTGGGGGTCGCCATGGTCCTGGCGACTCGAACCCGCACGCCCCATCCATAGCATTACGCCCACTCACGGAGGTGCGCGGTAGTGACACCCGACGGCAGCGGACTACGTCGACCTCGTCCTCTCGTACGTCGAACTGGTGAGGACGCCGACGCGCTGGTCCTCCCCGACGCGTCAGGTGACCGCCAGGCAGTTGATGCACCAGCCTGACGAGTCTCCGACGACGCCTGGGTTACGCACCTTGATCGAGTGATCACCAACTGCGGCATCTGCGGCGACGGACATCACCACGGTGAGTGATCCGTTGGCGTTGAACTGGGTCGAGTGGATCGTGATGCCTGCGCCGCCATGGACGGTCGCGTTCGGCAGGAAGAAACCGCCGTCGATCCTGACCGGCACGTGGTCCGCACCGCGGGGTAACACGCCAGTATCGAGCCCGACCGGAACCGGGAATGCCGCATCCGTAGTGAACACCACGGTCTGCTCGCGTGAGAACGTGACGTAACGCCCGTCCGGGGTCATCGCGAAGGGATACTCGGAAGTCGGTGGAGGGTTCTGGAACTCTCCCGGCTGGTTGACGCGCCTGCTGATTCCCGTCAACTCGTCGATGAGTGTGAGGACCTGGTTCTGGCGTCCGACCGAGAGCCGGAAGCGACCGTCGGAACTCGACTGGCCGAGGAGTCCCGTCGTGTCGGTCGCCTGAGCGTTCCCGGTTTGACGATCGAAGATCTGGTCGAAGGTCGAAACGGTCTCGGTCACGTACCGGCCGTCGGACGAGACGTCGCTGATTCGGCCGTCCGGCGGCGAGAACGGGTACGGGTTCGCGAGGTCCGACACGGCGATCGGCGGATTCGGGCACTTCAGTCCGCAGTACGGATTCCAGTACACGTGGTTTCCATCGCGCGAAACCGTCGGATGGTCGAGCGAAACGGCGCCGGCGAGCGCGGTGCTACCGACCACACTCATCCGCCGTACATGGACGTGACCACCAGAGGTCGGCGAAATCCACGCGATCGTCTGACCATCGGCGCTAATCGAAGGCAGCCGTCCAATCGCATTCGTATCGACATTCGGGTCACCGTTCTCGTCGACGCTCACAAGCGCGACGTCACCGTTCGACATATCGCGTCGATAGACATCGCTCAGGCCGTTGGTGTCGGCGGCCACCAACGAAGCCATCGTGGCGAACACCACATAGCGGCCATTCGCGCTCATCGCCGCATCCCGGCCGCCGACATCGACTTGCGCACCACTGTCGTCGACGCTCACCCGCACCGTTGCTCCGGTCACGTTGTCGTGACGGAACACGTCGACCGAGGTATTGGTGTCGTTCGATACGAGGTTGTCGGACTGTGACTCGAACACCACGTAGCGACCGTCGTCGCTGATCACATCGCGCGCCCCGAACATCAGGCGCGCATCGAAATTGCCCGGGGTCCCATCGCTCGCAACGCTGGACTGCGTGATGAACGCGCATCCAGACATCGCAATCGCGAGCGTCGAAACGACAGCAACCAAAATCGTCGACCGGCCCATACGCATGATGACCATGCCTCTCCGCACCCCGAAGCGAATGCATCGGCAGACTGACACGCCCGCGTCCAACATGCCACCCAGGGAGTGGCTCAGTTTGAATCTTCGGGGCAAACCGAGCCACTACCGCCACCCAGGCAGCAGGTCACCTGCAACGCGAGCCGGGATGTCACCAGAACCGGCTGCATCGACCCTCGCCGCGGCGCGACCCCGAAGGACGGTCGGCCGCCACGATCGCCCTGGCAGTCAGTCGGTGCTGCGTAACAGGCGGCCGGTCAACGAGCCGGTGTGTTCGCCGTGGTCGAGGAAGGGCGAGCCGTTGACGATGGTGTGGTCGATGCCGCGGGCCCGTTGCACGAATCGCGGAGCGGCGCCCGGAAAGTCGTGGACGATCTCGGGGATCGGCAGCCACATCGCGTCGAGGTCGATGACGTTCACGTCCGCGTACGCCCCCTCCCGGAGCACCCCCCGATCCCGGTACCCGATGAAGTTTGCGGTGTCCGAGGTCAGCCGCCGCACCCCTTCCTCCACGCTCATCACCCCGGTGTCCCGCACCCAATGCGAGAGGAAGAACGTCGGCTGGCTCGCGTCCATGATCTGGGTCGCGTGCGCGCCGGCGTCGGCGAGGCCCATGATCGTCACCGGGGACGCGAGCAGTTCCGCGATCGCGTCGAAGTCCTCGTTGAGCACCGGCCAGTTGACCACCGCGGCGCCGTCGGTCGCGATGAGCACGTCGAGGTAGAGCTCGACGGGCGAGATACCGAGCATGCGTGCCTGCGCGCCCATCGAGTCGTCGATGCCGTAGCGGTACGCGGCGCCGATCTCGGGGGTCATCAGGTACATGCGGTCGTACGAAGACTGATCGGTCGCGAGTCCGTCGGCGATGAGCTGCGCGCGCACGTTGGGATCGCGCAACGCGGCGAGGCGGCCGGCAAGGTCCAACGAACGAAGCGGCGCGTACGCACCCAAGTTGTCGATCGGCGTGTTCGCCGCGAGTCCGAAGAGCACGCCGATGCCGCGTGGCGTGGTTTGCGGACGGAGTTGCGCGCCGTGAGCATTGGCGTCGACGGCGAGTTCGAGCACACGCCGGTAGTGATCGCCAAGCGATCGCATCTGCATGAGGTTGAACGTGAACGGCCGGCCGAGGGTGCGGCTGAGTTCCGCAATCCAAGCCATCTCCTCGTCGGCGCGGGAGGTGGATCCGTCGGTCTCGTTGTACCGGGGTGCGCACTCGATCACGCCCCGCTGCAAACGCCCGAGCGGTTCCGCGATCGCGAGGAACTCCTTCGGGTCCGCCCACGTACCCGGAACCCAGCGGCCGTCCGGAACCCGGTGGGTGAGTGAACGCGAGATGGAGTAGCCGAGCGCACCCGCCTCGAGCGCGGACTCCACCTCGTGCGCCATCGCAGTGAGCTCGTCGTCGGTGGCGGCGTAGTCCTGCTCGCACGCGCGGTCACCGATCACGTAGGTGCGCAGCGCCACGTCACCCACGTACCCGCCGGTGTTGATGCCTTTCGGCATCGCATCGATCACGTCGAGGTACTCGCCGTAGGACTCCCAGTTCCACGGCAACCCCTCGAGGATGCACGACGCGGGAATGTCCTCGACGGACTCCATCGCCCCCGCGAGCACGCCGGCCTGACCGGGCCGCACGGGCGCGAAAGTCATCCCGCAGTTGCCCATGACCACCGAGGTCACGCCGTGCCAACACGACGACGACATCAACGGATCCCACCCGATCTGCGCGTCGAGGTGGGAGTGCAGGTCCACGAAACCGGGCGTCACGTACCGGCCGTCGGCGTCGATGGTCCGGCGCGCGCCGCCGAGCGAGCCTGGTTCCGCAATGGCGGTGATGCGGTCGCCGTCGATCCCGAGGTCGGCGGGGTCCCAGGTCGGCGGCCCGGTTGTCGAGGTCGGCGTGCGCGAGGGACAGAAGGTCAAGCGCGGCGACGTGCTGTTCCGGATCGATCCCGCCCCACTTCAGGTGGCACTCGCCAATGCCGAG
>JANYJV010000101.1 GCA_025361725.1 Acidimicrobiia bacterium | reverse complement strand
TGGGGCGACCACGACCTCGACGCCTGTCTCGCGCTGGTGACCGACGACTGCGTCTTCGATGCCACCGGCCCCGCACCCGACGGCACGCGTTGCGATGGCAAGGATGCGATCCGCGCCGCCTGGCAGCCGATCTTCGACGATCGGGCCAGCAACTTCGTGGCCGAAGAGACGTTCGCGGCCGATGATCGCGTCGTGCAGCTCTGGCGCTATTCGTGGGCCGACGGCCACATCCGCGGCGTGGACATCTTCCGAGTTCGCGACGGGCTCGTCGCCGAGAAGTTCTCGTACGTCAAAGGCTGACCGCCCCGACGTCCGATACGAAGCCGGCGGCGGATTCCTGAGCGGGTCAACTCACCGAGCCTGGAAGAGCGGACTCTCCTGCCGGTTCGAGGCCAGGTCACACACGGCGTTGCGACCGATGCACATCGAGATCTCGCGCGCGAGCCCCGCCGGATCCCATGCGTTGAGGAAGTCACCGTGCGCGGATGAGGCAGAACCCGAAGCCAGCCGGAGCGCGTGACCGGTCCCCGAAATCGGGAAGGTCACCGCCACGGTGAGCTGGGGTACGAACACCGGATGCGTTCCGGGACACCGCCCGCCATGCGAGTACGCCACATGCGCCCGATGATCGGGGCTGTCGCGGCGGGTGCCGTCCCAACAATCAGGGAACGTCAACACCAGGTGCAGCGGCGCAGTACCGGGACACTCCGGTGGCATCGCAGCCAGGCCGGAGCGAGTCCCGCACGTCCACCCCGCAGCTTCACCCCGACGCGCGCCGGTCGCGTCGCCGGCGATCATCGCCAGTCCGAACGGGAAGGGACGCACCGCGTGCCGGTCCACGCCGGGCGCGGCGCGGTAGTACGCCTGCAGGCTCCGCGGCCGCACCGCAACGTCGTGGTCGTAGAGGGTCGGATGCCAGTACGCAGCGGTGTCGGCGGACTTGTCGCACGTCGTTGCTTGACGACGGAGAACGGTTGGGGTCGAACCGGCTGCGGTGCGGGTCGCACCGTAGAAATCGTGACGATGCGACATGCCGGATTCTCCGGGGGCGACGATCGGATCATCGGTGGCGGAGTGACTGTAAAGACATTGCACGACGAACTGACCGACGTTGCCCTGCGGTCCCGAGTACCGCTCCGGCCCGACCGCGCGACTCTCGGTGGCCGCTGCGGCCGCGCTCTCGGTGTCGCGTTCACCATCGCCGACGGCGAACGCGAGTGCCGTCGCGAGGGCGAGTACACCGGCGACCGCGATCGCGAGCGTTCGCGCCCGGTTCACTTCGTAGCGGGCGGTGCCGGCACCTGAATCGCCGCCAGGTTCGGCTTGGTCGGGCCGCGGAACGGAACCGGCGTGCGGGTCGGACTGCCAGGCATGTTCGGTTGGTCCGCAGGGACGGGCATGGTCTTCCAGACGTCAGCCCCCGGCTTCGCAGGGATGTTCAGAAACACGCCGACGAGATCGAGCACGCCGGCATTCCAGTCACCGGTGCCCACTCCCGTGCACGGCGCCAGTGTCTCGATGTTCAGCGGCGCGCTCGTGCCGAAGGTGTTGCCGGCGAAACAGTTGCCGAGCTTGTCCGTGGTCAGTCCGGTGCCGAACACGTCGAGCGTCCCGACCGCAAGGTCGGCCACCCGCGAATCCGACACCACGTTGCCGACGATGCGGTTCTGTTGCGGCGCCCATAGGACACCGCACTTGTCCATGATGCCCTTCACTTCCTTGCAATCGGCCGCCGGAATCTTCTTGGTCTTCTGACCCGACTTCGGCGAACACGGCTTGTCCCACTGATTGGTCGCCGGGGGAAGGTCGTTGGCGTCACTCTCGGGATACGGGACAAGACCGATACCAGTTCGGTCGTGGTTCATCACCCGGTTGCGTTCGATCGTGTTGCGAACTCCGCCGGGAGTGAGGATGCCGTTCCCACTCGCGAGCAGTGCGTCGGCGATCGCGGGTGCGCTCGCGTTGTTGTTGTCGTAGATGAGATTCCCGACGATCGTGGAGTCGCGCTGCGGATAGCACCCTTCGTAGGAGCCGGTGTTCGGCACGATGCCGGCGCGGTTGTTTCGGAACGTGGAGTTCACGATGTAGAGATCGCCGCCGGAGTTGGTCCCCGAATATCCGAGCCCGTTGTTCTCGGACAGCACCGTGTCGATGACCACATCGCAACGGAAGCACTCACCCACGTAGAAGCCGGCGTCCGGACTCCCGCCTCCGTAGCCGTGATCGATCTGGCCGTGGTACGCGTCGAACGCGTAGACGCCGTAGTCGCCGTTGCGATACGCGGTGAGGTACGAGCCGCGGAAGTAGTCCGAGCCGGTCCAGAAGAATCCGTTGCTCGTGTAGTTGCGCGCCGTCATGTTCTCCACGACAACACCGTTGGTCTCGAGCACACGAATGCCGTTCTCGAGCTTGAAGCCACCGTCGAGAATCACCTGGTTGCGGTCCGTGCCGCGAATGGTGAGGTTCGGCGTGGTCACGTCGACCGCCTCGCGGTAGATGCCCTTGGCGACCAGCACGAGATCGCCCTGGTGTGCAGCGCACACCGCCGCCTGGATCGTGGGGTAGTCCTGCGGAACGCGCAGAGTATTCGGTTTGGCGGCCTTTCCCTTGGGCGAGCACGACGTTTGCTGCAAGCCCGTCTTCCCACCGTTGCTGCTCGGGCTGCTGCTGCTGCACGAGGCCCCGACGATCGCCACCACCGTCACGATCGCCGCGCGCGCCACCCAACTCCGTGCTGACACCATCACAGTCCCCCCAAGAACATCGTGCGAATCGGGGCACTCTACGGCGACTACTCAGCGAAGTGCTGCACGCACTTGTTCACGCCACGGGTCGGGACAGGTCCAGTAGTCAGGCCGCTTGCGGCGGTCGCGGCGGGATACGGCACCCATGCAACGCAATCGGCCACCTTCTCGGAGTCGTCCCACGGGCTCCCGGCTCGAACCGCGGGCGCGCCCGCCACGGTCAGGGCCGGACGAGCTCCACGTGCCGGCCGATTGCCGCAGCCAGCAGTTCGAAATCGTCAAGGTCGGCGGTGATGATTTCGTCGCCTTCGACGGCGAGCAGCGCAACACCCGCGTTGACGACATCGGAGGTTCGCGTCGCGCCGAGGAGCTGGCCGACGGCGCGTCCGAGCTGCGTATCGAGCGGCTTGATCTCAATGCCGGAGAGCGCGGTTGCGAGTCGCGCTTGTCGAGGACCGCCGCGCCAGACTTGTCCGACCACGCCACCGTGCGTGACCGGTGGTTCGCCCATGACGTGTGCGGTCTTGAGTCGAATCCACATCGCCCGATCGTTGCGGTCGAGCGCGATCAACGCCCCGGCAGCCAGCACCATCGTCAGGCGGACTTCGCGGCGCGACCGCGCTTCGCCGCGTGTCGGCCGCGCACAACTCGTGCGTCGGTGCGATCCGCTCGTCGTTGCGCGGCCATCTCCTCGACGGTGATCTCACCGAACTCGGTTTCGTAGTCGTCGATCGCACTCTGCAGGTGAGCGAGTTGCTCGTCCCGCCGCGCCCGCTCAGTCATGGCCGCGTTCACCCACGCACTGAACGAGTCGGCAGAACCACCGGCCACGGCGCGATTCCCGGCGTCCACCAGTTCGGGATCCACCGTGACCGTGACTCTCCGCTTTCCAGGCGTCATACTTTCATCATACCTTTGTTCACATGATCCGCATATCGCAGTAGATCAGCGAAGGATCCGCCGCCTCAATAGCTCCGCGCCCGGCCGGTCTCGCATGTCCGGTTGGCCGATGCGCGCCAACGCTTCGTCCACCGTGAACAAGCTGCGCGTGAGGCAGTCCTGGACGACGCGATGCAGCTGCACCGGGTCGAGATCGGGTGCGAGGTCGATCACGGTCCTGAGAGCCGTCGTACACGGGATCCCGTCCACGACCGTGACATCAGATTCGGGGATGTCGTCGTAGTGGACCACGACCTCCTGCCCGCAGATCCATTGGTGTTCGGTGAGCACTCCGTTGCGATCGAAGTAGATAGAACCAGGTTGGTAGGGCATCGTCGCCTCCTTGTTGGCACGTGGGAACTCGGGCCCGTCGAGGGCCACCAAGGAAACGTCGAGTTTCGAGTGGAGGGAGGCTGTCGCCTTCCGAACAAGGTGGCCGCATTCCGTGGGCCACGCCACACGTCGATCGTGTGATCGGCACGACCCACGGTACGTCGAAGGTGTGACCATCCAGCGACGGCGCCGCCGGGTGACGCCACACGGGAGATGACTATGGCGGCGCGAAAGCCGGATGGATGAGTGACGCGATCGCTCGTGCCACACGGTGGGCCGAGACGACGAGTTGGACGCCGTGACTTGAGCGAGCGAGATCACATAACGTTTGACCTCCGATGAGCGGAGGGAGCCCATGACCAGCCTTGTCGATCGTCCCAATACCGCGGTACTCGTCATCGACGTGCAGAACGATGTCGTCGCCAACGGGTATCAACGCGACGAAGTGATCGCCAACATCGGGACCGTCATCGACCAGGCCCGCGCCGAGAACGTGCCGGTCATCTGGGTGCAGCACGCCGACGACGAAATGCGCGAGGGAACCGACGGCTGGCAGTACGTGCCGGAACTCCCTCGTCGCGAGTCCGAGCCGTTGGTCCACAAGCGCTACGGCGACTCATTCGAGGCCACCGACCTCGAGGCCGAGCTCGCAACTCGCCGCATCGGTCGGTTGGTTCTCGTCGGCGCGCAGACCGACGCCTGCATTCGTTTGACGCTGCACGGCGCGATCACGCGCGGCTACGACACCGTCCTCGTGAGCGATGCCCACACCACCGACGACTACTCGCAGTACGGGCTTCCGTCCGCCGAGAAGGTCATTGCCCACACGAACACGTACTGGTCGTACCAGACCGCGCCGCAACGCGATGCGAGCGTGGTGACCACCGCCAACGTCGAACTCACCACGCCGACCGAGGCCGGCGCTGGATAGCGCGCTGAGTTGTTCAGCCGGGTTGGGGCTGGAGCGTTCCCATGGCCTGCGCAATGGCGGCGTTCCGACGGGCTTCGGCTTCGGCAGAGCGAGGAACGACGGCCGCGATGATCCAACCCACCCAACCGAGGAAGAATCCGAGGACCGCACCGAGCGCGCTCCGGCCCCGAGATTTCCCGATCATGAAGCCAACAATGGTGCTCACAACGAACCACAACGGGAAGACCAGAAGGATCCAGTTGTCCGTGAGTCCGCCGGATGTCTGTTGCGCGAGTGCGAGCATGGTGGATCCGCCTTCCTGAGGTGTCTCCACCCGGTGGTGGCGACCCCCGTTCTTCGGCTCGACTTCACCGCACCTTGACCGCCAACTCGACTCAGCCGTAGATGGTGCGGGTCACCCATTCGGCGACGAGCGCGGGCTTGTCCTCACCGTCGATCTCCACCGTGAAGCTCCGCGCAGTCTCGATCGCGCTGCCCTTCAACTCGACGCTCACCGTCACGGCGCGTGCACGAATGCGCGACCCGACTTTGACCGGGCTCACGAACCGCACGCGGTTGAAGCCGTAGTTGATGCCCATGACCAGACCCTCATACCGAGCCGGATCCGCCGGCGCGCTGCTTGCACCCTTCGCCAGGTGCGTCAGCATTGACAACGTGAGAAAGCCGTGCGCGATCGTCGTCCCGAACGGTGTGGCCTTCGCCGCCTCCGGGTCGATGTGAATGAACTGATGATCGTGGGTCACGTCGGCAAACTGGTCGATCTGGTCCTGGGTGACCTCGAACCAATCTCCTGTGCCTTCGTCGTTGCCGACGTCGGCCAGAAACTTTGGATACGCGCGCTCGGCTGCTTCACTCATGCCGGGATCTTACGTGTTGAGCACTTCCTCAGTCATCCCCGACGGGTGCGTTCCTAGATGTCGGGTTCGAGTGCCAACGTGGCCGGCGCCTCGTTGGGGAGTTCCGGAAACTCGGGTCGTTACGATCCCCCGATGCGTCTCATCAGACTCACGATCATGATCGCTCTCGCCGGTACTGCTGTCGCCGCGTGTGGAAGCAACGCGTCATCCGGTCAGACCCTCAAGGGCAAGAAGTTCGCAGTCGAGACCGGCAAGCGCGCGGTCACCGTCGACGTGGTCGACAACAACTTCCAACCTGCGTACGTCACCGTCCGCGCGGGTACGAAGGTCACGTTTCTCAACCGCGGCCGCAATCGTCACAACGTGCTCTCGGTCGACGACGGGTTCACGTCCTCCGGATTCCTCAGCCACGACGATTCGTGGAAGGTCACGTTCAAGGACGTCGGCGACTTCCCGTTGTACTGCTCACTTCACGGCACCCCGACGAGCGGCATGACCGGCGGGATCCGCGTCGTCAAGTAACGCGGCTGGCGCTCGACCCAGCTCCGGACTGAGTCGTCGCTGGCGCGTCGACCCACTGCACGAGTTCGAGCGTGATGCCTTCGGGACCCTCGAAGAATGGCTCGCTCAGACGCGCTGACTCTCAGGCCGCGCCGCGGTCGCCGAGGAGATGGGCGTTCGCGCTGACGGGTCCCGGCAGCGGACGGACATGGACGACGCCATCATCGGCGACGTCGACGACCTGGGCCACGGCGGAGACCGCTCCCGCTCCGACAATCACATAGCGACCGGGGACGATCGAGCTTGGGTCTCGCGCCCCGTCGAGAAACGTCCAGGGAAGGCCGCGGTCGTCCTCGGTATTCAAGTCCACGAACAAATCGATCTCGAAGGTCATCGTCGCTTCTCGGAACGCCGGATTTCGTCGTGGCTCATGCCGAACTGCGAGAAGCCTCTCGACCGCGACTTCCGGCGGATCGACGAAGGCAATCGTAACGTGAGGACTCCGGAACGCCGCCCGAATGTCTGCTGGCAGCGCGGCTCTCCGGATCCGGGCAGCGCGGGTTCGGGGGAGTTGGTCACGGGAGCGACGCTACGACCGACGTGCGACCATCATCACGTTGATCTCGGGCGTGTGAGGATCACGTCCATGCAGGTACCAGAGACGCACTACGCCCGCGCCGGTGATCTCCGCATCGCGTACCAGCAGTGGGCGAGGGGCCGCCGCTCGTCTTCATTCCTGCGTTGATCTCCAACATCGAGATCTCGTGGGAGCACGAGCTGTACCGCAGGAACTTCGAACACTTCGGCCGCCATATGACGTGCGTCCAGTTCGACAAGCGCGGCATCGGGCTCTCGGATCGCTTCGACGACGTGCCGACGATGGCGCAGCGTAATGAAGACATCTTCGCCGTGATGGACGCGGTCGGTTGGGAGCGCGCGCACTTTCTCGGAGTCTCCGAGGGAGCCGCCATGGCGCAGTTGTTCGCCGCCGACTTCCCGGAACGAGTCGAAAGCCTGGCGATGGTCAATACCTTCCTCTCGCCGCGGTACCGAACCCGCCAAACCGACTACGTCGAGGATCAGGACGCGCCGATTCTCACGGTGAACGAGATCGTCGACCGCTTCATGAGCATCGCAGCGGTGTGGTCCGAGGACCCCCGACCGATGGTCGAATGGGAGATGCCGAGCGCGATCGACAACGAGTCGTTCATCCGGTGGGTCGGCCGACTGCAGCGAATGTCCTGCTCACCGAAGGACTTCATCAAGCAGCTCGAAAGCGTGGTCGCGCTCGACGCGGGCGACGCCCCGGAGCGCATCATCGCTCGCACGCTCGTTGTGCACGTCAAGGGCGATCGGGTCCTACCCGCGGCCGGGGGCCGTCTGCTCGCGGACCTGATCCCGGACGCCGAGTACGTCGAGATCCCCGGCGAGGACCACTTCGCATGGATCATGCCGAACTGGCGAGAGATCGACGTCTTGATCGAGTTCGCGACCGGCACGCCCGTCACGCGAACGGCCACCCGCAAGTTCGCCAACGTGTTGTTCACCGACATCGTCGGATCCACGCGTCAGTCCGCCGAGCGCGGTGATGCGGCATGGCGGGCCTTGCTCGATAGTCACGACCGCATCGCTCGGGGTTTGGTCGACGAGCACGGAGGGCGCGTGGTAAAGAGCACCGGCGACGGGCTGCTCGTGACGTTCGACAGTCCTTCCCAAGGCGTCGCTTGCGGCGTGGGTCTGCGTGACGCGCTCGTCGGAATCGGTATCGAGCTCCGCGCCGGCATTCATGCCGGAGAGATCGAGTTGCACGATGACGGTGACGTCTCCGGCATTGCGGTGAACCTTGCGGCACGAGTTGAGCAGCGCTGCGCGGACGGAGAGTTCTGGGCATCGTCAACGGTGCGCGACATGATGCTCGGCGGCACCACCACGTTCACCGACGCCGTGGAGCACGAACTGAAGGGCATCGACGGATCGTGGCGACTGTTCTCCGTCGCCACGTCGTAGGTGACCTGCGGATCAGCCGGCCGATCGGTGTTTGAAGAGGGCCTTGCGGGCTGCCTTCGCGATCCGCTTGTCGCCGTGGTGAGCGCCGATGGTGGCGAGCACCACTTCGGTCCGTTCGCCGGGAACCCGCCACACGCGGTCGAGTATGGCTTCGATTCCCGACGCGCCCGACACTGAGTCGGCCCACGCCGACGCGGCCGCCTGCGGTCCCCACACCTCGATCACAGTCGCGAGGAGGTCGATCCATCGGCCCGGATCACTGGAGCGGTCCATCTCCATCGCATCGGCGATGAGGACGTCGACCCGGAACACCGTCACGAACTCGCGCACCATCGGATCGTCCGCCAACGTTGCAACCGCGTCCGCGGCGGATGCGCCGATCCCGAGCAGTGCTCGGTAGCCGAGTCCACGAGCAGTCTCGTCGACTCGCGCGAGTGCCACGCACAACTCCGCCGCCGCGTCGTCCCGCGCCACGACCCACGCGTCGATCTCGCCGCGCGCGGTCTGCTCGGGAAGGTCGGCGGCCTGAGTGAGCAGATCGACGGCGGAGCGCTCCCGGAGCGCACCGACAACCGGGGCGTCGGTGATCCTGGACGCGATGCGTTGCAGGGCCCACACGCCGAGCGGGGTGAGAACAACGGTTCCACCAACGCGCCGAGACGTCCCGTACTCCGTCGTCACGACGGTCTCACCGTCGACGGCGACGATCCCGAGCGCGCCGAGCTGATCGAACGCGCGCCGAACCGACCAGCACACCGAGTCGCGATGAAACTTCAACTTCTCGGCCGGCACATCGTCGAAGTCGAAGATGTCCATCAACTCGTCCCACGCCATTACGGCCAGGTCGTCGATCGATGTGGGAGCTGGATCGCGGTACAGGTCGAGCAGCAGCACCGTAAACATCCGGTCGAGTTCCTCGGCATACCAGCCGAAGCCGTACCGGTCACGGCCGAAGTGATGGGTCGTCGGTCCCAACGACTGCAACATCACGAGGAGCGCGCCGTAAGCGAGATCGAGCACCTGCTCGGGCGCCCAGGCGGCGTTCTCGTCCGGCACCACGCGCCGGCCCTCGAAGCGCAGAAGGCGCGTCGCCAGCGCGATCCGAAACGTCCAGTCGACGCCGGCGAGGTCTTCGCTACTGCGGGTCTTGAACACGCGGCCGCCGATCTCTGAATCGACCACGTCGTCGGTCTCGAGCAATACGACCAGAGCCTTGCCGTCCGCCAACCGTAAGTTCTGGCGGTCGGTGAGAGGTCGTCCCGTGCCGACGAACTCCACGAGCCGCACCAGGCGCTGCACCAACACCGCCTCGCGCGCGGCCGCCACCAGCTCCACTTCCGGGGCGAGCACGACCGGTGGCAACGAACCCCCGAACAGGTTCGCGCCCGGCGACACCGGTGATGGCAGCGACGGACCGAGGATCTGGTCGCGCTCCGCCGTAGGCCGCGCATTGAACTCGCGAATCCATGCGTCGACGGCGCCTTGATCGGACAGGTCGACGCCCGAAGCGGTCGCCGAGGCCCACATGCGTTTGCCGAACGACCAGTTGTCCTCGTCACTCATCGTGGCCACGAACCGCGACGCGAGTCCGTCGACCGCTCGGGCGAGTGCCATCAGCGCGCGATCGGTCCGACCCGTACGCGTCGCCAGGAAGCGCAGGAACCTCGAGAACTCAGGCACGACCTGCCCAAGCCTCGTTGGTTCGATGATCACCTTGGCTGGGTAGAGGTCAAAGAGCACGTCCTCGACGTCGGCGGCTGTCCACTCGACGAGCGCACCGTCGAGGTACTGCCACTTGAGGTCGAGCACTTGCTCCGCGACCACCGCGTCGGCGTCGTCGTCAGCCGCTACGTAGTCCGCGACGAGACGATCGCGTCCTGCGATGAAACCGTTCTGATCGTCCGGGTCGAATACCCACTGCACGGACATCGACGCTACCGGTCGCCGCGGGGCGCGAGCAGCACTTCGGTGAACGTCACGCACAGGGTCGCGATCTCGTCGGGATCAACCGCGAGTTGGAGGGCCCGTTGCGCCATCGCCACGCCTGCACCGGCGCGCCGGGCGAACGGGTCTCGCATGATCAAGATCAGCGAGCGAGAAGGTCAAGGAGCTCGCACGCGACCCACCAGCTGCGAGGTCGCCCGGGTTCGCCGGTCGCGGGCAGGTCGGCTGGACGCAACACCTCGCGCTCGGCGAGAGCTTCGAGTGCTGTTCGGGCTGTCGGGTGGGTGACATTCAGCAGGCTGACCACCGTTTCCACATCGAGGGCCGGGTGTGTGAGCACCTGATCGACCAGGCGACGAGCAGCAGCATCGGACCGGAGGTTCTCGAGGCGAGCCGGCCACGAGGCAACGAGTTCGCTGACGGCGGCGAGTGTCTCGGTGGCGGACATTGCGGCGTGCTCGACGGTGCTGGCGAACCAGCGGATCCAGTCGTCGGGCCCGACCGTGCGGTACAACGCCAGTCCCGACAGGTAGCCGCCGACGTCGCGAAGGAACGCGACGGACACCGGCGGCGGGACCGCCAGCGGAATGTGGCGGTGGAGTGTCCACCCGATCAGCAACCGGCCGATGCGACCGTTGCCGTCGGTGAACGGGTGGATCGTCTCGAACTGGGCATGGACGAGCCCGGCGGCCGTGACCGGGTCGTGCGACGGCTTGTTCGCATAGTCGACGAGGTCGACCATCAGTACATCGATTCGGTCGTCGGGCGTGGCGACGTACGCGGCCCGACGTGGGGTCGGTCCACCGACCCAGCCGAGGCGGTTGCGCCAGGCCCCCTTGAGATCGTCGTCGAGGTCTGCCGACGTCATCAGGATGCTGTGCCACTGCCACACGTCTTCACGTGTGAGTGGGCCCTCGTGGGCCAAGACCGCATCAAGGGCGCGCAGGTTGTCCGCGACCTCTGCAGCCGGCCCGGCCACGGACGGGTCGACGTCTGCGACGGCGACCGCGTCGGACGGAGCGTTGATCGCCTCGATTCTGCTGGACGCCACCCCTTCCGCGCGCAAGAGCAATCGAGCGGCCACTTCGAGGCGCGGGTCGTGCCGGGCCGCCGTTGCGCTCAGGACCCCCTCGGCGCGAGCCGCATCGAGTCGAGCGGTCGCGCCGAGTTCACCGACATCGGAGAGGGGACCTGGAACGAATGCGCCGACGGGACGGCCTTCCCACTCGACGGTCACGACCTCATGCGGCATCGGATCCCTTCTCAACCCTGGGAGTTTCGAAAGGATAACACTTAGAAGCTTTCAAAACATCCCGCTATCTTGAGACTTCGGCCTGAGGGAGCGTGTCCTCGACCAGCCACCACAGCTGCCGGGCTTGAACGCACCCCGCTCGCGCTTCCGGCGATTGGGGGCAGTCGTCGGGCACTGCGTCGAATCTCGGCGCACTGGCTCAGGGTCGTTGAGCGATGAGCTCTGCAAGCTCGAGTTCCGCAACTGGAGCGAAGTCCCAAACGTCGACGCCGACGTTGATCATGCGTTCTCGCACCTTCCAGCGTTCATGGACGTGACCATGCAGGAGCCAAGCTCCCGCGTCCAGGGGCCGATGCTCGACATGCCGATCGTGATCATGGCTGTCGCCTCGGTATGGGAAGTGGCAAGCGACAACGGGAACGCCACCAATGGCCAGGTCGATCGTCCCCTGCCGGATCTCGGCGAAGCCCGCTTCGAGGTAGCGATCGGTCGCGGCCTCGGCACCCTTCCTGTGCCCGTGCCAGCAACGGTCGTGGTTCCCTGCGAGCAGCACCTTCCGACCGTTGAGCACACCTGCGACGGGAAGGGTCTCGTCGATGCGCCCCATCGCGAAATCGCCGAGCACGATCACCTCGTCGTCATGCGCCACCGTCGCGTTCCAGCGTTCGACGAGCGCTTCGTCCATCTGCTCGACATCACGAAAGGGTCGGCCGCTGTAGTCGATGATGTTGCGATGGCCGAGGTGGAGATCGGCCGTGAAGTAGCGCGCCATGAGACCAAGGATCGCAGCTTGCGCGCCCTCACCAGTCGAGATTGATCCCGACGGCGCGGCCGAGACCGCGTCGCCGGCTCGCGACGAACCGGTAGGGCCCGTCGGTTGCTCCTCGCCGACGTGATCGGTGTCGAGTGAGCTGACAGGGTTCGGCGCGCAGCGAGGTGGAAGGTCGGGACGCGAAGAGCCGCCGGCCCGGACACATGCCTTGGACTGCGGCGATGAAGTGGAGCTCATCGGATGGCTTTCACACCCCAGCGACGAGATGTTCGCGGGCATCCCCGGCCTCGTGGTCACGCCGCGCAGGTAAGGTGTGCTTCGTGGAACGTCGCACGATCAGCGCAGCGGAACTGGAGCAGATGACGCCGGCCGAGCGCTCGGCCGCGTTCGAGGCGAGCATCGTGTGGGATCTCAACGATGCGCCGGAGTCACTTGTAACGCGCGCTCGTGAGTGGGCCAAGGCACGAATCGCCGACGAAGAGCACCAGCCGGCGGAGTGAGCGACGAAGTACGAAGGCCGGTTCGGGTCGCGCACGAGGTCTTTGATCGGCTCGACGCGATCCTCGGTCCTGAGCGCGGACCGGAGGGGCGCCCTTCGGCGAACGACTTCCTCACCTTTGAGCTCGTCGAGATCCTGGATGTGTTCGCCACCCGCTTCGACGACCTCCCTCGACTGATCGACCAGCGTGACGACTATCGGATCCTCATCAGCAACGGGACATTGGTGCACGCGTTCGCGGTCATCGGGCAGCTGAACACGGACGAGACCATCGAGATCGTGCGCGTCGACATCGACTTTGAGTAGTAGGGCCAATCTTCGTCAGACGCCCCGCGCCGCTACTCGCTAGCGAAGGTCGACACTGTATGGCGAGGCAATCCGCCTACCGTGCAGCTCGCGCTCACCCGCATCTGACCAGCCAGAACGTTGTCGATTGGACAACGCCGTGGAGCTAATCGGACGGCTTTCACACCCGACGGACGAGATGCTGGAAGGCATACCGGGGATCGTGGTCACAGGCACCCGGTAGCATCGTGGCCGTGGACCCCAAGGTGATCACCGCAGCCGAGCTAGAGCAGATGACGCCTGCCGAGCGTTCTGCCGCCTTCGAAGCAAGCATCATCTGGGATCTTGCCGACGCTCCTCCTGACCTGGTCGCCCGGGCGCGCGCCCGAGTCGAAGAACGCATCGCCCGAGAAGAGCGCCAGCCCAGCAGGTGAACGGTCCTGACCGCAGGCTGGTCAGGGTCGCGCGGGATGTCTTCGAAGAGCTCGATCGCGTGCTCGGCCCGGAGCGTGATCCCGATGGGCGCCCATCAGCCAACGACTTCCTCACCGTCGACCTCATTGCCATCGTCGACCGGTTCGCGACGCGCTTCGAGGAGCTTCCACCCCTGATCCGAGGTCGTGAGGACTATCGAATCCTGGTGTCCGCGGGGACGCTCGTGGACGCGTTCGCCGTCGTCGGCCAGCTTCTCGACGATGGAAGCATCGAGATCATGAGCATCGACCTCGACGTCGGGACATAGGTTCGTCTGCGGGGCAGACTGCAGCCGTGCTCCTCGTTCGAGGTACGAAGAAGCTGCGCGATCGCGTGAAGGGCCCACAGGCGACCGAAGCCGATGCTTCGACGACATCGCTCGGCGATTGGTTCGCCACCGTGCTGTTCTGGCGTCCGCAGGTTGCGCTGCTCGTGAATCGCGCCACGCTGCTCCCGGTGTTCACCGAGCTGGCACCAGCGGCCATGTTGCTCGACCGCGCGCCTGACGCAATCGAGACCGTCCTTCGTCTGCACGGCGTCGACGACTCGTTCCTGCGCGCCGAACGCGAGGCGATGCGCGACGTGCGGATCGCGCCGACCAACGATCGGAGCGTCGTCGGCGTGATGAACGAGTTCGCCTTTCACGGCGAGATGCACTGGAACGACGGCCTCCACGACCTCGGCGAGCTGTCCCTATTCATGGCGCGAATGCCGCTCGGCCCACTGCGCGACCGCAGCGGGTTTCCCGACCGCGAGCTGGCGGCCGTCGTCGGAGACGCTGGGCTGGCACGGGTCATTCCGTTTCCCCGCACCGCCGCGTCCGACGTGGGCCGCGAAGCTTCGTCGTCGCCGACCCGAAGCGTCTACCAACTGAAGGTCACGCTGCTCGACACGAAGCCGCCGATCTGGCGACGGGTGCTCGTCGACGGCGCGAGCACGCTCGACCACGTCCACGAGGTGATCCAAGCGGCGTTCGGATGGTGGAACTACCACCTGCACGAGTTCGAAGTCGGGCGCACCCGCTACGGGATCCCGGATCCCGACGAGGACTGGGGCGAGCCCGCGGTTGACGAGCGGCGCACCCGCCTCGATGCGCTCGCCGACGTTGGCGACTCGTTTCTCTACACCTACGACTTCGGCGACGGGTGGGCCCACCGAATCGACGTCGAGACGGTCACACCTGCCTCGACCAGTACAGGTGTACCGGCGTGTGTCGGCGGTCGGCGCGCCTGTCCCCCTGAGGATTGCGGCGGGACGTGGGGCTACGGCGAGCTGCTTGACATCCTCGCGGACACGGCCCACCCCGAACGCGCCGAGCGCCTCGAATGGCTCGGTCGACCGTTCGACCCTGAAGCGTTCGACCCCGGCGAGTTCGACGACAACCTGCGCCACGGAGGACTCGATGTATTCGACGGCGAGGAATAAGGACGGATCCCGGCCCGAGCGCGGCGAGGCGGCTCCGCGGTATGCCGTCGGACTGCGCCATCTCCCGTCGGCACGGGTTCCCGTCGCGGGAGCCGACTCACCAACGCCGAGGGTTCCGTGCGGTATCGCGGCAACGCGCGGCAGCTCGTCGCGTGGCCTTCACCGTTGCCCGGAAACGCAGATGCCGTTGTCAGATCGACAACGGCAGTGGAGCTAATCGGATGGCTTTCACACCCCGACGCACTCCCGTTGGAGATTCTCAGCAATGACAAGCCGCCGAGTCTTGACGCAGCCGAGAGTCACCCGCAGGCTGGACGAACAGCTCGACAATCGCAGCGACGACTACTCCCCGAGGAGGTTGCACGACTC
>JANYJV010000097.1 GCA_025361725.1 Acidimicrobiia bacterium | reverse complement strand
ATCGGGCTGACCATCGAGGAGATGCGCGACGCTCTTCGCGCCCACGACGTCGGCGGCGCAACGTGCGACTCCGAGCGGTGGCGGATCGAGACCGTCCGCGATCGCATCGACACCAAGATCTCCGAACTCACCGCGCTGCGCGGCCGCCTGGACGCCGCACTGACGGCGTGCGGGGCGGGTGACTGCACGTTCGCTACGCCGTCGGCTCCTCGTCGAGAACCAGACGCTTCCCCAAGCTGATCACTGCATCAACGGTGAACCCGATCTGTTCGTAGAACGCGATTGCGTCCGGGTTCGTATCGCGCACTTGCAGATTGATCTTCGGACAACCCAGCTCCCGGAGACGCAGCTCCGCGGCCACCATCAACGCTCGACCGTGACCGGCGCCGCGCGCCCTCCGATCCACCGCGAGATAGTTGATCCACCCGCGATGGCCCTCATACCCCGCCATGACGGTCCCGACCACGCAGTTGTCCACCGTGCCGACGAGCAGCAGATCATCGGCCTGCGCCAGTTTGCGTTCGATGTCACGTGCGGGATCGTTCCATGGGCGGATGAGGTCACAGTCCCGCCAGAGCACGATCACGGCCTCGGTGTCTTCGACCGCGAACGGACGAATCTTCACTCCGAGCTCGCCGCGGACATCATCGCCGCACCGTACTGGTCTCGGTCTCCGAGCCGTGGTGCTTTACCTGCCAGGCTGCACGGATGACCGAGCCGGGCACGGACCCGTCCCGACATCGAGGTCGGATCACCGCGGTCGCGATTCCGATCGTCGCGTTCACCATCTCGGGCTACGTCGGCAACGCCCTCGCGCCGACCCTGGCGCACGATGCGCCCATTGTGCTGCTGCTCCTGAATCCCCGACTGCGGTGGCTGTTCCTCACGTCGGCCAAGGTCGACACCCTGTGGTTCTTCCTTATCCCGTTGGTGCGCGGCTCCGTGTTGCTCACCGTGTACTTCCTGCTCGGGCGCTGGTTCGGCGACGGCGCGCTGCGTTGGCTCGAAGCTCGAAGCGGCAACGCGATGCGACCGCTGCTCTGGATCGAACGCAAGTTCCATCGGGCGCGTGTTCCGATCACGTTCTTCTTCCCGGGCACGATCGCGGCGATGCTCGCCGGAGCCGACGGCATGTCCGCACCCCTGTTCTTCGGGGTTGCGCTTTCGAGCATCGCACTTCGCGTCTGGGCGGTCCGGTCCCTCGCAGATCTGTTTCGCGGGACGATGTTGCAGGTGCTGGACTGGGTGGGAGCGAATCAGTTGTGGCTCACACTCGCCTCGGTCGGCAGCGTCATCGCGTGGGTAGCGTGGTCCAACCGGCACGGCATCGAACCCATCGAGAACATCGACGACTTCATAGACGACGTCGACCACCCGCCGGTGTCCTGATCAGCGAGCGAAACGGAACCGTTCCGGCGCGTCGTGCCCGTCGACTACGTCGGCGATCATCCGGCCGACGAGCGGCGCGAACTTGAAGCCATGACCGGAACACGGTGACGCCACGACGACCGGGCCGACGCGGTCGAGCAAGAAATCTTCCGTCGGCGTGGTGGTGTAGAGGCACGTCGTCTCAGTCGCCGGGACGGGGACCAGACCGGGCATCCACTGCTCGACGAACTGCACGATCCGTTCGCGACTGCCGGGATCGACCATGCCGTCGCGGGTGTCCGCATCGACCTGCGGACCGGTGTGATGTTCGGCCAACTTCACACCTTCACCGGGAGTCTCGAGTCCGTAGATGGTCATGCCGCCCTCATGGTGAATGAAGCTCGGCCACCACGACGGCGTATCCGCGGGCAAGAAGTGGAAGACCGACTCTTGGGTGACGTGCAGTGCCGGGATTGGCGCGAGGTCCTGCAGCAGCCCCGCGCACCACGCTCCCGCCGCGACGACGACCGCATCGGCGTCGAACGCCACGTCGTCGAGCACCACGCGCGCCCGGTCACCGTCCGGTTCGACGGCCTTGACCGCCTGGTCCCACACGAAGTTCGCACCGTTGCGCTGCGCCATCTCGATCATCGCCAGCCGAGCCGCACCGGATGCGATCCGACCGCCGCCGGGTTGGAACACCACCGAACCCTCGAACCGCATTCCGGGCCACCGCTGCTGGGCCACCCCGGGGGTGAGCAGCTCGACGGGCACGCCCTCGGCATCCATCGCGGCCAGCACTTCGGTCACCTGTGCAGCGTCGCCGTGGTCAACCGAACCGGTCGAGACGATCAGACCGAGTCCGGCGTCCTGCTCGAGTTCGTGCCAGACCTCCAACGCTTCACAACCCAGCCGCACCCAGAATGGATCGGGGTAGCCGAGACGAAAGATTCGGGAGGCGCCATGCGAGCTGCCGCGATCGTGACCGTCCTCGAACTGTTCGATGACCGTGACCCGGTCCCCGCGTCGGGCGATCTGCCACGCCGCCGCAGCTCCCATCACCCCTGCGCCGACGATGACCACTTCTCTCGGCGCCATCACCTCAGGCTAGAAGCAACGCCGACGCGCGCCGCGGTTCTCAACCCCGTTTTGAGCGCCCAAAAACGGGCTGATTCGTCGTGCAACGCGCGTCTGAATCGCAACGTCAGCCTGCGCTGCGCACCACAAACGGGCGCTCCGCTTGCGCGGACTGCGACGAACCCTTCACGGTCAGCCTGCGCTGCGCACCATCTTGGCGCGCTCGCCGCGGGAGACGAACTTGTTCGCCATCTTGCGGGACGCTTCGTCGATCATCTCGTCGCCGAACATGACCGCACCGCGTCGCTCGCCCTCGGTGGTGGCCGTCTCGTATGCGTCGAGGATGTCGAAGGCCTTGTCGAACTGTTCCTGGGTCGGCGTGTAGACCTCGTTGATGACCGTGACCTGGTCCGGATGCAGCGACCACTTGCCGTCGAACCCGAGGATGCGGGTGCGCATCGCGTAGTCCCGCAGCGCGTCGAGCTCGCGGATTTTGAGGAACGGACCGTCGATCACTTGCAATCCGTTCGCGCGGCCGGCCATGAGGATCTTGCTGAACACGTAGTGGAAGTGGTCGCCCGGGTACTCGGGGATCTGCACGCCACCGGTCAGCACCGGCATCTCCGTTGATGCCGCGAAGTCCGCCGGACCGAAGATGATCGTCTCGAGCCGATCGCTTGCGGCGCAAATCTCTTCGACGTTGATCAGACCGCGTGCCGTCTCGATCTGTGCCTCGATGCCGACGCGACTCTGGCGCCCGATCGTCTTCTCGATCTGGGTGAGCAGGAGGTCGAGCGCCACCACCTGCGCTGCGTTCTCGACCTTCGGCAACATGATCTCGTCGAGCCGATCGCCGGCGTTCTCGACGATCGTGATGACGTCCCGGTACGTCCACTCGGTGTCCCACGCGTTGACCCGGACGCACACGACCGTGTCGCCCCAGTCCTGGTGCTTGATCGCGTTGACGATCTTCTCGCGTGCCGCTTCCTTCTCCAGCGGGGAGACCGAGTCCTCGAGGTCGAGGAAGACCTGATCGGCACCGAGGCCGGGAGCCTTGCCGAGCATCTTCTCGTTCGAACCCGGGGTGGCGTGACACGACCGGCGGGGCATGTTCTTTGTACGTTCAGACATGAGCGCAGAGGCTAGGCAGCCGCTGGGCGCGCCGCCCAACCCGGCCCGCTCGCGCCGTCGGGCATGATGAGCCCATGATCTCACCGAGCGATGTCGTGGCCAACCTGATGAGCGCGATCGAGACCGGCGACATCGAGGGCGTGAAGGTCTGTTACTCACCCGACGTCGTGGTCTGGGCGAACTTCGACGGCAAAGCGCGCGAGCTGGATTCGGCGTTGCGCGTCCTGGAATGGCTGGTGTCACAGTCGAGGGATCGACGCTACGAAATCATCCGTCGGGTCGAGATCGAGGGCGGCGTGCTCCAACAGCATGTGCTCCACGCAACGGTGCTTGCGACCGGGAAGTCCTTCGCCATGCCCGCCTGCTTGATCGTCAGCGTGCGCGGCGACCGCATCAATCACGTCGACGAGTACCTCGACCCTTCGGTGATGACGCCAGCTTTCGAGGATTAGGAGGCTGTTGCGCTCGCAGCGACGGCTTCGATCGCCGGGATCCATGCGTCGAGGTCCGGCACCACACGGCCGATGACCTTCGCGGCTTCGTCGGCCCGACGCAGGTTCGCCGCGTCAGCTCCATGCCGGTTGGCTTCGAACACTGTGACTTCCTCGGTCGACATGGTGCCGCCTTGCATCGCGAGGCTGACCGTGCTGCCGTCGCTCAACCTCCGGGCGTACCCAGGGTCGGTCGCGACGAGGTATCGCTTCGCCGGTACGTGCAGTGCGGTCAGCTGCGCGACCCGATCGCCAAGCAGTGTGCGCACGTAGGCCGCGCCGATCTCGCCGTGCGCGACCGGCGCCGTCGGGTCGTTCGCCACCACGACATGACCGAGGTCGTGTACGAGCCCGGCCACCTGAAGTTCGACGTCGTGAGGCGCACGGTGCGCGAGGACGTGCGCGCACTGGAGACCGTGTTCGAGAATGTCGATCGGGTCACCGTCGGGACCGAGGGAATCGAACACGCCGTCGCAGCGGCGAAGAACCTCCACCAACTCCTCGACCGTTCGCGCCGGCACGATGTCCACAACGGGCACGGTACCCGTCGATCTCGGTACGGTGAGAACGTGATCACCGCGCCCCCGCTCACGCTGCACAAGATCGCCGACCGCGTCTGGGTGTGGCTCCAACCCGGTGGCGAGTCCGGGGTGTCCAACGCCGGGGTGGTTGGCGACGACGACGGGCTGACGGTGATCGACACCCTCATGGTCCGTTCCCAGTGGGCGCCCTTCGCCGCCGCGGTCAAGGAACTCGGCGAGACGGTCAAGCGGGTGGTGCTCACGCACGCGCACATCGATCACGTGGGTGGGACGACCGCGTTTCGCAACGCCATGATCCTCGGCTCGCCGATGACGAGCGACTTGCTGGACCAGGCAATGCCGGTCGACGCGTACAAGGCGTTCATGCCTGCGTTCACCGAGGGGTTCGACGAGCTCGCGGTGTTGGGAACCCGTCCGGTGTCCCACATCGTCGACGAAGCCGCGCAGCTGACCGAACGCATCGAGTTGCTGCCGGCACGCGGCCACACCGACGGCGATGTCATGGTGCTCGTCGACGATGCCGACGTGCTCTTCGCCGGCGACCTCTGCTTCTTCGGCGTGACGCCACTTGCGTTCCAGGGCGATCCGGCGGCATGGGCCGCGGTGCTCGACGTTGTCGGCGAGTTGGCCGACACCATCGTTCCCGGGCACGGCCCGATCGGCGGTGCGGCCGAAGTCACGGCGCTGCGTGACTACCTGGCCGCATGCGTCTCCGGCACGATCCCGCCCGGACCGTGGGATTCTTGGCTCGAGCGCGCCGAGCGCGACCCCATCAACATCGAGAAGGCCGCCATGCTCCGCGCCGGCGACGACGGCATGCCCCCCTCCATGCTCCGCGCCCTCGGCCTCTAACCCACCCCTCCCCGACCTGACCCCGACCGTCACAGCCTGCCCCCCAACTCCTTTGCGCGCGCAATACGCGCCAGAAACAGCGCGAAACGCGCGTGTGAACGTCGGCCGGTCGCGCCGCGACCCGTCGCCGAATTGGAGTGTCGCACCCGACTTATACGTTTCGGGACGTGCAATCCGATTTCGACCAGATGGTCGCTCACCAGCACGCAACGTTCACCCGACGCCAAGCAGCCCAAGCCGGTCATCGACGCGCGCTCGTCGCCCGCCGCATCGACCGCGGCATCTGGGTCCCGGTCAACCAACAGGTCCTCCGACTCGCGGGTTCCCCCCAGACCGAGCGACAGCGTCTGATGTCGACGGTGCTGTCTGGAGGGCCTGACGCGGTGTCGACCGGCGAGTCCGCACTCGCCCTCCGTGCAATCCGAGGAGCGCGGATCGTTCCCGGCCACGTCATCACGACGCGTCGACCACCCCGATGGGCGATGCCGGGCGTCGAAGAGACGTATCGCCTTCCTGCGCATCACCGCACCGTGGTCGACGGCATCCCGACTGCCACCGTGGCGCGGGCGCTGTTCGACCTTGGTTCGCGAGTACGGATCGGGCGCTTGCAGCGCGCCACCGATGCCGCGTTGGCGGCGAAAGCGACGACCGTCGACGCGATGGATGCGGTCCTCACCGACTTGGCCGAACACGGACGGCACGGCTCCTCCTCGTTTCGAGATGTCATCGCCGAGAGGAGATGGCTCTACCGGCCCCCGACCACGACCCTCGAGTCTGGGTTCCTCGAGTTGGTGGCGGGGGCCGGTCTTCCAGAGCCCGGGCGCCAGATCGACCTGGGCGGCACTTTGGCTTGGATCGGATGCGTGGATTTCGTCTGGCGGCGTGAGCGGGTCGTGGTTGAGACCGACGGCGGCGCCTACCACGAAAGCCTGACCGACCGGCAGGACGACGAGCGCCGAGACCGCGCTCTCGAGCACGCCGGTTGGATCGTCTTGCGCTTCAGCTACCTCGACGTCACCATGCGTCCGACCTCGGTCCGACGCACCCTGTCTCGAGCGCTCGCCATCGCCGCCGCCTGAGCGTTCACACGCGCGCAACGCGCCGTTTTCGGCGCGCATTGCGCGCGCAAAGCGGGGGAAAGCGGGGGGAAAGCCGGCGGGGGGTGGGTGGGGTTAGTAGGCGCCGGAGAGTTTGGAGTGGTCCCAGCTGGTGGTCTTGAGCGGGGAGACGCGAATGACGACTCGCTTGGCGCCCATGACGTGCACGCCCTCTCGCACCATGTCGTTGTCGATCGGCCCCCAGTGCTTCTCGTACACCTTTTCGCCGAAGGCGAGGACGGCGTCCCGGTCCTCCTCGACAGTGGCGGTGCCGTTGATCGACACCCCCCGCAGCTCCTCGTACGCCTCACCGGTCGCCACCAGCAAGGTGATCCGCGGGTCACGGCGAACGTTGACGACCTTCTGGCTCTTGGAGTAGGTCCAGAAACAGAGGTCGTCCCCGTCCCGCAGATACCACATCGTGACGAGGTGAGGAGTGCCATCGGCGTTGAGCGACGCGACCTGCAGGTCACGGCCGGCGTCGAGGAAGGCACGCATTTCATCGGTGGTCATGAGGATCTGGTCACGTCGAGACATAGGGCGGGACTGTAGGCGCCACGGTCCACATTCCGGGGCGAACGCCAGCCTGCGCGCTACCTTTCCCGGCCGTGGCGAAGAACCCCGATCCGACCCTGGAGTTGTCAACGGCCGCGGGCGTGACCCGCACGATCGACGACTGGACCACGATGTTCCACTTGTGCCTGGTCGTCCTGCCCGATCGACCGGAGGCTGCGCAGTGGATCCCGGTTGCGCGCCGGATCTTCGGAGTGCTCGGCGACAGCGACGCCCGGACCGCCTACGTCATTCCGAGTACCCCGGCGATCGCGCATCGAATCCTTGAAGCAGAGGAAGGCCGGGCGATGGTGTTCGTTGACCCCGACCGTGCGTTCATCAAGAGCCTTGCGCTCGAACACCTCCCTGCGCTCGTGCACATTCGCCAGGACACCAGTGTCGGAGCCGTCGCCGAAGGGTGGGATCCGCCGGCCTGGCAGAAGGTTGCCCGCGAGATTTCCAGCGCCATGGCGTGGAGCGTGCCAGATGTTGCGCCGCCCGGTGTGGCCGTGCCGGCCGCCACCGCGGGCTGGGCCGTCTGACCCAGGACATCCAGAGGGCTCGACCGAACCAGCTGCCACACCGGCCCCATTGGTTGATGGCAGCAACATTGCGAACATCCGTACCACACGGAAGAGCGTCCAGCGCGGTTCTCGAGCGTCCAAAACCCCAGGTCAAGGGACTTTCCACACCCTGAAATGACATCGGTGTGAGCACTCCCCTAGTCTTTTTTCCAATCGCTCGACCGCACCGTCGCGTTTTTTCGCGTCGGTCGAGCGGCCAGTTTTCCCTTTCCTCGGATCGCGTTCCACCCAGGACCGTGTTCAGGCAAGGACCGACGGCGGCCCGCCACTCAAGCCAAAGGGAGTCCCCAGATGAACCTCCGGACCAAGGTCTCGGTCGTCATCCTCGTCACCGCAACTGCGGCGTCGACTGCATTTCCAGCGCTCTCCGGAGCTAGCCCAGTCGACGACAAGCGGCGGCAAGCGGCGGAAATCCAGCGCCAACTAGACAGCAACGACAATCAGTTGGTCATGCTCTCCGAGCAGTTGAACGGCGCCAAGATCCGTCATGATCAGGCCGAAGCCGGCATCAACGAAGCGCAGCGACGCACTGATATCGCCGAAGGTCAGCGTCGCCACCTCCGGAGCATGCTCAGCCAGCGTGCGGCGCAGATGTACAAGGGCGCCGCATCAGCCAGCCCGCTCGCCCAGATGGACGTGAAGTCGCTCGGTGAGATTTCGACTCGCTCGCACTACGCGGCCGCGGCGGCAGATCGGGACGACACCCTCGTCGCCAAACTGCAGAAGTCCGAAGAGGCGCTTGCAGTTCGCCGCGCCGACCTCGAACGCCAACGCGCTGCGGCCCAGGCCGAGACAGAGGCCGCATCTGCAGCGAAGTCCAAGATCGATGCAGCGAACAAACAGGCCGCAGCACTCAAGCAGCAGGTGAACGGCGAGATCGCCACCATCTTGAAGCAGGAAGCCGACGCGCGCGCCGCGGCAGCACAACGTGAAGCCCAGCGCCGTGCCGCCGCACCACCGCAACGGGTCGCGCCCCCCGGCGGAGGCGGCCGCGGGGCCCCGATCCCGCCGAACTTTCCGGACGTTCCCGCGCCCAACGACGGCGCGGCCGCGGCAGTCGCCTATGCGAAGGCTCAAGTCGGCAAGCAGTACGCGTATGCCACCTCGGGACCTGACACGTTCGACTGCTCCGGCCTGACCGCCGCGGCGTGGGAGCAGGGCGGCGTCTCGCTTGCGCACTACTCGGGCGCGCAGTACCAGCAGACCATGCGCATCGGCGCAGGCGATCTCCAACCCGGCGATCTCATCTTCTACGGGCCGGGCGGGTCCGACCACGTCGAGATCTACATCGGGGGCGGTGCGGTCGTCTCGGCTTCCAACCCATCGAGCGGGGTCAAGCTCTCGAGCGTTCGGTACGACTCGGCCTCCGGCTACGGCCGGGTTCGCGCCTAAGCCTCTTTGGCCGCGCCCGGTACCACGACGAGCAGCGACGACCTTCGTCTGACGCGGTTTTCGCACGGAGCCGGTTGTGGGTGCAAGCTCTCCCCGACTGATCTGCGCACCGTCCTGGGGTTGGTCCGCGGCCTCACCCCGCCGGATGATCCCAATCTGATCGTCGGTCTCGACACCGCCGACGACGCCGCGGTGTATCGAGTCCGTGACGATCTCGCCATCGTCCTCACCACGGACTTCTTCACCCCGATCGTCGACGATCCGTTCGACTGGGGACGGATCGCCGCAACGAACGCACTGTCGGACGTCTACGCGATGGGGGGTGCTCCCCTCCTCGCGCTGAATCTGGTTGCCTGGCCACGCGAGGGCCTGCCGTTCGAACTCCTCGCCCGAGTCATCGACGGCGGGGCCGCGGTGGTGCAGTCCGCCGGCGCCATCGTGGGTGGTGGCCATTCGATCGACGATCCCGAACCGAAGTTCGGACTCGCCGTCGTCGGCACAGTGGAACCCGATCGCGTCTGGCGCAACGCGGGCGCACGACCCGGCGATCAGCTGGTCCTGACCAAGCCCCTCGGCCTGGGCGTCATCTCCACTGCGGTCAAGCGCGACGCCGCGCCCCGCCCGCTCATCGACACTGCCATCGATCTGATGACGACCCTGAACGCCGGCGCGCGCAATGCCGGACGATCCGTCGGCGCGGCGGTGCACGCGGTGACCGACATCACCGGGTTCGGACTCCTCGGGCATCTCGGCGAGATGATGCGCGCGTCCGACGTGTCGGCGACGCTGACCCTCGGCGACGTTCCGATCATCGATGGCGTTCGCGATCTGGTCCGGGACGGGATGGTCGCGGGAGGCACGCAACGCAACCATGCCTTCGTGTCCGAGTTCGTGGACTGGGGTGCGCACGAACCGAACGAGCAGTACCTCGTCGCCGACGCGCAAACGTCGGGAGGACTGCTGTTCGCCGTCGCACCCGAAGCAACGGCCGAGCTCGTCGCCGCGTTGAACGAGGCAGGTACTCCGGCCGCGGCAGTCATCGGCACGGTCGGCGCTGATGCGGCCGGCAGCATTTCTCTGCGCTGACCGCTCGCACGGGTGTGCGGTGTGCGGTGTGCGGTGTGCGGTGTGCGCCCCAACTCGACTCGATCGCCCTTCCCATCGCCGCGCTGGTCCATCCCTCGTCGCGCGCTGACCCGGCGCTACCGTCGATCGCACGGGCGGAGCCCGACCGGGAGGAGCGCAGTGCCGCACTTCAAGTGCACGTTGACGATGCATCGAAGCCTGACGGCCGGCATCGCACTCACGAGCGTGGCGTTCGCGTTCGGGGCGTTCGCACCGCACGCGGGCGCGTCGTCGACCTGGTCTCGCAATCCCGACTCGGCGCTTGCCGGAGGTCGTGTCCGCGTCGCGTCTTCGACCGAGACGTTGTGTCGGTGGGTGCAGCCGCGTGTGGCGCCCACCCCCGGCACCAGCCCGACCACGATCGCTGATCCACCTGCGCCCTCCACCCCACCGACCACCGGCTCCACCAGCAGCGGCGATGTCACCTACGACGGCGTGCGCGTCGAGCTGCGACTCGAGCCTCTCGGTGGCGGTACCGCCATCGCGCTCGGCTCGGTGAAGGTGACCACGGGCGGTGCGTGGTCCGGCGCGGTCACGATCCCCGCAGCCGAGGTCGCGCCGCCGGGGACCTACGACCTGCTCGCACACTGCGTCGTTGACGATGCGCGGCTCGACGGTGTGCGCTCCTTCGACTTCGACCCGCTGAGTCTCACCATCGTCGAGGGAGCGCCGCCGACCACCATCACCATCCCGACCGAGCTCATCCCGCCCATCACCGCGACGAAACCGGTCCAGGTGCAGGGAGAACAGCTCAACCGACCAGCGGCAATCCCGTCGTCATCCACGCCACCCGCCAACACTGCCGCTGCGGTACCGACGCTTCCCAACACCGGCGACGGCACCCTGGCGGTTGCGATTGCCGGTCTCGGCGCGCTCCTCCTCGGCGCCGGCGCCCTCTGGTTCGGCAATCGCCACAATCTTCGGCACCCGGACATCGGCTGACCCCAGCCGACCAACAAACTCCGAACCGACGCGTGAAACGCAAGCCAGGGCTTGCGCTTCTGGTTCGAGTTGGCGGGGGTGGGTCAGGGGATGACGAGCATGCCGAGTTCGGCTTCGAGTTGGGGGCGGGGCTTCGCGCCGAGCGATGCGCGTTCCTTGCGGCCGTTGCGGAACAACGCGATGAGCGGGATGCTCTGGACGTCGTACTGCTGCGCGAGCGCCGGTTCCTCGTCGATGTTGACCTTCACGACCTTGTAGGCACCCTCGCGCATACGTGCGATCTGTTCGACGATCGGTCCCACCTGTTTGCACGGCCCGCACCAGGGCGCCCAGAAGTCGACGATCACCGGCAGGTCCGACTGCAGCACCTCCGCGGTGAAGGTCGCCGTCGTCACCGTTTTCACCGGACCCTCGGGCGGCGGCTCGGGAAGTGGCGCCGTGGGCAGCTCACCGGCGACGACCGACGCCATCCAAACCTGCGCGTCCTGCACGCTCTCGAGCGCAACCTGGTGCCCCATCGGATACTCGCGGTACACGAGGGGAACGTGGTGATCGTGCAACACCGACGCGAGATGCCGGGCGGCCGTGATCGGAATCATCGGATCGTCGGTGCCGTGCTGGAGCAGCACCGGAATGGCGGCGGCGGCGTCCCAGTCGATGTCAAGGTTGTCGCCGGCGGGCGCGAACGGGCTCATGGCCAGCACCCCGGTCGGCCGCACCGACACACCGGACCGAATGGCGAGCATCAACGCCAGTCCGCCACCTTGGGAGAACCCGCCAAAGATCGCCTGTTCGCGTGCGAATCCGAGGTCGGCGCACTGCTCGTCCACGAACGTGTCGAGCAGATCGAGTGCGGCATCGAATGCCTCGGCGTCCAGACCCTCGGCGCCGATCGGGAACCACGAGTACCCCGGAGCGCCGGGAGCATCGAGCGGACCACGCGGCATGACCGCCGCAAAGCACCCGTCCGGGTCGAGATACGTGAGGAGCGCACCCAGATCCGCTTCGTCCGCGCCGTAGCCGTGCAGCAGGAACAGCAGGCGCTGCGCATCAGTGCCGCGCACCACGTTCGTGATCAAGGTCATCGGTCCTCCTCGTCCCACCTGACGATCTGCCCTAGCGCATCGTAGGGTGGCGCCTCGCTTTCTCCGGGCTCGATCAGACGGCCCGCCCTCGAGCTCAAGGACGATCTACTCATGCGGCTCGGCGTCAACTTCGGATATCAGGATTGGGGCACGGGCCTCAGCAAAGCCGTCGCCACTGCCCAGGAAGCGGAACGACTCGGGTTCCATTCCATCTGGACCGCCGAGGCGTACGGAACGGACTGCATCACGCCGATCGCCTGGATGATGGGCCAGACCTCCACGATCAACTTCGGATCGGCCATCATGCAGATGCCGGCGCGCACCCCCGCGATGACCGCAATGACCGCGGCAACGCTGGACCTCATGAGCGGGAACCGATTCCTCATGGGTCTCGGGTTGTCCGGACCCCAAGTGGTGGAGGGGTGGCACGGACAGCCCTACGGCAAGCCCCTCGGCAAGACACGCGAGTACGTCGAGATCCTGCGCGACATCCTGCGTCGAGAAGCACCGCTGGAACACCACGGCGCTCACTACGACATCCCGTACTCGGGCGCCGACGCAACCGGACTCGGCAAAGCACTCAAGATCATCGTGCACCCGAACCGGGCCGACATCCCGATCTACCTTGCGGCCATCGGGCCGAAGAACGTAGAGCTCACTGCGGAGATCGCCGACGGTTGGCTCCCCATCTTCTTCTCGCCCTACCGATTCAAGGACACCTACGGCGCCGCGCTCGACGCCGGATTCGCCACGGCCGGCGCCAACAAGTCTCTCGCCAACTTCGACGTCGCGCCCACCGTCAGCGTGATCGTCGGCGACGACGTGGACAAGCTCCGCGGCTTCGTGAAGCCGATGGCGGCGCTCTACATCGGCGGCATGGGTGCGCGCGGCAAGAACTTCTACAACGACCTCGCGTGCCGCTATGGCTTCGAGGCGGAGGCCAAGCACATCCAGGACCTCTACCTCGACGGCAAGAAGTCGGAAGCCATCGCCGCGGTGCCCGACGCCCTCGTCGACGAGATCGCGCTCATCGGACCGAAAGAACGGATTGCCGATCGGTTCGCGGCCTGGCAGGAGTCCGGCATCACCACGATGATTCTCGGCGCCCAACAACCCGAAGCGCTGCAAGTGATGGCGGAACTCGCGCTCTGACCGAGCTCCGACTATGAGATTTCACGCCGTCATCTTCGACCTGGGTGGAGTGGTGTTCCCGTCGCCGTTCGATGCGTTCGACGCGTACGAACGCAGCGCCGGTCTTCCGGACCGGTTCATCCGCACCGTCGTGGCCAACAGTGCCGACACCGGCGCGTGGGCGCGGTACGAGCGCTCGGACGTGGACTTCGCCGGCTTCTGCACCGAGTTCGAAGCGGAGTGCGCGGCCGCCGGCGGAACGGTGGACGCGACGGTGCTGATGCAGTCCATCAGCCAAGGGTTCGCGCCACGTCCCGCCATGCTCGACGCGATCGGTGCGATTCGTGGCCGAGGCCTCAAGGTGGCGGCGCTCACCAACAACTGGGTGACCGGCGACCGCAGCGACGCGGCGGGACCGGCGCAGCTCGGCTTCGACATCGTGGTGGAGTCTGCGCTCGAAGGCATCCGCAAGCCCGATCCGCGCATCTACAACCTCGTGTGCGATCGGCTGGGAGTGCGCCCGCACGACTGTGTTTTCCTCGACGATCTGGGTGTCAACCTCAAGCCTGCCCGCGCGCTCGGCATGACCACCATCAAGGTCGTCGATGCGGCGGCCGCGCTCGCCGAACTGACCGAGCACCTCGGGTTCGCGCTCGACGCGACCAGCGAAACCGGCGCGTAGATGGAGTTGCTCCTCATCCGTCACGCGCTCCCCGTGCGCATCACCGCCGAAGAGTCCGGCGGCTCGCCGGCAGATCCCGGACTCACCGAGTCCGGACGCGAGCAGGCCGCGCGCCTCGCCGCGTGGCTGCGCGTCGAGGGCGTGGACCACGTGGTCTCGTCCCCGCTCCGGCGCGCCACCGAAACCGCAGCGCCGATCGCACAGGCGCTCGGTCTCACCACGGAGATCGTCGACGGGCTGCACGAATACGACTCCGCCGCCGACAGCTACATCCCGATCGAAGAGATGCGCGCCGAGAACTCCGAACGCTGGCAGGCCATGGTCGAAGGTCGGTGGGCGGAATACGGCGGCGAGCCCCCCGATCAGTTCCGCTCCCGCATCGTTCCGTGCCTCGATGGCGTCATCGCCGCGCACCCGGGCCGCACAGTTGCGGCGGTGTGTCACGGCGGGGTCATCAACGTGTACCTGGCCGCCATCCTCGGCATCGACCGCGCGCTGTGGTTCGACCCGGAGTACACCTCGATCAGCCGCGTGCACGCGTCGAGGACCGGCACGCGTTCGGTGGCGAGCGTCAACGAGGCTGCGCACTTGGTGGCGGCAAGAGGAGCGTCATGACCGTCACCGTCGAAACCCGCGAGGCAGTCACGATCGTCACCATCAACCGACCCGAGGCCCGCAACGCGGTGGACCGACCGACGGCCGCTCTCCTGGCCGGCGCGTTCCGCGCGTTCGATGCCGATCCCGAGCAGCTCGTCGCCGTCCTCACCGGTGCGGGAGGAACGTTCTGCGCCGGCGCCGACCTCAAGGCCTTCGGCACCGACCGTGCAAACTCGGTGAGCACCGACGGCGACGGTCCGATGGGGCCGACCCGGCTCGCGCTCTCCAAGCCCGTGATCGCCGCGGTCGAGGGGTACGCAGTTGCGGGTGGACTCGAACTCGCACTCTGGTGCGACCTCCGAGTCATGGCTCGCGACGCGGCCTTCGGCGTGTTCTGTCGGCGATGGGGGGTCCCCCTCATCGACGGCGGGACGGTCCGGCTCCCCCGGCTCATCGGACACTCGCGCGCCCTCGATCTCATCCTCACCGGTCGGGAAGTGGATGCCGACGAGTCCTTCGCCATCGGTCTGGCCAACCGGATCGTCGAGCCGGGCACGACCCTGACTGCCGCCATCGAACTCGCCGAACACATCGCCCGCTTCCCGCAGGACTGCCTGCGCCGGGATCGGCAATCGAGCTACGAACAATGGTCGCAACCATTGGAGACCGCGCTGCAGCGCGAGCTCGTCCTCGGGCGCGAGTCTCTGCGATCGCCGGGCCTTGCCGTCGGGCGCTTCGTGGCCGGCGAAGGCCGCCACGGCACTTCCGGCTCGACCTGAGCGCTCGCATCGTCCCGCGCAGCTCCGCGTAGGTCGCTCGGACTGTTCTCCGCCGCCAAACCGCAGGAAACCGTCTTTTTTTGGGACACCGAGATTTTGTAGAACTCAACATTTTGGCGTGGGAAACCGAAGTTCTGGATTCAACCCGGGCAGAGAGAGTCCTGGGTCAGAGAAAGGATCCCATGGACTCAGTCCAATCCCCCCGCCGTCAGCGTCGGCTTCGCCGTCGTGGTGCGGTTGTCCTGCTTGGTCTCGGTGCGTTCGGTCTGGCGGCAGCTTCTGCGGCCAGCCTCGGCGGTCTGACGTCGGCCACCCTCGGTGCCGACAACGGTGCGGTGATCAGCTGTGACACCGATGGCGTGACCCTGGCGTACACCAACGCCTACAACGCCACCTCCGGCATCTACGAGACCACCTCGGTCACCGTCAGCGGTATCAACGCTGCGTGTACCGGCAAGACCATGTCCATCACCCTGGCGAGTGCGAGCGCTTCGCTCGGCAACGTCAGCGGTGTAGCGATCACCGGTGTGTCGCAGGCCTTCACGCTGACGACTCCGGCCAACGCCAAGCTCGTGACCCAGGCTGCGGTGGTCATCACCGGCTAGTCCTTCCCGGGTGGTGCCGGTCGGATTCGTCCGGCCGGCACCACCCGTTGCTTTTGCAATTTGAGAGGTCCTCGATGCGCGCGAACCGACTGCTGGGAATCGTCGTCGCAACAACTCTGAGCGTGACCGTCGGCGGTGGTTCCGTCGCGGGCGCGCAACCGATCGGCCCGCAGACCTCGAAGGTGCTCACTGCCTTCTCGATTGCGGCGAGCACCGGAGCGCCCAACGTGCTGACGTGGGCGAACTTCACCGGGGCGAACGGCACCAACCTCAGTGGCAAGACGCTGAACGGCGGCGGGACCTGGGTTGTCGATGGTGGGACCTGGACCATTCAGTCGAATAGCGCAGCCTCGACGAACGTTGCCCTCGCGAACGTGATCGCCAACGTCGGCACGCAGAACGCATCAACCCTCGCCACCCTCACGTTCGGTGCCAGCGCCAATGCCGGATTGGTGGCGCTGGACAACGGTACGACCGCGCTCTACACGCTGTATTCGAAGGCGGCCGGCGGCACCATGACGCTGTACAAGTACGCCGGCGGTGCGGTGGTGCTCGCAACCGCCGCAGGGATAGGCACTCCGGCATCGGCGCAAATGAAACTCGACGCGTCGACCTCCACCATCAAGGTGTCGTTCGCCGGCACCCAGGTGCTGACGTACACCCTGATCGCCGCTGAGGCCACCTCCCTCAAAGGCGCCGCGAACAACCGGTTCGGGTTGATGGCCGATGCCGACGGCACGACGCGATTCGACGACTTCCACGTGGACACCTGATGAGTCGCCATCGCGCCACGTTGCCCATCGCCGACACGGCGATCGATACGCCCGTGCGCGTCCTGACCGAAACCGAAACCGAGTCCGCGAACTGCGAAGCGAGTCCGAACCTCCGTCAACGCACATTCAGACTGCGCCGCGCGGCTGCGGACATTCTCGCCATGGCCCTGATCGCCGTTGCCGCGTTCGCGATCTGGCCGGTCCGACTCGGCGGCGGAACGTCCTACATCATCATCAAGGGCACCTCGATGGAGCCGAAGTTCCACACCGGTGACCTCGCGGTGCTGCGTGCCCAAGATTCGTATCGCAAAGGCGACATCGTCGCCTACCGCATCCCTGCGCGCAGCGCCGGTGCCGGACATCTCGTCATTCACCGGATCATCGGACGTTCGCACGGCGGCTACCTCATGCAGGGCGACAATCGAAAAACGCCGGACTCCTGGTACCCGAAGGCCGCCGACGTCTTGGGCAAGTTCCGGCTTCTCGTTCCACTGCCCGGCATCGAGTTCTGGGCGTTGATGCCGTGGATCTGTTGCGGAGCGATCGGCGTTGCCGTGGCGTGGATGATGTGGCCTCGACGCCCGGGGGCGAACCCGATCGAGCCCGAAGATGTCGACCGCCCCAGCAGCCCGGTCAGCGGTGCGTTGACCGGGGCGGGCGGTAACGCACCCGTGCCGGTGGGGCAACGTCGGCTGCGCCGGCTCGACCAAGATGCGCAGCGACGCGAACAACACCCCGGCCCTCGACGCCGGGCGTCGCTCCGCTCGAAGTAGCACGCGCGAACCTGAGAACGCGGAGCGAGCGCAGGCTCCGCCGTATGATCGATCACGGCTGTATACACGGCGACGACGGAGGACTGATGGCCGGATCCGAGACGAAGGCGCGCACCGTCGCGGACATCATGAGTCACCCGGTGGTGACGGTGGCCGCAGTCGACAAGATGGCCGAGGCCGCGTCGACCATGCGGGAGCGGCGGGTGGGATCGGTCGTGGTGGTCGACGGAACTTTGCCCGTTGGAATTCTCACCGAACGAGACCTGGTCCGATTCACCGCGGCGGGCGCCGACGTGGGGACCGCGGTCGTCGCCGAATGGATGACGGAGTCCCCGGACACGGTCGCACTCGACGTCGACGTGATCGCCGCGTTCGCAAGCCTTTCTGAACACGGCTACCGACACATCCCCGTCGTCGACGGCGAGCAACTCGTGGGCATCGTGTCGATGCGAGACCTGATGCGCATCGCGCAGATTCAGCCGGCAGAGAACCTGGCGCACGAGATTCCCCGCGGCCTCGAAGGCGTGGTGGTCGCCGAGACCGACATCGGCGACGTCCGCGGCCTCGAAGGCTTCTACCACTACCGCCAGTACAACGCCGTCGATCTCGCCGAGCAGCGGTCGATCGAAGACGTGTGGCACCTGATGCTCGAAGGCGAGCTGCCGTCGCGTGATGAGCGGGCGGCGTTCATGGCGACCGTTGCGCCGCTGCGGGAGATCCCCGCAGAGGTACGTGCCGCGCTCCCGACGATTGTGGGAGTCGGCCCCGATGCCCCACCGCTCGACATGCTCCGCACCACGTTGTCGTTGCTCGGAGCGCATCTCGGATTCCGTCCGTCGCTGGACATCGACGCCACCGAGCTCAAGGCGCAGGCGATGCGCGTGTGCGCAATCGTTCCCACGCTGCTCACCGCGATCCATCGCATTCAGCACGGGCTCGAGCCGATCGATCCCGATCCCGAGCTGGCGTACGCGGCGAACTACCTCTACATGCTGACCGGCGACGTGCCGCCGCCGGTTCACGCGCGCGCCGTCGAGCAGTATCTGATCTCGACCATCGACCACGGCTTCAACGCCTCCACGTTCACTGCCCGCGTGATCACGTCGACCGGAGCCGATCTTGCGGCGGCCATCGTCGGCGCGATCGGCGCGTTGTCGGGTCCGTTGCACGGTGGCGCACCGAGCCGGGCGCTGGACATGCTTGACTCGATCGGCACGTTGGACAATGCCGAGCCCTGGTTGCGTGCGGCCGTCGAGCGCGGCGACCGACTCATGGGCTTCGGTCATCGGGTCTACAAGACCGACGACCCGCGTTCGGTCATGTTGCGCGGCGTCGCCAACCGATTGGGCGGACCCAATGTGGAACTCGCCGAGCAGATCGAGGCCAAGGCCATCGAAGTGCTGGCGGAGTTGAAGCCGGGACGCAAGCTGTACACCAACGTCGAGTTCTACGCCGGCATCGTGATGGACCGGTGTGGCCTGCCTCGCGAGATGTTCACCCCGACCTTCGCCTCCAGCCGGGTCATCGGTTGGTGTGCGCACATCCTCGAGCAAGCCGCAGACAACCGTCTGATCCGCCCGAGCGCCCTCTACGTCGGCCCGCCCCCACCCCAACCACTCCCCCCACTCGACTGACTCACGGTCGACGCCTGACGAGCAGCACACAATCCCGACCCGCGACCGAGCGGAGCCTGCGGAGCGAGCAGCGAGGAAGGCGTCCCGGTCCACATCAACGCCGCACCTTCAGCGACGGCCGCAAACGAAGCCGGACGAGCAATCAGGCAGAGCAATTAGGTAGGCGTCTGTAGAACCCAAAGCGGCAAGGTGGATCGGTGCTCGCCGGCGACGTAGCACCGGACCTCGACCGTGCCGAAACGTTCGACCGGAACATTGCGCAGGTCGAAGGTGATCGGGAGGTTCAGGTTCTCGCCCATCATGAGTTGGGTCTCACCGAGTTGGATCTCGCCGGAGATCTCGGCCAGTTCACCGCCGTCTTCGTCGACGACCACGACTCGCACTTCATGGGCCCGTTCGGCCTCGAGCCGATCGAGTTCCAACACGATGGCCAGATGCACTCCCAATGGCGCGGGCAGTTGTTCCCGGTAGCAGCGGGTGACCCCACCCGATGAGACGAACAGCAGCCCTTCACGCACTTGGGCGAAGTCGGCGAGCATGGCAGTGGTGACATCCATCAGCGCAGCAGCGTAGGCGCAAAGCTCGTGAAGACGGGACTCATCAAGGGGACATCGACGCGCACGAACACGTCCGGATCAATGTCTGCTGACGAGTCCCACCATGAGCGGGTCGACGAAATCCTTGGCGACGCGGACCGGCCGGAAGACGGAGATGACGAGCCGGAGCGTCGCATCGACATCACGGACGACCGCGCGATGACTCACGAATGCCGACACCCGTTCACCGATCAGGATCCTCCGAACGAGGGTGTCCAGATAGTCGAGTTCGCCGGAAACCAGGCGGCCGAAATTGGCGCGTTCGCGCTCGACGTCGTCGGGGTGGGTGAAGGCTTCGAAGGTCCCGCCGACCAGCGTGTCGTCGTCGTATCCGCTCACCCGCTGCGCCACCTGGTTCAAAGCCAGGACAGAGCCAGCGGGATCGAAGATCGCCACCGGTACGTCACGGGCGCCAGGCGTTGCGTTCAGCACGTCGGCGATCGCCTCGGCGGACGTTGCCGCCGCTTCGTGAGGATGACTGCGCACGACGCGCGTCAGCCTCTTCACGAGTTCGCCGCGGAGCGCCCATGCCGCTTCGATCTCCTGTGCGCTCTGGTACAGCAACGCCATTCGTTCGACGAGCCGCTGTACGTAACTCGCATCAAGCTCGGTGTACGGGTGGTTGGGCGTGTCTCGGGTGAACACCACCACGCCGACCGACGCGCCCTCGACGATGACCGGCGCAGCCAAGACGCTGTGCACGGGACAGCGTCCAAGGTGCTGGAGCAATTCGGGGCGGAGGGCACGCCGTAACCAGTCCTGGGGCAGGTGCGGGATGCGGACGACCCGCTGTTCGGTGAAGGCGCGCATGGCGATACCACCGAACCCAGCCGGCCCACTCTTGGTGAGGTGCAGGGCACCAGTGAGGATCGCGGCCTGGTCTGGGTTGGGGTGGTCCACGCTCTGGTAGAGCACCCGGCCGTCCTCGTTGTTGACCACGGCGATGCAGGTGTCCCCGAGGACCGCTGCACCTCGACGGGCCACGAGCGCCACGATCGCGGGAAAAGCCACACACGGGTCGATGACCAGCGCCTCGAGTTCCTCGATGAGGTCCTCGGGGTCGATCTCGAAGGATCCGCCGACCACCGGCGCGGCTATCGATTCACCCTCGACGAGGACGGCCGCTCGAGCCATCTCCAAGCGTTGTATTGCCGCCGGCGAGACTTCGTAGCGGCCCCCGACGCGCACGGCGATGAGGTCTCCCGCTCGGACCCACTTGTAGGCAGTTTGATAGTGCACGCCGAGATGGTGTGCAGCCTCTTTGAGGTTCATCGTGCTACCGATCGATCGGGTGGTATTTCGCCATCCAGGACTACTACCCCGGTCTGGGCCGGTACGGCATTTCGAATCCGATCCTGGTCCATTCAGTGACTCCCCGCCGTCGCCGGGTTCAATCTTCGTTCTTTTTCCGGACGAATACCGCGTTGTGCACGGCAATCCTCTCAAGCGGCCGCCGCGCGTGAGCGCTCAGCGGATGAGCGGATCGCGGGGAAGCCCGAGGATGCGCTCGCCGATCTGGTTGCGCTTGATCTCCGACGTCCCGCCTGCGATCGACATGGCTCGATGCATGAGCACGAGGAAGCCCGACATCGCGGCCGGACCGTCCAGGAAGGCCAACTCGTCGCCGCTCAGCGCGGCGAGAATCGCGGCCGCCTCGTGGCCAATCTCGGAGAGCACCAGCTTCGTGACGTTCCCGGTGGCGATCGAGTCGCCTCCGGACACCGCCCGCTGCGCGCTGCGCACATTGAGCAACGTCATCGCTTCCGAGGTCGCGATGTACCGACCCACCCGACCGGCACCACCGGGGAGCCGTTCCGGATGCGCGTCGAAGGGCGCGATGAGCGCCTCGCCGGGCAGTGACATCCCACCCTGGCCACCGCCGATGCTCACACTCTCGTTGCCGAGGGTCGCGCGCGCCACGGTCCAGCCGCCGTCGACGGGTCCGACGACATCGTCGTCCGGGATGAACACGTCGTCGAAGAACACCTCGTTGAACTCCGCCTGACCCGTCACCATCCGCAGTGGCCGGACCTCCACACCGTCGGCCTCCATGTCGATGACCATGGTGGTGATACCGGCGTGCTTCGGGACATCGGGGTTGGTCCGAACGGTGGCGAGTCCGTACTTGGCGGTGTGTGCGCCACTGGTCCAGATCTTCTGGCCGGTGATTGTCCACCCGCCGTCGACCCGCGTCGCCTTCGTCCGTACCCCGGCGGCGTCCGAACCCGCATCGGGCTCGCTGAAGAGCTGACACCAGATCAACTCCTGATTGACCGCCGGCTTCACCCATCGGGCCACTTGGTCCTCGGTCGCGTGCTGGATCAAGGTGAGGATGACCCAGCCGGTGATACCGAGCGACGGCCGCTGAATGCCCGCCGCTGCGAACTCCTGCTCGATGACGAGCTGCTCGACGGCAGTGGCTTCGCGTCCCCACGGCTCCGGCCAGTGCGGCATCGCGTATCCGGTCTCGACGAGCGCATTGCGCCGCGCGTCATGGTCGAGGCCCGACACGCTCACAACGAACTGACGAACGGTGTCTCGGATCGCATCGGCTTCGGGCGGAAGATCCACGGACCGTTCCCGCCGTACGCCGTCGCGCGTGAACTTCACGGCGTCGGCGGCGGCCGCCTCGGCGTCGATCACCGACTCGATGACGGTGGCGCGCCGCAAGTACAAGTGCGCGTCGTGCTCCCACGTGAACCCGATCCCACCATGGACCTGAATGTTCAGTTGCGCGTCGAGATCCGCCGCCGGAACGGCGAGCGTCGCCGCGATCGCGGCGGTGTAGGAGAGTTGGTCATCGTCGTCGCCGTCAGCGGCGCGAGCTGCGTCCCACACGGCGGCGGTCGAGAGTTCGGCGGCCACCAGCATGTTGGCGCAGTGATGCTTGACCGCCTGGAACATCGCAATCGGGCGTCCGAACTGCTCGCGCACCTTCGCGTATTCCGCCGCCATCTCGGTACATTCGATCGCAATGCCCGTGGCCTCGGCGGCGAAGAGCAACCGAGATAGGTCGGTCAACACCTGCTGCGCACCCAGGATCAGCTGCACCGGTGCGCCGGTCAGGGTGGTCCGAGCGGCGCGGCGGGTGGGGTCGAGGTTGGCGGGAGTCTCGACGGTCGCAGCGCCGCCGGAGAGGTCCACCACCGCGACATCGTCACCGACCGCGACGAGCAGTAGGTCGGCCAGTCCCCCACTGATGACGGTGCCGGCCGATCCGTGAGCTGCCCCGTCACGAATCTCCACATCGCCGCCGAGCGCGACGGCACCGATCACACTGCCGTCTGCGAGGCCCGGCAACCGGGCGGCCTGCATCTCTGCGGGCGCTGCGGCGGCGATGACGGCACTGACGATGACAGTCGGGACGAACGGACCGGGGGCCATGGCGCGTCCCAGTTCCTCTACCACGATGACGAGCTCGGGAAGGCCGAAGCCCGACCCGCCGTGCGCTTCGGGGATATGCAGGCCCAGCCACCCGAGTTGAGCGAGTTCGCCCCAGAACTCTGGTAACGACTCGGAGTCCGCCTCGAGCAGGGCCCGGGATGCGGCGCGGGCCCCGTGCTTGGCGAGAAAGTCCGAGGCGGTCTGGGTCAGCGCGCGATGGTCTTCGGTAATGGCAATCGACATCCGCCCAGGGTCCCCCGTTTCGACCCCGCTTCGCAAAACCGGCCACGTCATTGCCGCGGCACGAGGATCGGTCATCCTGCCCGTCGACGGCGATGTCGAGGAATCGCTCGACTGCTCGCGCGCCGCGGTGGGTACGGTCCCAGGGTGAGCGCACCCACCACGAGACGCGCCGCCTTCCGCGAAGCAACCGGCGCCACGTTCCAATCGTTGCGGGGTCGCAACTTCCGTCTGTTCTTCACCGGCCAGCTCATCTCGCAGGTCGGGAACTGGCTCACGCTCGTGGCCCAGACCCTGCTCGTCCTGACCCTGACCGACAGTGGCGTGGCGCTCGGCGCGCTCGCCGCCGCGCAGTTCGGTCCGGTGCTCATCCTCGGACCCTGGGCGGGACTGATCGCCGACCGCTCGGACAAGCGCCGGCTGCTGCTGATCGTCCAGACGATCGCGATGCTCCAGTCCTTCGCGCTGGCGGCCCTGGCCTTCAGTCACCATCCGCCGGTGTGGTCGATCTATGCCGTCGCGCTCGTGGGCGGGATCACCATCGCGTTCGACAACCCGGCGCGTCGCGCGTTCGTCGTGGAGATGGTGCCCGAGTCCGACGTCCAGAACGCGGTCAGCCTCAACAGCGCACTCATGACGTCCTCGCGCGTCATCGGTCCTGCGCTCGCCGGACTCCTCGTGGCCACCGTCGGGTTTGGATGGTGTTTCCTCGCCGACGGCCTGTCGTACATCGCCGTGCTCGTCGCACTGGGAATGATGCGCACCCGCGAGCTCCGCACACCACCCGTCGCTACGAAGGCGAAGCATCAAGTCCGTGACGGCTTGCGGTACGTGCGCGGCGTCCCCGAACTCTGGATACCGCTCGTCATGATGGGAGTCGTCGGCACGCTCTCGTACAACTTCCAGACCGTGTTCCCGCTGTTCAGTACGCGCGATCTGCACGGCGACGGCACCACGTTCACGATCCTGTTCTCGGTCGTGAGTGTTGGCGCGCTGGTGGGAGCGCTGCGGAGCGCGCGGCGAACGTCGGCCGACGTGCGCACGGTCGCACTCGCCAGCCTCGCCTACGGCGGTGCCATGGCCTTGATGGCAATCGTTCCGAATCAATGGTTCGCCTACGCCGTAGGTCTGCTCCTCGGCATGGCGAGCATCTCGTTTCTCGTCTCGTCCACCGCCATCGTCCAACTCGAAGCGGCACCGGAGATGCGCGGGCGCGTGCTCGCGCTCCAGGCGATGCTCTTCCTCGGGAGCACACCGGTGGGCGGACCGATCGTGGGCTGGGTCTCGGATGCGTTCGGCGCTCGCTACGCGATCGGGCTCGGTGCCGTGGCCGCGCTCGCAGCCGGCGCGTGGGGCTACACCAAAGGTCGGAGCAACGCGCGACCGAATGTGGTTGAGCCACTTGCACCGGACTGCGTCGAGACCGTCGATGAAGAACTCCAGCGCTGACCCGGCTGGAGAGCTCGAGGGACGGCAGCTCCGGTGACGGGCGGGACGGCTTACGGCCAGGCCCGCCAGCGATCGATGTCGAGAGCGATCACCGGACCGGGGGGCCGAGTGACGCGGTACTGCTCATACTTTGCGGCGAGGAGATCAAGTGCCGCGTTGCAGTCACGGCCTTCGCGCAGCACACGGGCGCTGCCGTCGACACGCACCCACCACAGCTGCGCCCAGTCATCTTCGTAGTGGTCGACGATCAGACTCACCGCCGGGTTCTCCTCGATGTTGCGGAGCCGTTGCAAATGGCTTGTCGTCTTCGGCTTCGCGTCGACGGCGGTGAACACCGTTGATACTTGGAGGACGAAGCAGCACGGCACGACGTGTGGACGCGCATCGGCGCTCGCGGTAGCCAGGCGCCCGACCGAGGCGTCGGCGAGACGGCGTCGCATCGCGTGGTCGTCCATTCCCCCACCGTAGGACCGCACACTGATTGCGCCGCCGAAAACGCGAGATGACCGGCCGCGGATGCGCATCGACTTCTGTGCGCTTTGGGGCATCGGAGACCCCCAAAGCGCGCGAAAGTCGGAGGGGCAGCGCGGGTCCGGGCCTCGTACGCGACCCGCAGGTTCGTGCGCCGACTGAGTTCGGCAAAAAGTGCGGAGTCAGGTAGCTCACCCAGGCGTCGACCTGGACTGAGCACGCACTCCACGGACGAGACTGCGCCACCGGTCACCTACCAGTTCACCGCGGCCGACGGCACTCGATCGGTCGGAACATTCACCGCCGTCATCACCGCACCGGCAGCCGATGCCAACGGTGGACCGCTGGGATTGGCCGGCGAACCGTCCGCCAACGAGGGCGCAACAGACCCCGCGCCTTCGGGCAAACCGGCTCGAACCTGACCGTGCAGCTCGCGCGGTTGTCATCTGGCGGTACCCGTCCACGTACATCGCGTCGTACAACGCCAGCTTCGAATCGAAATGGGCGTAGAGCGACGGTTGGCGCAGATCGACTCGTTCCCAGGTCCCCGCAGCGGAAGTGCCGCCAGCCCGTCCCTGCGGGCACGGGTCCACGCCTCGGTCACGATCGCAGCCTGTTTGGCCTCGTGTCGACGCTGAGTCCGATCGACTCCGCTTCCCGAGTTCACTGCGTCACGTTGCCTATCGTCGATAGTTTCTCAATCATTGATCGAACTCTCCGGCAAGGGGCATTCGCGCGAGGTGGCGGCTCGTATGCGGGGTCGACCACGATGGCGAGCGGCGGACACCCCCGCCGCCCCGGAGCACGAGGAGTACGCAATGAGCAGCGCAATCGAATGGGGCGAGATCCAAGGGCGCCCGATCACGTTCCCGATGGAGGTCCGCGCGTTCAACGCCATCACGCTGGGATTCAGCGTCGCGGCGTCCGCCGCGTCACCCTTGCTTCCCGGTGAAGCGTTCGAGCTCGTCGAAGTTGGTGACGGCATTGCGCAGCTCATCGTGAGTGTCTGTGACTACCGCGACAACCCCTGGGGTGACTACAACGAAGTCAACTTCGGATTTCTGGCTCGCCCGGTCGGCGCGCCCGCCGACGTCATCGGCTCGTTCGTCTACCGAATGCCGGTAGATCAGGAATTCACGTGCGCGGCCGGGAACGCCGTCATGGGATTCCCGAAGACCGTCGAACGAATCGACGTGAGCTACCAAGACAACGCCGTGCGCTGCGAACTCTGGCAGGGCGACACCCTTGCGCTCACCGTCGAATCCCCCATCGCGCAACCAACCGGTCCTCGCACGCGCATGGAGGCAGCGAGCTACTCCTACCTCGACGGCGTTCCCTACGGCACGCCGCTCGACATCGAACTCGGGCGAGGCGTCGTCGAACCGAGCGACGTTCGCGTGGAGTTGGGAGCCGGCCAGATCGCCGACGAGCTCCGATCGCTCGGCCTCCCGACCGTCCCCGACTTCTGTAGCTGGGGCGAAGATCTCTCCGCCACGTTCTTGCTCGGCCGCCCCGTGTAGGGAGTGGTCCGCGTCGGAATCGGGAGCGGAACCGCTGAGAAGTCGGGCCGAGGCCGAGGCGCGCTCGGTCAGGCTGAAGCACATGAGCCCGCACCACCAGTCGAAGAAGTTGCTCGTGTGGTCGGACGACATTGAGCCTGAGGCGTTGGCGCAAGCCGAGCGCGCGAGCCGCCTTCCGTTCGTCGCCGGTCACGTTGCGTTAATGCCGGACGCGCACTTCGGCAAGGGCGCCTTCGTCGGCTCGGTCATCCCCACGGCCGGAGCGATCATCCCCGCGGCCGTCGGCGTCGACATCGGATGCGGCATGGTCGCGGTGCAGACCCATCAGTCGGCTGCGGACTTGCCCAATTCACTCGACGCGCTCATGAGCTTGGCCGAGGCCCGGATCCCCGCCGGCGTCGGCGAGGGCCACGACCACCGCAGCGATGCTGCGCTCGCCTGGTTCGGCGCGCACGATCGCTCTGACTTCGACGCCAAGCAGGAGCGCACCACCCTGGAGCAGTTCGGAACTCTCGGTTCGGGCAACCACTTCGTGGAGGTCTGCGCCGACGAGTCCGATGGTGTGTGGCTCGTGTTGCACTCAGGATCGCGCGGCATCGGCAATCGTCTTGCACAGAAGCACATCAAGGTCGCGCAGCGGCTCGCGGAGACCTACTTCATTCCCCTCGAGGACCCGGATCTCGCGTACTTGCCGCAGGGCACCACGGAGTTCAAGGTCTATATCGAGGACTTGATGTGGTCCCAGGCCTACGCGGCCGCGAACCGGGAGCGGATGATGGACGAACTCGTCCGATCGCTCGCGGAGGTTCTCGAACTGACACCCGATGCGGTCGAGGCCGACCGGATCAACTGTCACCACAGCTACACCGCTATGGAGCACCACCACGGTCGCGACATCTGGATCACGCGCAAGGGTGCGATCAAGGCCGGCCCGAACGACCGCGGTGTGATACCCGGCAGCATGGGCACGCGCTCCTACATCGTGCGTGGTCTGGGGAGCCCTGCGTCGTTCAACTCGTGCTCACACGGCGCGTGGCGTCGGATGCCCCGCAGCCAGGCGCGCAAGACGTTGACCGTCGACTCACTCACCACCGCAATGGGTGATCGCACCTGGAACTCGGCCCGCGCCGACGACCTCATCGACGAACACCCCGAGGCGTACAAGGACATCGACACCGTCATGGCCAACCAGGCCGACCTCGTCACGATCGAACACACCCTGTCCCAGATCTTCAACTACAAGGGTTGAACACAGCTCAAACAGTTCGTTGCGGTCAGAGACGGGGTCGACCGGCTCGCAGAGGGGACCTTGCTCAAGACCGCGGGAGAGTGTGATCGGCGTCGAGCTGAAGAGCAGAAGCCAACAGCCCGGAGTGCTGGCTTCGCCAACGGGCCAGATCGTCGAAGATGTGACGCAACTCAGCGAGATGTTGAGATGGTGGACGTACCGACGGCGCGCGTCGGCGTCCGACCTAACAGGCTCCCTCACCCGCCAGCAGGCAAAGGTGAGCGACCATCGGGTGATCCGGAAGTGTCCCAGCGCGCGCTGCGTCGATGAACTGCTCGCCGGTCATGCCGAGAAATTGCCGCGCTTGTTCGTCGAGGAGACGAAGAACATCGTCACGGCTCATGACGTTGTCGGACTGGTCCGTCATGGTTGTGGTCATGACCGGCTCCCTTCATTTCCTCGTACGTCAGGGTACATCGGCGGTGAGACCATCGAGCCGGAGCGTCAAATTGGGCGGCTTCGCGTCCACGGTCGTCCATCACGTCCGCCCATCCCGGCTGCGTCGCGCTGAGTTCGTGAGCAAGCCGTGAGCAAATCCACGCCGGCGAGGCTCTCCGCGCCCAGCGCCGGACCTATAAGTGCTGGTCAGCGTGCCCGGAGAGGGATTCGAACCCTCACGCTCCATTACGAAGCCGGCGGGTTTAAGCCCCGGCCCGCGCGTCTACGGCGCGCGCTGGAATCCACGGCGACGGCCTGAGCAGGGACTTCGCGCGACCACTTGTCCGTCGAGTCTGCGCCGCGCGACCGCGTTGCGCGCAGCTCGTTAGCAAGGCGTTAGCAAGACCGATCTCCGTACCGCGTACCGGTCGCGGTGACGCCCCGGACGAGGCGAGACTGAGATGCATGACGGGCAGCAGCGCCGCAACGAGCGCCTGCTCGTCACAGTTCACGCGGGCTACGTAGCCAACGCTCGATGAGGTTCTCCATGCGATCGACGAATGCATCGAGGCCAGGTTTGCGGAGCGTCAGAGACAGGTTGAGCTGATGAAGACGCCGCGCTGCGCAAAGGGTGGCGAGCAGCTCCGGTGAAAGGTCAGGCCACGGCCGAACCGACTCATAGCCCAACCGGAATGCGGCGCCAAGATCATCTGAACTGTCGGCCCTGCCCAAGGACACCATGGACAGGGCCAAGTCCTGCACGTCGAGACCCCAGACGGCGTCCTGGAAGTCGATTGGGATCAGGCGATCTTCGTCGATCATCACGTTGTGCAGCGTGAGATCGCCATGGAGAAGCTGCGGCGGGCTTGGCGGAGCAGCCCAAAGCGCTTCGATGCTCGCGGTGGCACGGTCGAAGGCTTCGAGCATCATCGGTCCGAGCTCGTGGAGACGATTCTCGACACGCCAGTACAGAACTCGGTCCGCCACGAGCACCGACCGTTGGACCGACGGCGGCGTATCGGCTCCGTGCTGGTGCAACCTTGCCGAGAGTTGCCCCATACCCCGCACCCGTTCGACGCTGATCCGCTTGCTCAAGGTAACGCCAGGTACCCACTCGAAGAGCATGCAGGAACGTTCGGCGGGCACACCCGGCATCGAACAGGAGGACACGGGCGAGCCGTCCCGGGTTTCGATCACGTCCGGAGGCTGCGCGACCTTGTCTGCTCTCAGCGCCCGTATCCATGCCGCTTCGACGAACTCGGTGCGTTCGGCGTGGATCCGCTCCGGCGGTCCGATCCGCAAAGCCGCGCTGCGAGGATTTTGGTGCACTCGAAAGATGGTGTTGAACGAGGCGGCGACAAATCTCAGGTCGACGTCGGCGTCGATCCCGTAGGGAGCAAGTGCTCGACGGCCGAACCGCCGCATGCGCTCGCGCTGCCCGCGGGGCGATAGTTCGTCGAAAGACTTCACCGCACCACCCTGCGACTGGACGACACTCTCGGCGCCGCTCCTCTTGACGACACTATTCGAGCGAGCGGCGCTCACGCCGCGACCGTTTCGATGGACACGCTCTCCCGACCGCGGCGCGTCGACGGCGCGCCCCAAGAGATGCCCTTCGGCAAGACCGACAGATGGCTCTACTCCGGAGGCGGAGTCGGTACTCCCCACGTCGCGAACGGCCGGAAGAGTGAGAGCTTTCTGCTGGTCAGCATGCCCGGAGAGAGATTCGAACTCTCACGCTCCATTACGGAGCCGGCGGGTTTAAGCCGCGGCTCGTACGTCTACGGCGCGCGTTGGAATCCGCCGCGATCCCCTGAGCAGGGACTTCGCGCGACCGTTCGTCCACGGCATCCGCATCGCGCGACCGCGTTGCGTGGAGTTCGTTAGCAAGGCGTTAGCAAGATGGATGCAGCTCTCGATGGCGCTACCGCGGCCTCGTCACAGTTGGAGCCCGCTCCGACGGAACGCCTGCTCCCCGACTCGGCGCTACGCGATTTGCGGGGTCATCATGTCGGTGGTTGGCAACTCCAACGGGTAGCGCGCGGACGCGTTTGCGAAGACCTCGAGTCGCGGCTCGGGGCCGGGAACGCTTAGCCACGCGACAGCCGCGAGTGTCGGGTCGAATCGTGGCGGCACATCATCCTTGCGGAGCTGCACGCTGTGATCCGCGAGCAGTCCGCTGTCAAACGGACCGAAGGTCACCGAGGTCGACTGGCTCCCGCGCAGAGCGGCACGGATGAGCTCCATGTCTATCGGTACGGTCTCGGCCGCGACGGCAACGACGAGCGAGCGGTCCGCAACGCGGAGAGCGGGTGCGTATCGCCGCACCTTGTCTCTGATGCCGTCGAGAACGTCATCGGTCGAGACGGACCCCCCACGCCGCGGTGGGACAAGCAGGGTCCGGACCGAGGGAATCGTTCCTGCGACGACGAACCGGTACGGCGGATGCTCATAGAGCGCCCCGACCGATGTTCCCGCGCCAAGCAACCAGACGCTCAGTTCGCGCTCGAGCTGCTTGGCGCGACTCGCGGTGGGCGGTGCAATCACCGTGTCTCGCTCGGTGGCCTCGACCCGAAGACCGAGACCAGAAGGTATAGGGCTGAGTCGCCCGCACAACTCGCGCCAACCAACCTGTTCCTTGCGCTTCCGGTCAGAAACCCGGCGGGTCCACACCTCAACCGCAACTCCTCGTCCCGCGCCTTCGATGAGGATGTCCGGGGTCAGATCGGTGCCGGCCAGGATCGATTCGTATGTTGGTTCCAGCCATGCGTCTCGAAGTACCGCGAGCACAGAGAGCTCATGGAACGTCGCAACCCAGTGATCGTCGCTTCGCAACTTCGGGATGACCTTGGCGCGAGCGTCGGAATCGAGTTCGGCGACTTGATGTTCGATCCATTCGCGCTCGGTTGCGCGCTCGGGACTTGTGGCCAAGAAGTACACGTCAGGCTGTTCCCAACTCCTCCGGTTGTCGTAGCGGCGCTCCAACTCATCCAGGAAGTCCGACGTGAACACAAGACTCATGAGGGAAGGCTGACACCCCACGACAGCAGTCCGCCGAGAATTCGGATCCTCGGTACTCGCGACGCGGTCGCTCGACGTCGTACGACGGTTCGCGCAGTGTCGAAATCGCTCGAGCGCGTCGCGCCGAGTGCGCTGATCGGACAACGGCACCGCGGACCTAGCATCCGCGACCGTGTAGTTCCTCTTGGCCCGTCTGCGTGTGCGGCTCCGGTCCGCTGACCTGCGCCGATTCTCCACACCGTCGGACCCACTGCACCCCGCGCGGTCGAGTTGTAGGAACGAAAGTAGGGATGCCGATCAGTTACGAGGCCCGCTCCGCCACCGTCGACGCATGACACCACGGTGCACCCGCGTCTTCACCGCGAGTAGCTCGTTGTCGCGGCCTCCTCGGAGCTGAACATCGAGGCGTTCACCCGACAAGACGTTGCTGGCAGATCGGGCTTCGCCGTGACCACCAGCTTCTCTGATTCTCACTGCCATCTGAGCCGGCACCCGCGGGACAAGCTTCTAGCGGTGGCCCCGGCTTGGCGCTGACGTCGCAAGTTCGCGTCTCACTGGTTGAAGCAACGCGACGCGCGTTGACCAGCACTCATAGAGGGCTCGAGCAGCTACACGTTCGCCAAAAAGGCGAGGGCGTCCCGCGCTGTACCGAAGCCGTCTTCGCCGCCAGCCGACAGAAGTCGAACAATCATCGGGCCTATTCGGTCGCTTGCCGCTTCGACCTGAGACTTCAAGTCGGCAATTTCTTCTCCAGGCGACTGGGGCGATCCGCCGACGAAAGGGATGCCCAGAAGCGCCTGGGCAAGCGTGACTCCTAGCGCGTACAAGTCGTCTTCCGGCTCCCATCGTGAGAGGGCCAGTTCGGGTCTCCGGTATCCTTCGGTCTCGGACTGAGTTCGACGCTCATCGCCAGACCTTGACGCAATGTTGAAGTCGATAAGCACAGGACCGCGCTGGTTAACCAGGACAATATTGTCGGGCTTGATATCGCGATGAATGTAGCCATTTCGTGCGCGCAGTAAGGCGTCGAAGTCCGCACCTTCCAGCTCGCCCTGTCGCCTGATCTCGGCAACTCGCTCCTCGTCTGGGTGCATATACGCTAGAGCACCCAACAACTGCCGCGCTATTCCCACACACTCATCCTCCTCCAGCCTGAAGGAGATCTTGCAACGCTCTGAAAGCGGTAAGCCGTCAAGTAGTTCCATCACGATGTACTGCCGCCCAGTGTCGGCGTCCGTCCCATAGTCAAAGAGTTTGACTATGTTCGGATGTTCAAGATCGCGGAGCACATCGACTTCCCGATTTAGCCGAACCACACTCAAGTTAGGCTCTGGTCGTAGCACCTTTATTGCGATGCGGTCGCCTGAGAAGCAGAAATCGAGATCCCGGGTAGCCGCTGCAGCATAGACGTCAGAATATCCTCCCGGTCGGCCAAGCTGGTGTACAATTTTATAGTCACCCCCCAGAGTGTCATTGACATCGATAACTCGGTGACGCTGATCGGGTCGATTGAACTGAGCAGTCATTCGCTCCTGTATATAGTTCTGTAGGATTTCGATTTTGATCTGCGGAGGGGACGAGTGGGGATCCACCAATCCATAACCTTCCAGGTGACGGGTCTCCCCAGGCCATTGGTGGGCATACGACTGGAACTCACCTACATGACCTAAAGCCAAGATTTCAAGCATAGTGTGCTCGTTCACATATTGC
>JANYJV010000070.1 GCA_025361725.1 Acidimicrobiia bacterium | reverse complement strand
GCGCGTGAGAACGGGCGCCGACGATCAGTCTCTGGGGAGACCGAGGACGCGTTCGCCGAGGATGTTGCGCTGCACCTCGCTGGTGCCGCCGCCGATGGTGAGCGCGCGGGCGTAGAGGTAGCCGTAGGTCCACAGGCCGTCCGCGCCGTCGCCGTACGGGCCGGCGTTGTTCAGCAGGCCGCCGGTCCCGGCGAGTTCCATTGCCATCTCCATGACGTGCTGACCGTGCTCGTCCGAGAGCGCCTTCCGCACACTCGCCTCGGGACCCGGCTCCATCCCTCGCACCGTTGCGGAGACGGTGCGCAGCCGGATCAACCGCAGTATTTCACTCTCGATGTAGAGCTGTGCGAGCCGCTGCCTTCGCACTGGGTCGCGCTCACCGCCGTGGTCCCGCACGATGTCGATGACATTCTGTGCCGTCGGGCCGCGTCCCCACAATGCACCTTCGCCCGACAAGGAGACGCGCTCGTTGCCGAGGGTGACCTTCGCCAGCCGCCAACCGTCGTGCAGTTCGCCGACAATGTTTGCTGCGGGCACGCGCACGTCGGTGAAGAAGACCTCGTTGAACTCGTGCGTTCCAGTCATCTGCACCAACGGACGGACCTCGATCCCCGGACTCTGCATGTCCAGCACGAAGTAGGTGATGCCGTTGTGCGCCTCGGCGTCGCGGTCGGTGCGGGCGAGCAGGATGCCATACCGCGAAACGTGCGCGAGCGTGGTCCACACCTTCTGCCCGTTGACGACGAACTCGTCGCCGTCTTGCACGGCCGTGGTGGAAAGTGACGCGAGGTCGCTGCCCGCGCCCGGTTCACTGAAGAGCTGGCACCAGATCTCGGAGCCGTCGAGCAGCCCGGGGAGGTACTGCTCGTGCTGCTCCTCAGAGCCGGCGACCAGCAAGGTCGGACCGGCCCAGCCGATGCCGATGGGGTTCATGGGCCGAGGTGCGGCTGCGGCCCGGAGTTCCTCGTCGATCACGATCTGTTCGATCGGTGATGCGTCCCGTCCCCACGGCGACGGCCAGTGCGGCGCCACGTAGCCCGCCGCAGCCAGCTGTCGATTCCAATCGAGCGGGAACTGCCCGTCGGGCGCGTGCTCGGCGAGGAACGCGCGCACCCCGGCGCGGTACTCCTCGGCCTCGGGAGGAAGGTCGAAATCCATGGCGTCGGCCTAGATCAGGGACCGGAGTGCGCGCCACTCCGGCGAGTGGCCCGTCCAAAACGACTGAACCCGGGCTCGAGGGCGATACTGAGACTGTGGCCTTCGGTGTCTACGTGCATATCCCGTTCTGCGCGCATCGCTGCGACTACTGCGACTTTGCGACCTGGACCGACCGCGACCATCTCATTGAGGCCTACGTCGACGCGTGCGTCACCGACGTGCGCCGCCGGGAGGCAACCGACGGCCTGGCGCCGGCCGACACGGTGTTCTTCGGTGGGGGCACACCGTCGATGATTCCGGCCGAGAGCTTGGCTCGCATCCTCGATGCCATTCCACGAACGACTGCCGCCGAGGTCTCGGTCGAGTGCAATCCTGACTCGACGAGCCCCGAGGCGCTCGACGTGCTTGTCGGGGCCGGCGTGAACCGGGTGTCCTTCGGCGTGCAGTCAATGCGAACCCACGTGCTGGCGATCCTCGGCCGGACCCACGATCCGGACAACGTGATCCGCGCGGTCGACGCCGCGCGCACCGCGGGCATCGAGCGGATCAACCTGGACCTCATCTACGGCACGCCGGGCGAGACCCTCCAGGACTGGGCCGCGACCGTCGAAGGCGTGATCGAGCTCGCGCCGGAACACGTGAGCGCGTACGCGCTGACCGTCGAGGCCGGGACGCCGCTCGGTCAAGACGTGACGGCCGGTCGCAAGCCCGCGCCCGACGACGACGATCAGGCCGATAAGTACACGATCGTCGACGATCTCCTCGGCGACGCCGGGTACCGCTGGTACGAGATCTCGAACTGGGCCAAGGCGGGGCAGGAGTGCCGGCACAACCTCCTCTACTGGCAGGGTGGCGACTACATGGCGATCGGGTGTGCCGCGCACGGGAAGACCGGCGACCGACGCTGGTGGAACGTCCGTACCCCGGAGCGGTATATCGCCGCGATCGAAGCAGGCCGGAGCGCGCAAGCCGATGACGAGGAACTCAACGCGGCCGGCCGGAGCGACGAAGCGCTCGCGCTCGCGCTGCGGTTGCGGTGGGGGACTGGGATCGGCGGGTTGGATCGAGCAGTGGTGGACGAGCTCGTCGCCGCCGGACTGCTGGAGATGATCGATCCCGAACGCATCGGACTCACCCGCGCCGGGCGCATGCTGGCCAACGAGGTGACGGTCCGCTTGCAGACTCGGTAGGCGCACCGCGCCGATCCGCGGGCTACGTGGCGGTTGCGACCTTCATTCCTTGGCCGAACTGACGCGCGGCTCGGTGTTGCAAGGCGCGCACAACCGGGAGGCCGCACCACGCAACGAGTTCGCCCGGCCGTGAGAACGCGGTCACGGTGAAGGACACATCACTGTCCGGCGCTCGACGAATCACGAAACTCTCTTCGCCCGTTTCGGGATGGCTGGTCAGGGTGCCGTAGGCAAAGCCGAACGCGTCGGGCTCGTCGATGACTGCGACGATCCGACAGTCCGCGTGGATGTGGATCCCGAGGACGGGCAAGGTCATCGTCACCACGGTGCCGACTTCGATCAGCGCGTCGACCGGTACCACGAGAATGTTTGCGCCCCGGTGCGCGGCCCACGAGCGGAGCGCTTGCTTGGCCGCGGCGAACGTTGTAACTCCCCGCCTCAGCTCGACGGTGCGGTTGTCGTGGAAGTAGCCGCGCGGCCGTTCGCCGCGCAGTGTGGCGCCGACGTCCGAGTACGAGAGCGGGAGGTGCAAGTGCTTGAGCCGGATCGCCTCGAGATCTGCGATGGTCGGCTGACCTAGGGAGAGACGCACAGTGGTTGGTCCTTTCGGAGCCGCGCGCGGTCGATACGGGACCATCCGATCAGGCCACACAACGCGAACCCGAATGCATTGGCGATTCCGTGGACGCGTTCCATCATCTCAATGTCCAGCCAACCGAACCCAAACTGCTGCGCAAGCGCATAGCCGGCAGCAAGAACCATCGCGAAGCACAGGCTTGCGCCCGAGATCGCAAGCCACCCACTGCGGTGATGCACCGACCGTCCGAGCACGAGCAAGCCCAACAGGCCACCGGATGTTGCCAACATCACGGCACCGGCCGGTTCGATGGTTGATCGTGTGGTGATGCCGAGCGCCACCATCGGAACGCCCACCATCCACCCGGCGATGACGAGTGTCGTCCAGACGTTCGAGACGTCGCGCCGCAATCGCATGGCGATCACGCCGAACGCGAAACCGGCGAAGTGAAAGTGCACTGCGGTGAGTAGCACGATGATCGGAGCGAATCCCAGTGGCCGCCATCCGGCTGCGGCGACCCCACCGGCCCCGGCGCCGACGGCAAGGAAGGTCGCCGTCGCCGTGTGGGCGAGGGCATCGAGTTGCAGGTCCGAAGCGGTACGGAGGAGGCGGACTCCTCGCCTCACTGCGTACTGCGAGCAGACAAGGAACCACGGCAGGGTGAACGCCCAGGCGCCGACGCCGGGACCCAGGCTGAGGGCGATGACGAACGAACCCGCCGCAATCCGGTGGGGGCCCGAGCGCAGCCCAGCGCCACGAAGGACTCCTCGACCGAGCGGAACGATCACGAACACCGCCAGCGCCAGGACTGCAACCGCGACCGCACGCATCAGGGTCTCGTCGACACGGATCGCTGAGAAGCCCTCTGCGATGGGATTCTCGGCCGTCGAAGCGGAACCAGGTGAACAATCATAGTATTAGTAATAACTCATGAGGTTGGTACTTGTTAAGTATGAGTTCCGGCGGTACCATGACCCGATGACGGATCTGACCATCGACGAGCTCGCCGCCCAGACCGGCACCAAGTCCTCCACGATTCGCCTGTATCAGCATCAAGGGGTGCTCCCCGGGCCGGCAATTCGCGGTCGGGTCGGGTTTTACAGCCCGGGTCACGTGGCGAGGTTGGATCTGATCGGACGCCTCCAGGCGCGCGGTTACACGCTGGCGGCGATCAAGGACCTGGTGGAGTCGTGGGAGTCGGGCAGAGGCCTCGAGTCCCTGCTGGGCCTCGAATCGGCGGTGACCGGAACCACCGGCGACGAGCCACTGGATCTGAGCCCCCAGGAGTTCGTCGCCCGGTTCGGTGACGTCGAGATCGACGTTGCGACGATGCAGCGTGCCATTGCAATGGGGCTGGTGGAGGTCCACCCGGATCACATCCATGTCCCGAACGCCAGCTTTCTCGAACTCGGCTCGGAACTCGTCCGGCTCGGGATCGAGCCCAACGCCATGCTCGACGAGTGGGAACACGTCGAGACGGTCAGCCAGGACCTGGCGAAGCGATTTCGGGCCGCGTTCGAAGCGAGTGTCTGGGAGCCGTTCGTGGCGAAGGGAATGCCGGCGTCCGATCTGGACGCAGTCACCGTCAAGCTGGACCGGATGCGCAAGATCGGCCGCGAGATCGTCGCGATCGCGCTGAAGAACGCAATCGCCGCCGAGACGGACGCGGCGCTCGGAACCGCAGCGGCCCGGATGACTCGGCCACGAAAGCCGGACGCGAGTTAGCAGTCGGTAGACTCGACTGCTACTGCGCGGGGCGACGGCCCCCCAGCCGAGGACGGACCGAGCCATGGATGCAGCCGAACGTCGAGCCACGGTGCTCAAGACGGTGGTGGAGGAGTACGTCCGCACCGCCGCGCCCGTTGCCTCCCAAACCGTGACGGAATCGCGTGATCTCGGGGTGTCGAGTGCCACGGTCCGCAACGACATGACTCAGCTCGAACGGGAGGGCTACCTCGCCCAGCCGCACACGTCGGCGGGTCGGATCCCGACGGACTTGGGCTACCGGTACTTCGTCGACCACTTCACCGCTGCGGGTGGGCTCCCAGTCGGGCAGCGCCGGGCCGTTGCGGATTTCTTCGCGTCCACCCACCGTGCGCTCGAGGACCTGTTGCACGAGACGAGTCAGCTCCTCGCCAAGCTCACGAGCCACGCTGCGGTGGTCGTCGGTCCCGACGCCGATGCCGTTCGGGTACGAACTGCACAACTCGTCGCCATCGAACCGGGAACCGTGCTGGCGGTCGTGGTGCTCGGGAACGGCACCGTCGAACGTGAGGTGCTGCGTTCGGATCTCGAGGGCGAGCCGTTGCACCGTGCCTCCGCCGCCTTCGACGTTGCGTTGCGCGGTGGAACGTTGGCCCCAAATGCCACGCTCTCACCGACCGGCGACCCAGATTCGGATGTGCTGCTCGGCGATGCGGTGCACGCCGTCACGACGCGGGCGCGCCATGTTTCGGACCATTTGTACGTGGGTGGCGTGAGCCGGCTCGCGGCCGAACAGGACGCCTTCGCCACCACCGCAACGACCGCGCGGCTGCTCGAGATGCTCGAAGAGCAGGTGGTCGTGGTGAGCCTGGTCCGGGACCTGCTCGATCACGGCGTCAACGTGTCGATCGGGTCGGAGACCAAGGTCGACGAGCTGCGGGACTGTTCGCTCGTCCTTGCTCCATACGAAGTGGAAGGCGCGTCGGCAGGCACCGTCGGAGTGTTGGGCCCCACTCGCATGGATTACGCCCAGGCGCTTGCCGCAGTCGCAGCCGTGTCCCAGCAACTCGGCCGTCTGCTGTTGCCGCCGTCCTGATGGCCAACTTCTACGACCTGCTCGGTGTGTCGTCGAGTGCGAACGACGACGAGATCAAGCGCGCGTATCGCAAGCAGGCGCGCGAACTCCATCCCGACGCGAACCCAGGAGACGCCGAAGCAGAGGAACGGTTCAAGGAAGTGTCGGCTGCGTACGAAGTGCTGCGCGATCCAGAGCGCCGCCGCCGCTACGACACGTTCGGTGACGACGGCCGCGGGAGCGCGAGCGGTCCGAGCGGTGATGCCTTCGGCTTCGGGGACATCTTCGACGCGTTTTTCTCCGGCGGTGGCGCCGGCGGTGGCGGCGGTTTCGGTGGTGGGCGCGGCGGACCGCCGCGCGGGCAGGACGCGGAGACCACCGTGCAACTCGATCTGTCCGAAGCCGCCTTCGGTGTCACCACCAACGTCGATCTGGCGATCCCCGGTCCGTGTGATCGGTGCGACGGCTCCGGCGGCGAACCCGGCACGCATCCTGAGCGCTGCGGCGAGTGCGACGGCACCGGTGAAATCCGCCAGATCCGGAAGTCCATCCTCGGCCAACTCGTCACCGCTGCCCCGTGCGTGCGCTGCCAGGGCACCGGCCAGATCATTCCGAACCCGTGCACGCAGTGTCACGGCGACGGACGCATGCGGACGCGCCAGGACATCGAGGTCGAGATCCCGGCCGGCATCGATGATGGCCAGCGGCTGCGGCTTCCCGGGCGTGGGCCAGCCGCGCCCCGCGGTGGTGCCCCGGGAGACTTGTACGTGCTCGTCCGGGTGCGACCCCACGCATCGCTCGAACGCCACGGTGTGGATCTCGTCCATCGCCGCACCATCGCGATGACGCAGGCTGCGCTGGGCGCGACCTTCGACCTGGAGACACTCGACGGCACCGAGACAGTGACGGTCGATCCGGGGACGCAGCCCGGTCACGTCATGCGGCTGCGAGGGCGTGGGGTTCCGGTCCTCAACGGTCGGGGTCGCGGCGACCTGCTCATCGAGATCAACGTCGAAGTACCTCACAAGCTCGATCACGATCAGGCGACACTCCTGGCCGAGTTCGCGAGCTTGCGCGGCGAGGCGATCGACCCGCCCGAAACCGGCCTGTTCTCGAAGATCCGCGCCGCGTTCGGCGACCGCTGACCGCATTGGAAACCGGCTGGGCGGCCGCGTTCGGGGCGTCGGCACTGGTCCTGCGCGATCGAGCGCTCGGGGGCTTTGAACCGCCTGAGGCTGACGCCGCGACCCTGGTGATCGACGGCGCGGACGGTCATCACCTCCAGCGGGTGCGACGACTTGCCGTCGGCGAGACCATCGTGATCGCCGATGGTTCCGGCGATTGGTATCCGAGTCAGGTCGTCGAAGTCGGTGACGGGACGTTGACGGTCTCGCGAGCCGGCGCCGTTCGGACTGAACCACTGCCGTTGCCGCGCATCAGTGTCGCTTTTGCGCCGGCGAAACGCGATCACGGCGTCGAGGTGGTCCGCCACCTGGTCGAACTCGGTGTCGACCGACTCATCCCGTTGACCACGCGACGAGGGGTCGTGCGGTGGGACGGTGCGCGCGGCGACAAGGCCTGGACCCGGCTGTTGCACGCGATTCGTGAGGCCGCGGTGCAATCACATCGAGCCATGCTCCCGATCCTCGACCGGCCCGTCAATGTCGGTCAGTTGGGGCACGAGCCCGGACTCCTCGTCGCCGATCGCACCGGAATCCCTGTCCGGGAGCTGGTGCCGAGCTCGGCCAACGAATGGCTGGTGCTGATCGGTCCGGAAGGTGGCTTCGACCGCGCCGAGCGGACCGCGCTGGAGTCAGCGATACGCGTCCGGGTCGGACCGCACATTCTGCGATCCGTCACCGCGCCGGTCGCGGTGGCCGCAGCCTTGGTGTCGCTCCGACCGGTGTGAGTGACGGCGCGGTTGCTCAGCGTGTGCTCGATCTCGTGTGAGGTTCGACGTGGCGGGCGAAACGTGACATAGTCACGCCGGTCTGGGGCTGGAAAGAAGTGTCGCAATGGGGGCAAAACTCAACTGATGAATGGCCTACTTGTCGGAGAGCGGCTCCGCGCGATCCGCCGTCAAAAGGGTTTGTCGTTGCACGACGTGGAAGCACGGTCGGCGACCGAGTTCAAAGCGAGCGTGCTCGGCGCGTACGAGCGCGGTGAGCGCGCGATTTCGGTGCCCCGACTCCTTCGCCTGTCGGAGATCTACGACGTGCCGCCGGACCAACTCCTGCCGCGCGATGCCGACATCGAGATCAACCTCACCGACGGTTCCGATGTCGAGCCCGGCTTCACCATCGATCTCGTGAAGTTGCACGCGCTCGAAGAGCCGGAGGCTGCGGTGCTGTCTCGCTACGCCGCCACCATTCAGCTCCAGCGCCAAGACTTCAACGGACGCCTGCTGACGATCCGTCGCGACGATCTCCGCGTGTTGGCCGCAGTGCTCGGCCGCCGGCCCGAGGAACTCGGTATTCGGCTCGATGAACTCGGCCTTCGTGCCGGCGCGGTGGTCTGAATCACTGGTGATCAGCCGTACCTTCAGCACTAACCTCGACCGGCCGTGACTGTCCCAACCTCGACCCACGTGAAAGTGCTGGTTCCCGGCAACCACCTGATGGTGGGATTGCTCGGTGAGCAGGACGAACTCCTGCGGCGCATCGAAGCGGCATTTCCGGTGTCCATTCTCGTGCGCGGGAACGAGATCACGGTGTCCGGCGAGGCCCACGCGGCCGCGCAAGCGGCGCGACTGTTCGAAGAACTCGTCGTGCTCGTGGAACGCGGCCACACACTCGATCGGGACGGGATCGATCGTGCTATCGGGATGATCGAATCCAACCAGCGGCCGACCGAGGTGTTATCCACCGAAGTCGTCAAAGGTCGCAAGAGCGTCCGACCCAAGACCGCGGGCCAGAAGCGGTACGTGGACGCGGTACGCGACCACACGATCACGTTCGCGATCGGTCCGGCAGGAACGGGAAAGAGCTACCTCGCCGTGGCCCTCGCGGTGCAAGCGCTGCAAGCGAAGCGCGTGACCCGCATCATCCTGACGCGCCCCGCCGTTGAGGCCGGCGAGCGCCTGGGCTTTCTTCCCGGCGACATGATGGCGAAGGTCGACCCGTACCTCCGACCGCTCTATGACGCGCTGTTCGACATGCTCGATCCGGAGGCAGTGACGCGGTTGATGGAGAAGGGCATCATCGAAGTTGCACCGCTCGCGTACATGCGCGGTCGGACGCTCAACGACTCGTTCATCATTCTCGACGAAGCGCAGAACACGACGGCCGAGCAGATGAAGATGTTCCTGACCCGGCTCGGCTTCGGCTCGAAGATCGTGGTGACCGGTGATGTCACCCAGATCGACTTACCCGAGGGGCGCGGCCGCTCGGGGTTGAAGGCGGTGCGAGACATCCTCGACCGTGTCAACGACCTCGCGTTCATCGACCTCGGTTCGGGCGACGTGGTGCGTCATCGCATCGTCCAAGACATCGTGAACGCCTACGCCGCGCAGGACCAGTCATGAAGGACACACGATGAGCGCAGCGGGGAGCATCGGTTCTTGCGTCCGATACGCCAGCGGAGCGTGGCCCGTCCGGCCCGCTTCGCAGAAGCAAGAGGACACACGATGAGTTTGTCGGTGTTCGGCAGCGACGAGCAGAGTGACATCCGCGTGGATCTCAACCGGTGGATCCGGCTGACTCGCTGTGTTGTGACGGCCGAGCGGGTGCCCGGAACGTCGGAGTTGTCGCTCTTGTTCGTTGATCGGACGACGATCGCCGAGTTGAACGAGAAGTTTCTCGGTGGCGACGGCCCGACCGACGTGCTGGCGTTCCCGATGGACGATGACCTGGTGCTCCCCGGCCGGCAGCCGGACCAAGGTGGACGGGGTCCCGGCGCACCGAACGAGGCCGGCGAACCGCCGACGCTAATCGGCGATGTGGTCGTCTGTCCGGCGGTCGCCGCCGCGCAAGCTCCCGAGCACGGTACGACCGTCGACGAAGAACTTGCGCTCCTCATCGTCCACGGGGTGTTGCATCTGCTCAACTATGACCACGTCGAGCCGGACGAGACGGCGAAAATGAAGCAGCGGGAGCGAGAGCTTCTCGCCTTGTTTCGCGAGCAGGAGGAAGCACACTGATCGGACGCAACGGGGCCATCGTGTCCGGCGTCTCCGTGCTGTTCCTTTTTTCGATCGTGCTGGCCGCGGCGGAGACGGCGTTCACGCGTATGAGCCGTATCCGTGCGTTGGCGCTCGACGAGGAGGGCCGAAAGGGCGCGGGCCGACTCGCGCAGATGTTGGAACGGCCGGAGCGCACGCTCAACGTGGTGTTGTTGCTCATCCTCGTGTGCCAGATGACGAGCGCATCGCTCCTGGGAGTTCTGCTCGAGGGCGCGTTCGGCAGCGCTGGTCTCGTGTTCGGTCTGATCATCCAGATCGTCGTGTACTTCGTGATCGGCGAGGTTGCACCCAAGACCTACGCGATTCAACACTCCGATCGCGCCGCTCTCCGACTGGCGCCGTTCCTCTGGGCCATCTCCAATTTTTGGCCGCTGCGCATGATCTCCCGGGGTCTGATCGGCATGGCGAACGTGATGCTCCCGGGACGCGGTCTCAAGGAGGGTCCGTTCGTCACCGAGGCAGATCTGCGGACGATGGCCGACGTCGCCGCGGACGAAGAAGAGATCGAGCGCGACGAGCGCCGCCTCATCCACTCGATCTTCGAGTTCGGTGACACCGTCGTCCGTGAAGTGATGTTGCCGCGCCCCGACATGGTGGCGGTGGCCGCGCAGTGTTCGGTCGAGGACGCGATCACACAATCGATCGACGCCGGGTACTCGCGCATCCCCTGTTACGAGGGCTCGACCGACAACATCATCGGTCTCGTGTACCTCAAGGACCTCGTGCAGCAGGCACGGGCGGGTGCCGGTCGCCAGTCGGTGCGGATCGTCGTCCGTGACGCGGTGTTCGTCCCCGAATCCAAACGGGTCGCCGAGCTGTTGAAGGACATGCAGACCGAGAAGTTCCACATGGCGATCGTCGTCGACGAGCACGGCGGGACGGCTGGTCTGGTCACGATGGAGGACCTGCTCGAGGAGATCGTCGGCGACATCTCCGATGAATACGACACCGAAGAACCCGGAGTGGAGCCGATCCCGGGGGGCGGGTTCCGGGTCCCGGGCCGCACGCCGATCGACAAGGTCAGTGAGGTGCTCGGCATCGAGTTGCCCGATGCCGAGTGGGACACTGTCGGCGGATTGGTCTTCAACTTGCTCGGCCACGTCCCCGAGGCAGGGGAGACCGTGCGTTTTCAAGGACTCGAGTTCCGGACCGAGCGAGTGGAGGGTCGCCGCATCGCGTCGGTTGCGATCGTTCCGGTCGCACCGATGCCGCATGCCGATCACGACGAAGATTCAGAGCCGTCCAACGGTCCCATCACGGCTGAAACGTGAGTGAGGCGTGAGCGAGGACGTGGAGTTCCGTTCTGGGTTCGTGTCGCTCGTCGGCCGACCCAACGTGGGCAAATCCACGTTGGTGAACCAACTCGTCGGGACGAAGGTCTCGATCGTGTCCGCGGCGCCCCAGACCACGCGCACGCAGATCCGAGGCGTGCGCACCACGCCGGACTCCCAGTTGATCCTGTTGGACACGCCGGGAATCCACCGGCCGCGGACATTGCTCGGCGAGCGTTGCAACCAACGGTCGGTCGCCACCCTCGGCGAAGTCGACGTCGTGTGCCTGCTCGTGGAGGCCAACGCGAAGGTCGGTCCCGGCGACCGGTTCATTGCGGACCTGGTCAACAAGACCAAGACACAGAAGGTGCTCATCGTGAACAAGATGGACATCGCGACCCCTGACGAAATCGGTTTGCAACTCGCGCGCGCCGGTGCCGAACTCGGCGACTTCGACGCGTACTACCCGATCTCGGCCAAGACGGGGGAGGGGATCGATGCACTCGCCGCCGAACTCGTCTCGCATCTCCCGACGGGTCCGAAGTACTACCCGGACGGTGTGGTCTCCGATCAGCCAGAGATCCTGCTCGTCGCCGAGCTGCTGCGCGAGAAGCTGCTGGCGATCGCGCGCGAAGAACTTCCGCACTCGATCATGGTCACGGCCGAGTACCTCGACGAGGACGATGACGAGGTCGAGGAAGAACCCGCAGGAGAGCCGGACGAGGAGCGCCCGGAGCCGATTCTTCGCTACCGGGCCGTTGTGCGCGTCGAACGCGATTCCCAGAAGGGAATCGTGATCGGGAAGCACGGGGCGGTCATTCGTGACGCGGGGACGGCGGCGCGCCAGGAACTCGAGCGCCTGTTCGGAGCCAAGGTGTACCTGGAGACGACGGTCAAGGTGGACAAGGAGTGGCAGCGCCGCGCGCACGCCCTGGACCGGCTCGGACTCTGACTGCACGTTCGCGCCCAAATCGGCGCCGAAAAACCGATGTTGGGGCGTCGCGTTGAGTTGCTTCGCGTCAATCCACCGGGGATAGAGTCGCCGCCACGTGGCCGGGGACGGATTCGGGGGCGCGGGCCTTCGGACCGGTGCACGTGGGGACGACGGCATGATCCATCCCAAGAAGCGCATCGCTGCGCCGGCGCTCGCCGCTGGTGTTGCGATCCTGCTGGCGGCCTGCGGCAACAGCAACAAGCAGAACTCGCTGGATCCCAAAGGCCCCAACGCCCAGAAGATCGATGACCTGTTCATCCCGATCCTCGGTGTGGCCATCGTCATCGGCATCCTGATCCTCGGTGCCACAGTGTTCATGGCGATCAAGTTCCGCCAACGGGACGGCAAGCCGGACAATCCGAAGCAGGTCCACGGTCACACCGCACTCGAAATCGGTTGGACGATCGTTCCCGCCTTGATCCTCGCGGTCGTCGCGGTGCCCACGGTCTCCACCATCTGGGACCTGGCCGAACGGCCGGTTGGTCCGAACGTGCTCAAGGTCGACGTCGTCGGCAAGCAGTGGTGGTGGCAGTTTCAGTTTCCGAAACAGCACCTCGTGCCCGCGTCCACGCAGGCCGCGTACAGCGCAACGGTGGCCAAAGGAATGGTCACCACCTCGACCGAACTCCACATTCCCGTCGGCACCAAAGTGGACGTCGCGCTGCACTCGTACGACGTGATCCATTCGTTCTGGGTCCCCGAGCTCAACGGCAAGAAGGACGTCATGCCGGCGCGTTCGAACCACCTGACGCTGGAGGCGTCGAAGCCCGGCGTGTTCATGGGCGCTTGCGCCGAGTACTGCGGGCTCTCGCACGCCAACATGCGGTTCCGGGTCATCGCGGAGCCCATGGCCGACTGGGTGAAGTGGCGCGACAAGGTCTCCGGCGGCCCCGCCCAGCCCTACTCAGGTGAAATCGCGACGCTCACCGGCAAGACCTACGGCTGTACGAACTGCCACGTCTTCAACGACCCCAAGCAGCAGCCGTACGGCCCGAACCTCACTCACCTTGCCGACCGCTCGACGTTCGCCGGTGGCACCTTGGAGCTCGACTCCGCCAACCTGAAGCGGTGGATCATGAACGCTCCGGGTGAGGTCCCGATGCAGTCGAAGGACTGCCGGCTGCCGCCGCCCGCGACCTGCGTCGGGATGCCGTCATTCATCAAGAACACGCCGCACGGCCAGAAGACGATGACGTCCGAAGACGCCGACAAGATCGTCACGTTCCTCATGGGAGAGAAGTAGTGCACCAGAGCAAGGGAGCACACCGATGACCACGACCACGAGGGCGGCGACGGTCCCCGCGGAGATCGCGCCGCCCCGAGGAATCCTGCACCGGCCGAAGTCGACGTCGGGGTTCTGGTCGTGGTGGACGACCGTGGACCACAAGAAGATCGGGATCCTCTACGGAGGCTTGGCCCTCGTTTTCTTCCTGATCGCCGGCATCGAGGCGCTGCTGATCCGGTTGCAACTCGCCGGCCCGAACGGCACGATCCTGACCGCCAGCCAGTACAACACCCTGTTCACGATGCACGGCACCACGATGGTGTTCCTCGTGGGCATGCCGCTCGCCACCGCGTTCGGTAACTACCTGATCCCGCTCCAGATCGGCGCGCGTGACGTTGCGTTCCCGCGGCTGAACATGTTCGGCTTCTGGGTGTTCGCCGCCGGTGGCGCGTTCATCTATTCCGGCTTCTTCCTCGGGGGAGCACCGAACGGCGGTTGGTTCGGTTACACGCCCCTGACGAGCACCCCAATGACCATGGGCGCGTTGCCGGGCCACGGGCCGGACTTCTGGGCCGTCGGGCTCGTGATGCTCGGGATCGGATCGGTGACGTCAGGTCTCAACTTCGTCGCCACCATCCTGAACATGCGAGCTCCCGGGATGACGCTCATGCGCATGCCGGTGTTCGTGTGGATGATGCTCGTGGTGGCGTTCCTCACGGTGTTCGCCATGCCGGCCGTCACCGCGGCGCTGATCATGGTCTTCTTCGACCGCAACTTCTCAACGAACTTCTTCGTCGCGAAGGCGGGCGGTGATCCGCTGCTCTACCAGCACCTCTTCTGGCTGTTCGGCCATCCGGAGGTGTACATCCTCATCTTGCCCGGCATGGGCATCGTCTCCGAGACGCTGCCCGTGTTCTCCCGCAAGCCGCTCTTCGGTCGTTCGGTCGTCATCTTCTCGGGGATCGCCATCGGGTTCCTCGGCTGGGGTGTGTGGGCTCACCACATGTTCGCCACCGGTCTCGGCCCGGTCGCCCAGACGGCCTTCGGTCTTTCCACCATGCTCATCGCCATCCCCACCGGCGTGAAGATCTTCAACTGGATGGGCACGGTGTGGGGCGGGTCGATCAAGCTGAGCTCGCCGATGCTCTTCTCACTCGGTTTCATCGCGATGTTCACCATCGGCGGGCTCTCCGGCGTGACGCACTCCATTGTCCCGGCAGACACGCAGCAGACCGACACGTATTACGTCGTCGCGCACTTCCACTATGTGCTCTTCGGTGGTCTCGTGTTCGCGATCTTCGGCGGCTTCTACTACTGGTGGCCCAAGGTGTTCGGACGGCTGTTGGACGACCGCATCGGCAAGGTGAACTTCTGGTTGATGCTGATCGGGTTCAACATGACCTTTTTCCCGATGCACATCTCCGGTCTCCAGGGCCAGCCGCGCCGGACCTACCAGTACCCGGCCAACATGGGTTGGGATACGGCGAACTTCATCGCCACCATCGGCGCGTTCGTCATTGCGCTCTCGGTCCTCGTGTTCCTCGTCAACGTGGTCAAGACAGCACGGCGCGGAGAGGTAGCGAGCGCCGACCCGTGGGACGGTCGCACGTTGGAGTGGTCGATCCCGTCGCCCGCTCCGGAGTACAACTTCGCCGAAATCCCCGAAGTGCACGCGGCCGACGACTTCTGGCACCGCAAGTACACCGAGGACGAAGAAGGTCGGCTGGTGCGACTCCCCGCCGGTGGTTCCGACGACGGCGTTCAGCACGGAGACGGACACGGGATTCACCTCCCGTCGCCATCGTTCTTCCCTCTGATCTTGGCGCTCGGTCTCCCGATCCTCGGGTACGCAGCCGTGTTCAAGCTGCCGTGGCTCGCGGTGCCCGGGGTGATCGTGTTGCTGTTCGGCGTGTACGCATGGGGCATCGAGCCCGGCACGGCGGAGGACTGATCGATGGCTCAAGCAACGCTTCCCGTTCCCGCCGACGAGGCGGACGCGCACGGTCACGATCCGCACGGCCACGCGGACACCAACACTGGCGTCACCAACACCAAGTTGGCGATGTGGGTGTTCCTGTCGTCGGAGTGCATCTTCTTCGGTGCGTTCATCTCGACGTATCTGCTCTACCGCGGCCGCAGCGTCAAGGGAACGCCCACGCCGAAGGATGTGTACAACATCCCGTTCACGTCGGTGACGTCGTTCATCCTGCTGATGAGCTCACTCACGATGGTGTTGGCGCTGGCTGCGATTCAACGCGGCGACCACCGCCGGTTCCGGGTGTGGACGATCGCGACGGCACTCTTCGGCGTGACCTTCATCGGTGGTCAGATCTATGAGTTCACCGAGTTCTACCGCGAAGGCCTTGCGCTGAAGACCAGCGTCTTCGGGTCCAGCTTTTTCGTCCTCACCGGCCTTCACGGGCTGCACGTGTGTGTGGGCATCATGTGGCTGTTGACGCTGTGGGGTCTGTCGATGCAGAACCGGTTGCACGTCCAGGATGCGGAGCGGGTGGAGATCGCCGGGTTGTACTGGCACTTCGTCGACATCGTCTGGATTGTGATTTTCACCGTCATCTACCTGATCCCGTAGGCGGACCAACATATGAGTGACGAGACGAACCTCGCAACCGCGGACGATCCGGCGCTGCTGCCCGGCACGGCCGAACCCCGCGCCGAGGAGGACCTGCACGGCATGAGCGCGATCAAGTCCTCGGACTTGCCGATGCTGCCGGGAGAACTGCGGCCTCACCCGTCACCGTTCCAGTACGTGATGATCGCGGTGATCCTCTGCGTGATCACCGGTCTCGAAGTGGGGATGTACTACCTCACGGACAGCATTCCTCGCGGCCTCTACATCGCGATCTTGCTGTCGATGGCCATCACCAAGTTCGTCACGGTCGTGAGCTGGTTCATGCATCTGCGCGTGGACCGGCCGATCTTCCGGCGGCTGTTCATCGTCGGCTCGATCGGTGCAATCTTCCTGTACACGATCGTCCTCCTCACGCTGCACGTCTACGAGTAGTCCTTCGTGCTCGCGGTGTCCGTCCCGGCATTCACGTCGCATCCCGATGTTCTGCTCGTAGTCGCCGCGATTGCGGTCGGATACATCACTGCGCTGACGCGACTCGGACCCGAACTCGCGCCGGTCGGCACGCCGGTGGCCACCCGTGCGCAGAAGACGTGCTTCGCGCTCGGAACCTTCGCCATCTTCCTCGCCTCGTCGTGGCCCATCCACGACCTCGGCGAGGGCTACATGTACAGCATCCACATGGTGCAGCACCTGACCTACACGATGGTCGCCGCACCACTGCTCTTGCTCGGCACCCCGGCGTGGCTGGCGCGCTGGATACTCAGCCCGCGATGGCTCTTCAACGCCGTGCGGGCGATGTCGCGGTTCATTCCCGCGATCGTGACGTTCAACGTGATCATCGTGGTCACCCACTGGCCCACGTTCGTGGACCTGACGCTTCGTTCCGCGCTCGTGCACTTCCTCGCCCACACTGTGCTGCTCGGCTCGGCGTTCCTGATCTGGATGCCGATCCTCTCGCCGCTGCCCGAGATTCCCAGGCTCGCGCCGATCGGGCGTCTGGTGTTCCTCTTCCTGCAGACCATCGTCCCCACGATCCCGGCTTCGTTTCTCACCTTTGGGGAGCACCCCTTGTATCGTCGCTACGAATCGCTCCCGAAGTTGTGGGGGCTGTCAGCACTGGACGACCAGCTCATCGCCGGACTGATCATGAAGATCGCAGCAGGGTGGCTCCTGATGACGTTGATTGCGGTGATCTTCTTCCGATGGGTGGCTACGGACGACGCGGTACCTCGCCCTCGGAACCCCGGGATACACGAGCCACCGCTTCTCACCGAGGTGAACGCATGATGGACTTCACGCACGCACGACAGCAGGAGGGTGTCCGGTGACGGACGAAACCGAGCAGATCCCCGAAGAGACCGGAAGCGGCAGCACCGCGGTTGCGGTCATTGACCGGCCGGGTGGTCTCGCGGTACCCGCCACGCCGCAGGAGAAGCGGGCCGAGCTGCGCAAGGACCGGCTGCTCCTGCCGTTCTTGTTGCCCGTGGGTGCGATCCTCGCGGTGGCGCTCTTCGCGATCAACATTTCGCGGATCTTCCTCGCGGCGTCGCAGGACTCCAAAGACCCGGCCACGATCAGCGCGATCATCGTGACGCTTGGCATTCTTGCCGGCGCTACCGCAATCGCAGCCATTCCGAAGCTTCGGACGTCGACGTTGGTCCTCACCGTCTGTGGTGTTGTCGCGTTCGTGCTGCTGTCAGGCTCGATCGTGTTGGGTTCGGCCGAGAACAAAGTGGTGAAGTCGGCGGAGCCCGCCGGTGCCGCTGACTCCAAGCTCGAGGTCGACGCATCGAACTTCCAGTTCCAGAGCAAAGCGTTCACCGTCCCGGCCGGAATCGTCGAGATCGACTACAAGTCGAACGAGGGCTCGCACACGCTGGCCTTCGACGAGCCCCAGTTCTCCTACATCAACCTGGCCGCGCCCGCCGGGAAGAGCGTGACGAAGGCGACGTTCGTCGAGGGTCAGACGTACACGATCTACTGCACGCTCCCTGGGCACCGCAGTTCCGGGATGCAGGCCACGATCACCGTCGGCAAGAAGGGCGGTGCGCCGATCGCCGGGACCGCCACGGTCACGCCGAGTACCACGTTGGTCGGACCGGCAGCTCCGAAGCCCAACGGCCAGTCCGGAAATGATCCCGCTGCCCAGGGCGGCACCACGGCGGGGAACTGATCGATGCGGAAACGTTCTCTGATGACGGTTGCACTCGTCGGTGCACTCGCGGTCGCCGGGTGCTCGAGTAGCAGCGGTTCCTCGGCCTACACGCCGCCGACCGGCCCACCGGTGAAGACGTTCAACCTCGCAGCATCGAACTTCGCCTTTGCGCCGAACACGTTGACGGCGCCCGCCGGGATCATCCAGTTCAACCTGAAAAGTGACGGCCTCCACGACCTGGTGATCGAAGGTCAACCCGGCTTTCAGATCGAAGCCACCAGTGGGAGCACCAAGAGCGGCAAGATCAAGCTCGCCAAAGGGAAGTACACCTTCTACTGCGACGTGGCCGGCCACCGCGCGCAGGGCATGGAAGGAACCCTCACCGTCACCTGACGCGCAACTAGGTTGCGGCCGGTGATTCCCGGCATCGATCCCTCGCGCGTGCCGCGTCACATCGCGCTGGTGATGGACGGCAACGGCCGGTGGGCCCAACAACGCGGGCTAAAGCGCACCGAGGGTCATGCCGCCGGCGAAGAAGCACTCTTCGATACCGTCGAGGGTGGTCTCGAGCTCGGGTTGAAGTGGATGACGGTGTACGCGTTCTCCACCGAGAACTGGCGCCGCCCGCTGGATGAAGTCCGGTTCCTGATGCGGTTCAACGAGTCGTTGTTGCTCCGCCGTCGCGACGATCTCAACGAGCGTGGCGTACGCGTCCGCTTCATCGGTCGGCGGGGTGGACGCGTGCCCAAGCGAGTGGTGCGCCACATCGAGGACACCGAAGCGTTGACGGCCAAGAACCGCCGGATGACGTTGACCTTCGCTTTCAACTACGGCGGACGCGCGGAGCTCACCGATGCAGTGCGTTCGATCGCGCGCGAGGTCGCCGCGGGGCGGATGCGAGCCGATTCGATCGACGAGAAGACGCTGAGCCGTCACCTCTACGCGCCGGACATGCCGGACCCGGATCTCATGGTGCGGACCTCGGGCGAGTTCCGAGTCTCGAACTATCTGCTCTGGGAGAGTGCGTATTCGGAGTTCGTCTTCACCGACGTCCTCTGGCCTGATTTCCGCGCCGAGCATCTCTACAACGCCGTGCGTGAGTTCCAGCGCCGGGATCGCCGCTTCGGAGGTTTGGAGCCCGGCTCGGAGTCTGCGTGAGCGCGGCGAGACGGCAATTGTTGCGCCGGGATCGCCGCTTCGGAGGCCTGGATCCTGGAGAGCGCGAGTAAGAGTCGCCGGGTCCGTACACTCGACCTATGCCTGGCTTGTACCGCGATCACGGAGTGGTGCTGCGGACGATCAAGCTGGGTGAAGCGGATCGCATCGTCAGTTTCATGACCCAGGGCAACGGCAAGGTCCGGGCGGTGGCGAAGGGCGTCCGCAAGAGTGGCAGCCGGTTCGGTGCGCGTCTGGAACCGACGAGTCACGTGATGTTGCAGTGCTACCGCGGGCGCGAGCTGGACGTGGTCACGCAGGTCGAGACGGTGGAGGCGCATCGCCATCTGCGTGAGAACTACACGACGCTGACCCACGCGGTGTCGATGCTCGAGGCCGTGGACCAGGTGGCGCAGGAGCGCGAGCCGGCACCTGCCCTCTACCGAATGTTGACCGGAGCGCTGCGCACGATGGATGTGTCGCCGTCGCCGGTGGTCACGCCCGGATTCTTCTGGAAGTTGCTGTCGCTCGAGGGGTATCACCCCCACCTCGACGGGTGCGTCCGCTGCGGCGACGAGGACGGCCCGTTTCCCGCGTTCGATCTCGGCGACGGCGGCGTGTTGTGTGCGACCTGTGGGCGGCTCGGCGGGCGCCGGGTCGCACCGGAGGCATTGGAGTTTCTCGGCCGGTTGGTCAACGGTGAGCTGCGCCTCGCGATGGCCTCACCGCCCGAGCGCACGTACGTGCTCGAAGTGGAGCGGCTCGGCATCGCCGCGCTCGAACACCACTCCGAGCGTCGGCTCCGCAGCGCCGCGCTGCTCTGAACCGCTGAGCAGCAACAACTCAGGTTCGGTGGGCCGATTCACCTAGCCTGGCACCCTCATGGCCAAATCTGACTTGATGGATCGCGTCGTCAACCTCTCGAAGCGACGGGGGCTGGTTTTTCCGTCCAGTGAGATCTACGGCGGGTTCCGCTCCACATGGGATTACGGGCCGCTCGGGGTGCTGCTGAAGCGGAATGTCAAGGACGCCTGGTGGCGATCCATGGTCCAGGAACGTGACGACATCGTCGGGCTCGACGCCGCCATCCTCATGGCCCCACGCGTGTGGGAGGCCAGCGGCCACATCGCCACGTTCACCGACCCGCTGGTGGACTGCAAGCACTGCAAGGAACGGTTCCGCGCCGATCAGCTCCCGGAATCGGGAGCGTGTCCGAACTGTGGCAACAAGGACACCTTCACCGAGGCGCGCAACTTCAACCTCATGTTCAAGACGCACGTGGGGCCGGTGGAGGACAGTGGATCCGTCGCCTACCTCCGCCCGGAGACCGCGCAAGGAATCCTCGTCAACTACGCAAATGTGCAGACGACGAGCCGTAAGAAGCCACCGTTCGGGATCGCGCAGATCGGGAAGTCGTTCCGCAACGAGATCACGCCTGGCAACTTCATCTTTCGCACGCGCGAGTTCGAACAGATGGAGATGGAGTACTTCGTCCCTCCGGACGAAGCGCCGAAGTGGTTCGAGTACTGGTGTGAACAGCGCTTCCAGTGGTATCTCGATCTCGGGATCCCCGACGCTTCGTTGCGCCTCCGTCCTCACGACGGGGATGAGCTCTCGCATTACAGCGTCGGGACCTCGGACGTGGAGTTCATGTACCCGTGGGGCTGGGGCGAGCTCGAAGGCATCGCCAACCGCACCGATTACGACCTCAAGCAACACGCGGAGTTCTCCGGACAAGACCTGTCGTATTTCGATCAGGAGACGGACACGCGCTACGTGCCGTACGTGATCGAGCCGGCGGCCGGTGCTGACCGCGCCACTCTCGCGTTCTTGCTGGCGGCGTACCACGAAGAAGCGGTGTCGACGGCCGGGGGCAAGACCGAGACCCGAACGGTCTTGCGGTTGGACCCGAGGCTCGCCCCGAACAAAGTTGCGGTGCTTCCGTTGTCGAAGAAGGCCGAGCTCGTGCCGATCGCCGATCGGGTCGCCGGAGACCTGCGCAAGTACGGGATGATCGACGTCGACGCCGCCGGATCGATTGGCCGCCGATACCGGCGCCAGGACGAGGTCGGGACACCGCTGTGCGTGACGATCGACTTCGACACGCTCGACGACGATGCCGTGACCGTGCGGGACCGAGACACCATGGAACAGACCCGCGTGTCGCTCGACCGCCTGGTCGAAGCGATCCGCGACCGAGGAGTGTTGTGAGGATCGAGCCCGGTGCGGGCTGGCTCACACGCGTGAGAGCAGAGAAGAGATCTTGTGAGTGACTATTACGACCTGCTCGGCATCGAGCGCGGTGCCGACAAGGACGCGATCCGTTCGGCGTACCGGGATCGTCTCGAAGGCGCGAGCCAGAGCGAGCGGGCCAAGCTGAACAAGGCGTGGAACGTCCTGTCGGACCCGGTGCAACGCGGCCGCTACGACGGTGCCGATGCCGACGGCTCGGCAGTCGACGACATCGACGACGATGACGCACGCGTCCCTGCACGTCCGAGCAGCCGGACCGGCGGCCGCCCGACTCGGGGTGCCGGCCGCGCCGATCGGTCCGCAGCCGGCGAGCGACGGCCTCGTCCGCCGGCTCGTGAGCCGCTCGCCCCGACGATCATCCTCCCGGACGGCATGGAGATGGCACCGACTCGTCAGCGCGGTACGGCGTTGCTGATCGACTTCTTGATCTTCTTCTTGATCTATATCTTGGCGTTCGCCGCGCTGTTGCCCGCGATGGTCAACCAGCGTTATCCGGCGCAAACGAAGCGCATCGATGCGATCAACAAAGAGATCACCCTCCTGGACAAGCAGAAGACCAAAGCTGACGACCGCGCGGGGAACTCGAAGCTGTCGAAGCTGGAACGGGACACCGCGAAGGCCGAAGCGAAGACGCTGGACAAGCAGATCACGACGCGGAACGACCGCATCACCACGATCAGCAAGGACTTCCAAGGTTTCGCCTTGCTGCTTTACGCCGCGATCCTCGTCGTGATGCTGGCGATCGTTGTCCCGCCAACCGCGCTCAATGGCCAAACCCTCGGCATGCGACTCCGCAAGGTGCGGGTCGTGCGGGTCGACGGCAGCCCCGTTGGTTGGATTGGCGCGCTCACTCGCTTCCTCATCCCGCTGGCCCTGGCCTTGTTCATCCCGTCCATCGGAGCGATCGTCGGCCTCGGAATGGTGGTGTGGTTCTTCCGGGACCGCAACCGCCAGGGCCTGCACGACAAGCTGGCCAAGACCGTGGTCGTCGCCGCCGACTGATCACTCCGGACGTGGCGCCTCGCCGTTCCGCGATGGAACGGCCGCGCCACTCGCGACCGCCTTCAGTACGATTCTCCCGACTCGTCGAACCAAAGGAACGGAACTCCCATGAAGTACGTCTACGCCTTCCGCGAAGGCTCCAAAGAGCAGAAGTTCTTGCTCGGGGGCAAGGGGGCGAACCTGGCCGAGATGACCAATCTCGGCCTGCCGGTTCCGCCGGGATTTACGATCTCCACCGACGCGTGCAAGGCGTACATGGCCGGCGGCGACACCTTGCCCGATGGGTTGATGGACGAGATCGCCGCGGCGCGTGATGCGCTCGAGGCGGACATGGGCAAACGTTTGGGCGACGACACCGACCCGTTGTTGGTGTCGGTCCGGTCCGGCGCGGCGTTCTCGATGCCGGGGATGATGGACACGGTCCTCAACCTCGGCCTCAACGACGCATCGGTCGCGGGTCTCGCCAAGCAGACGAACAACGAGCGGTTTGCGTACGACTCGTACCGACGCTTCGTCCAGATGTTCGGCAAGATCGTGCTCGACGTTCCGGGCGAAGATTTTGAAGAAGCGCTCCACGACCTGATGACCGAGCGCGGCGTCACCGTCGACACCGCGCTGTCCGCCGAGGACCTCAAAGGTCTGGTGGCCACGTTCAAGGAAATCGTGCAAGCGACTGCCGGTGTTCCGTTTCCCGACGACCCGACCGACCAGCTGAAGTACGCCGTCGAAGCGGTGTTCAAGTCGTGGAACGGCCGACGGGCGCGCGACTACCGGCGCATGGAGCGGATCGCGGACGACCTCGGCACGGCAGTGAACGTGCAGACCATGGTGTTCGGCAACAAGGGCGAGGACAGCGGAACTGGCGTGGCGTTCACGAGGAACCCGTCGACCGGTGAGAACCTCGGCTACGGCGACTACCTCGAGAACGCCCAGGGCGAAGATGTGGTGGCCGGCATTCGCATCACCGAGCCGCTCGACGCGATGGCGCAGGTGTTTCCCGAGTGTCACACCGAGCTCATCGCCATCATGGCGCGGCTCGAAGGCCACTACCACGACATGTGTGACATCGAGTTCACGATCGAACAGGGTCGGTTGTTCATTCTCCAGACGCGCGTCGGTAAGCGCACTGCGGCGGCTGCGTTGCAGATGGCCGTCGACATGGAGTCCGAGGGTCTCATCGACCAACGCGAAGCCGTGTTGCGGGTGCAGCCCCATCAACTCGATCAGCTGCTCCACCCGCAGTTCGACCCGAAGGCCACCTACGCCGTGCTGGCCAAGGGCCTCAACGCGTCACCGGGCGCGGCCGTCGGCAAGGTGTACTTCACCGCAGACGACGCCGAGGCAGCCCAAGCCGCGGGGGAGCGGGTCATCCTCGTGCGGCCGGAGACTTCACCCGAGGACCTGCACGGCATGATCGCGGCGGAGGGCATCCTCACCTCGCGTGGCGGCCTCGTGTCGCACGCGGCCGTCGTGGCGCGCGGCATGGGCACCCCGGCGATCTGCGGTGCCGACGCGTTGAACATCGATCTC
>JANYJV010000026.1 GCA_025361725.1 Acidimicrobiia bacterium | reverse complement strand
CATCGCTTGGCGCGCGGCATCCTCGTGAACGCACGCGGCGAACGGTTCGTGAACGAGGACACCTACACCGGACGCATCGGGATGCGCGCCCTCCTCGAGCAGCACGGTGAGGTGTACCTGATCGTGAGCGAAGAGATCTTCGAGGTCAACTTCGTCGGGATGCGCTTGCAGTGGGCGGCCGAGACTGCGGAGGAACTCGCGCGAGACGTCGGGCTTCCCGAAGCGGCACTGGCGACGACGCTGACGGACTACAACCGCCACGCCGCCAAGGGCACGGACCCGGAGTGGCACAAGCAGCCGGATTTCCTCACGCCGCTCGCCGCACCGCTCGGTGCCGTCGACCTGCGGGTCGACCAGAACGCGATCTACGCGCCGTTCACCCTCGGCGGACTCACCACCGACGTGGACGGTGCCGTCCTCGACGCCACCGAGACCGCCATTGCAGGGCTCTACGCGGCGGGGCGGACCACGGCCGGTATCGCCGCCGGTGGGTACGTCAGCGGAATCTCCCTCGGCGACGGCAGCTTCTTCGGCCGCCGAGCCGGAGTCGCCGCCGCACGCTGACAACCGCGGTTTGCGAATCGGCCGAATGGGCCGAATGGCCCTCAGGTCGACCTCGAATCAGGTCGATACCACCCGGGACGTCACCGAGATCCGGTGACCGCATTGCCCCGAGGTCTCATCGCCGTGCTCGCCCGCACTGAACGTCGAACCCGGACTGCCGGTCCGTTCGCGCGCACGTTCACTCTCGTCGGTCGCAGCGAAGCCGGCATGACGCTGGTCGAGTTGATGGTGGCGATCTCACTGATCGCCATAATCATGAGTGGCCTCGCGCTCTCGATCGGTGTGGACTACAAGGCGGTGGCGCTCGCTCGCGCCCGACAGGTCGCGGAATCCGCGGCGAACCAGCGCCTCGAGCAACTCCGTGACGTCGACTACGCATCGATGGCGCTCGACAGCCAACCCGTCCACAGCACCGATTCGAGCAACCCGGACTACTACGTGAACGGCGCTTCGAACCAGTACTACGACATCGCCGGAACCGGCACGCCGGGAACTGGCACGCCGAACGAGACACTGATCGTGAACTCGCCCAACGGCCCGGTCAAACACGTTGACCCAACGTCCACCACCATCGGAACCACGGTGATCGACATCTACGAGTACGTGACGTGGGTGGACGACCCCGCCATTCCCGGCACGCAGAATCTCAAGCGGCTCAGTGTCGTGGTGAAGTATCAGAGTGTCCCGACCGTCGGCAACAGCAAGATCCTGCGCGAGTCGGTCGTCCTCACCGATGGCACCGTGACGCTCCCGAACACCGCGACCACCACCACCACCTCGACCACCACGACCACCACCGCCGCCACCCCGACGACCACCCTGCCGGCCGGTACGCCGTGCGGCACGTTCAGCATCGCCGGCAGCAGCGGAGGGGCGGGCGGCTACACGGCCAGTCGGACGATCACGATCACGATGGCCCTTTCTGGCTGTTCGGCAACACCGGGACCGGTCCTCGCTAGCTTCGCCGACAACGGTGGCACGTGGGGCAGCGACGTCACGTACAACTCGGCGAGCCCCACCTTCGCGTTCTCGATCACCAGCACCGGAGACGGCACCAAGACGATTTCGGGCCGAGTACGCGACGGATCCAGCGGCACGTATTCGAATCTCGCGAGCCGCGCGATCATCCTGGACACGACCCTGCCGACCACCCCGGGCTCGTACACCAGAGCCATCTCGTGCTCGGGAAACAACCGCGCCATCGTGTTCTCCTGGAGCGCATCGACCGACACGTACCTCACCGGGTACCACATCTACGCCAACTCGGGCGGCAGCACCTACTCCCTCCTGGGGAGCACCGCGTCGCTGAGTTACACGGTCAATGACATCAAGACCACCAACGCGACGACCCAGTACAAGGTGGCCGCCTACGACGCGGCCGGAAACGAGTCCAGTGCGACAACACCGATTTCGATCACCAAGAACCTGTGCGCCTGAGCGTCGCCTCGACGAAGCGGGTGTCACCATCGTCGAACTGATGATCACCTCCGCCCTTTTGCTCGTGGTGCTCATCACCGTCTTCAACGCGCTCGACACCGTCTCGGGGGCCCAGGCCTACCAGACCGACCGGAGCCAGGTCCTCGACGACATGCGCAATGTGATGAACAAGATGACCCGGGAACTGCGTCAGGCGACGGCGGTCCAAGACATCCCGGTCGCGACGCAACTCGTCCTGACCACGCCGACGGTCACGTACACCACGTCGATCAACAACACCGCTACGGCGGTGGTGTACACGGCGTCGGGAACGACCCTGACCCGCAAGGTCGGGACAGCAGCCGCGTTCCCCGTGCTCAAGAATCTCGATCCGACGGCCCTGAACATCTTCACTCTGCGACGCGCAACTTCGGTCACCGGCGTCCAGTGGGTCGAGATCGATCTCACCGTGAACCCGGCGCGTCGGCCGACCACCACACTCGAGCTGCAATCCGAGATCAACCTCCGCAACCGCACGTCGATCCTGACGGGGACATCATGACCAGACTCGTGCACCGTCGTGACGAACGAGGGGTGGCACTCGTCACCGCGATCATGGTGGGATTCGTCGCGACGATGCTCGTGTCCTCGATGATGTACGTCGCCTTCCACAACCAGACGAGCAGCGCCCGGAACCGATCTTCGGGCCAGGCGTTGCACGTCGCGGAGTCGGGGGTGCACCAGGCGATCGCGTACCTTCAGAACTCGAGCGGCGTCGTGCCGGGTACGACCCAGACCGGCACGACCAATGAGGGCACCTATCAGTACCGGGTCGTAGCGCAGTCCCGGAACCGGTACCAGATCGATGCCGTCGGCACCGTGGGTACCGCCAGCTCGACCATGGCCAGCCGGCGCCTGCGGGTCACCATGGCGCCGCCGATCTCGTTCAAGTACGCGCTGTTCTCCCTCTCGGATGTGACCACGAAGAACAACAACGTGGTGTGCGGCGACATCTGGGCCAACACGTACGTAGAGGTGTACAACGGCGACTCGGTGCTGGCCAGCACGAACGACGCGTGTCCGAGCGGGGGCTCGATCGGAACTGGCAACGTCACCGCCGCCACCTCCTACATCTCGATGAGCAACAACTCGACGGTCCAAGGCGACGCGTGGTCCGGTGGGTACGACACGAGCGGGTACGGCATCAGCATGAGCAACGGCGCCTCGATCGGTGGCAACGCGAAGGCGTCGTCCGCCGCGCTCTGTGCCGGCAGCGCAGGGACCAACTACAAGATCGGCAGCAGTGGATCGGTGGGAGGCACGGCGACGGCGTGGGGGACCATCACCTCGTCGGTCACCGGCACGAGTACGCCGAACTTCTGCACCCCGGCGTCGGGGACGAAAGTCATGCCCGACATCTCATGGAACGCGGCGAACTACCCGGCGGGAACGGTCCATGAGTACAGCTTTCCCACCGACTATTCGGCGTTCAACACCTATATCTCGGCCAACCAGTCCAACCTGTCAGGCGCGTTCCACATCATCGGGGGCGGTGCTGCGTACCCGATCAACCTCAACGGGACCACGGTCACCGGCGACTTGACCGTGTACGCGGAGGCTTCACCTATCGACATGACGACGGGTGGCATGGGCGCGAGCGGGTCGACCGACAAGCTCGTCGTGCTCGCGACCCTCTACCAAGCACCGGCAACGAACTGCACGACGACCGGCGGCAACCCGGCCGACTGTGCCATCGGGTTCAAGAACAACTTCTCGATGAGTTCGACGAGCCTCTCCGGAGGCAACAACACCGCGGTATTGCTCTATGCGCCCAATGGTCCGATCGGATTCAAGAACAGCACCGATTTCCACGGCGCGGTCTACGCCAACAACATCCAAGTCAAGAACAACATGAACGTCAGCTACGACCCGCGTGTTCAACAGGTCGTGGGCTTCGGAGCATCCACCTTGGACATCAGCGACTGGCAAGAATGCGCCCCCGGTGCCCTCACCACCACGAGCTGCGGCTGAACCGACGACCGCCGGTACTCGACAGTGAATATCGGTAGTTCTCGCCCTCAAGCTCGGCGGAAAATCTCCCGAACAGCCCTCGAGGGAAAACGAGGAGATTCGGCGTTGCGTTCAGGAAAGGCACTCCCAGCAATCTGGCGGTCGCTCGCGGTCATCGCCGTCGTCTTGGTGGTCGGCGTCCTGTACACGACCCGGCCCACCGGTTGGCAGTCCGTCCTCTTGTACGAGAGCGGCGCGTTCTGCACCGTCCTCATCCTGGTCGGCGTACGGGTCTACCGACCCCGGCCCGCGGCGCCCTGGATGTTTCTCGCGCTGGGAATCGGTCTGTCCGTCGCCGGCGACTTCGTCTACGACGCCCTCCCCCTCCTGTCACTCGACTACCACGGATTCGGACACCTCTACGACGTCCTCTATCTCGCTTCGTATCCGGCCTACGTTCTTGCTGCGTTCGGGTTCCTCGGCACTCAGGCCCGCCGGCGGGACGTCACGGTATTGATCGACGGCGTTATCTACGCGCTGGCCGGTTGGCCCGTGCTGTGGCTGCTGCTCGTCTATCCGCAACTCGCCACGGGTGGTCTCACGATCTGGGACTGGGCGCCCACCGTGTTGTACCCACCACTCGACGTGATCGCACTGATCGTCTGGTGGAGAGTGGGCCGAGGCGACGTTCGCCAGAGTGCGCCATGGCGCTTCACCGCCGGTGCTTTCCTGCTGATGTTCGCCGCCGACCTTGCGTACGCCCTGACCGCGATGCCTGACGGCGGCGCCCTGAGTGACGTGCTCAACGTCGGGTGGCTCATGAGCTACGCGCTGTTCGCCGCCGGCGCCGTCCACCCGTTGATGCGCCACCTCATCGCGGTTCCTTCGTCCGGAGCACCGCAGTCCGAGCACGTGCGGGTCGTCGGCATCGGCGTTGCGCTCGCCACCCCGATCGCGTTGATCGCGCTGCTGCCGAACGACGCCCGCCATCTCATGGTGATGATCACGATCGTGGCGCTCGCACTCGTGGTGATCGCCATCGCCCGATTCGCACTTACCCTGGCGCGCCACCGTGACGCCGAAGCAACCTTCGCCTACGGCGCGACGCACGACCCGCTGACCGGCCTCGCGAATCGCGCCGAACTCCTCGTGCAACTGGAAGCCGCCACCCGCCGCTCCGCGCGGCGACGAGATTCGTGTGCGGTGCTGTTCGTGGATCTCGACGACTTCAAGATCGTGAACGACAGTCTCGGCCACAGTGCGGGCGTGACGAGTTCGTCGTGGTGCTCGAAGGCCTCGACGGTCCCGAGTCCGCCGTCACGGCTTCGTATCGGCTGGCCGACGTGTTCCACGCACCGTTCCTCGTCCGCAACCAGGAGTTGGCGCTGGCGGCGAGCATCGGCGTGGTCCTCGACGCGCAGCGCACGGAAGGTGACGTCGAATCGATTCTGCGCGATGCGGACCTCGCGATGTACGAGGCCAAAGGGTCGCCCTCGCGACGCACCTGGGTCTTCGAACCGGACATTCGCAAACGCGCCACCGATCGGCTCGAACTGACGAACGCGCTCCGGCACGCGACAGCCAACGGTGAACTCCGGCTGCAGTACCAACCGATCTTCGAGACGGCGACGGGCACAATCGTGGCAACGGAGGCGCTGCTGCGCTGGCATCGCCCCGACGGATCGGTCGTGGCGCCCCTGGACTTCGTCCCCTTGGCCGAATCGTCGGGCGCAATCATCGAGATCGGGAACTGGGTGATCCGCACTGCCGCCAACGATCTCGCGGCCGGCACGGACCTCGACCGCTCGGTCACGGTCAACGTGTCGCCGATCCAGCTCCGAGACGTCGGCTTCGCAGCCACAACCCGCGCCGTGGTGGAGACAGCCGGGCTCGCACCTGAGCGCATGATCCTGGAGATCATCGAAAGCGCCCTCGTCGAACCGGATCCGACGGTGGATCAGAACCTCGAGGCACTCCGCCGAGCCGGGTTCCCGATGGCCATCGACGACTTCGGTACCGGCTACTCGAGCCTCGCCTACGTCAAGCAGCTCGCCGTCGACTGGATCAAGATCGACCGAATGTTCGTCAACGATCTCGGATGTGAACACCACGACCAGGTTCTGGTCCGCACGATCCTGCGCATGGCCGAAGAGCTCGGACTCAAGGTCATCGCCGAGGGCGTGGAAACACCGGAACAACTCGCGATCCTGCAATCGCTCGGCTGCCATGCGTTGCAGGGCTTCTTGCTCGCCCGCCCCGCTGACGACATCCTCGCCGGTCACCGCACCGACCTCGCGTCCATGGCCAGCTGACCCCACCTGCACCTATCAGCCGGCTCGGACCGGCGCGGTGGGTTCCTGGTTCGGAGGCGACGAACCTGGGTCGCGCTCGGTTGCAGATTCGTCGGGTGCCATCTCCTCGGGCGACGGCACCATGCCGGCAGCGCGGTCGATGAGCCGGTGCGCGCTCGACAACAAGCCTTCGTGCTCGCGGTGGTGGCGGTGACGCGCCAGCCATGCGGTCAGCAGGGCCCCGAAGGCGAACGCGACGAGCGGTACGAGGACCCCCAGCAGGTCGCCGAACACGGTGCCGATCAAATGACTGGTTGACGATGCGATCGCCGACCAGCCACGGTCGAGAACCGTGCCTGCCGCCCATGCACCGACGCCTGCGATCACGACGGCGAACCCCAGGTTCAACGGTCGCCGAAGGGCGGCGAGAGGCGCAGCACTGACGGCGATCAACCGGCGGCGGCGCCACACGCCGACCGAGACAATGAGCGCGCTCACCCCCGCGCCAAGTGGAGCACAGGCGATGAGCAACCCGGCGACCGGGCTGCGGTTGCCAAATCCCAGGACTTCGATGCGGCGCAGATGCTTAGGATCGAACTTGACCCGTACCGTGGTCGTGAGCCAGTGAGCCGTGGTGTCACGCACGCGAGTCTCGGCAACGTGCGACCGCCGATGATCGTCGCGGTACTCAACTCGTGCGACCAGACCGTCGGAATCGCGGACGCCGGTCACCACACCGTCGGCGTGATGCCATCGGACTCGTGATTCGGTACGCCAGTCCATACCCGCGCGGCCAACTCGTGAGAGGCCGGTGGCGGTGTAGGGAATGCCGATCAGCAGCAGCGCACCGACGGCGACGATCGGGAGCAGCCGGAGCGGATCGCGAGCGGCGGCCCACGCCTGGGCCGAGATGCGCCGACCGCGGTGGCGCAGCCAGTCGATGACGCGTTGTAGACGTTCCATGACCATCACTTCTACTCGTCGGCTCCGTGGTCGAAAAGCGCGTGCCCGCTGGGACGCTCCCGAGCTGTACGCCTCCGCTGCGCTGCGGCTCTCGTCGTTCCAACCGCTCTACCAGTCTGCTCGTCCGCTCCGTGGTTGAACCGCGCGTGCCCGCGGGGACGCTCCCGAGCTGTACGCCTCCGCTGCGCTGCGGCTCTCTCTTATCTATAGAAGGCGGGGCTGAAGGCGTTCTTGGGGATCTCGTCGAGTGGGGTGGACACCTCGGAGACACTCGGGCCGACTTCGGCCGCGATGGGGTCGAGGGCGGCGAGGTCGAAGCCGTAGACGTCGGCTGCAGTCCCTGAAAGCACCTGGCGCAGGTCTTCCGGGGACCAATCGTGGAAGGTGCGGCGCAGACTCGCGAGCGAGTGGGGTGACGTGCCTTCGTTGTGGGGATAGTCCGCGCCCCACATCACCTTGTGGAGACCGAGCTTGCGTAAGGACTTCGCTTCTCTGATTCCAGGAAAGCTCACCCCGACCCACACGTTGCGCTCGAAGTACTCCGTCGGCGTCAACGGCAGCACCGCATCGTTCTTGAGGTTCATCTCCCCGATGCGGCCACTCTGCATCTGCATGTGGAAGGCATCCAGCTGCATGAGCAGCGGCGGGATCCAGTCACACCCTTGTTCGGTCAGCACCAGCTTGAGGTTCGGGAAGCGATCGAACACGCCGCTCATGAGGAGCTGCCACAAGGGCCGGTGCGCGTACCACGCGGTCTCGATCATCCACTGGATCGTCGAGCTCGCGTGCTTCCCGTAATCCGGGAGCCCGGTGCCCGTGGTGTGATGCCCGACGATGATGCCGCGCTCTTCGCACACCGCCCACAGCCGGTCGTAGTGATCCGAGTAGTACGGCGGCATGTGCGCGTCGTCCGGGATCCCCGGGATCAACACTCCGCCGCGCAGGCCGTGATCGTGGATCCATTCCACTTCTTTGATCGCGACGTCCACATCGTCAAGGAAGACTTGGCCGATGCCGGCGCGCCGGTCCGGAAAACGCGCGCACCAATCGGCGAGCCACCGGTTGTGGGCACGCAATCCTTCCCAGCGCCGGCGGTAGTCCTCGGCGTCCTGCGGCGCTCGCGCAATGACGGCACCGGTCGGGAAGAACGGCGGCACCGTGTTCGGGAAGGTGACCTCGGCGACGATGCCGTCCTTCTCCAAGTCGGCGTTGCGGCGCTCGTCGTCCCAGTTGCGCGCCCGGCCGTCGTCCTGCAGGTCACGGAAGGGGTTGGAGTACTCGCCGCGCCACGCGTCGAACTCGGCCTGCCACTCGGCCGAGAGGTACTCGCGGTACTGCTGGTGATTTCCGCCGGCATGACAGTCGGCAGAAATGATCGTGTACCGCTCGTCGGTTGCAGCACTCATGCGAACTCCTCCGGTCGGCGGCTCGATTGCTGCCGTTCGGCACTGACGCTACCGTCAGTGCCCTTGACTGACGCAAGGCAGCCCCGGCTCCGAGCGAACGGAGCTTGATGATGGATGTGCTGGACATTTGGGTGAACCTCGTCACCGACCAGGGCGCGAAGGAGTTCCTCGGACAGGTTCAGTTCGCGAACATCCCCGGCTACCTCGGTTCGAGTTCGACGGACGGCATCGGAGTGGACGCGCTGCTCGCCGTGATGGACGAGCTCGGCGTGACGACGGGCGTGCTCTGCGCGGGCATGGACCGCACCGTCGAGCAGGCGCTGGCCGTCGCAGATGCACACCCGGGCCGCTTCCTCGTGGCCGCCGGACTCACGACGCCCGAACGTCCGACCCGCACTGCTCGCCGCATCCGAACGCTCGCCGACCACCCGGCGTTCTCGATGGTGCGGATCATGCCGCTCGCCAACCAGGTGCCGATCACGGACCCGCGCCACTATCCCGCGTTCTCGGTCTGTGAGGAACTCGGTATCCCGATGGGAATCAACGTGGGGATCCCCGGACCGCGTGTGCGCTCACGGGTGCAGCACCCAGAGTTGCTCGAGGATGTCCTGATCGATTTTCCCGATCTGGTGGTAATCGGCGCACATATGGGCCACCCCTACGAAGAGCTGCTCATGAACTACATGCGCAAGTGGCCGAACCTCTACCTCTCCTGCACCGCGTACGCGCCTCGCTACATGGATCCCAACCTGCTGAAGTTCATGAACACCTCGGCGTATCGCGGCCGCGTGCTCTGGGGCAGCGACGAGCCGTGGTTCCCGATGCGCCGGTCACTCGCCGAAGCGCGTGCACTCCCGCTCCAGGACGACGCGATGGAACTCTTTCTCGGGGGTACCGCGCGTCGGTTGTTGGACCGTACAGTTCGCCCATGACGGTTCAACACCTCCCTGCCACCGCGTCGGCCGACGCCGTCGCCGCCATGATCGCGGCGGACGGCTGCGTGATCATCGACCGGCTCGCGTCACCCGAACTGCTCGAGCGCATCGACGCCGAGATGACCGACCACGTGGCGCGCACGCCGTACGGCACCGACGACTTCGCCGGCCCGCGCACCCGCCGCACGGGTGGACTCGTGGCCCGTTCCGCAGCCGCCCGGGAACTGGTGCTCGACGACCTCGTGCTCGGGACCGTCGACCAGGTGCTCGCGCACGTGAACAACTACCAACTCCATCTCACCCAGCTGATCCGCATCGAACCCGGCGGTCCGGCCCAGGTCATCCACCGGGATCAATGGGCCTTCGACTTCTTCACCTTCCCCACCGGCTACCAGGTGCAGTGCAACACCATCTGGGCGGCGACGGATTTCACCGAAGCCAACGGCGCAACGCGCGTCGTGCCTGGGAGCCATCTCGCCGAGGACAAGCTCCGCTTCGAACTCGCCGACACCGAGCCCGCGGAGATGGAGCGGGGCTCGGTACTGCTCTACGTCGGCTCGCTGTACCACGGCGGTGGTCCCAACCAGACTGATGCGGACGAGGGAGTGAGCGCACGTCAGGCAGACGACCCAAGGGTGCGAGCGGACGAGCCATCAGCACGCGTCGGCGTGAACATCACCTACAGCGTCGGTTGGCTGCGCCAGGAGGAGAACCAGTTCCTCACCGTGCCACCCGAGATCGCGCGTGAACTTCCGGAGCGGTTGCAACGACTCCTGGGATATTCACTCGGCGCGTACGCGCTCGGTTACGTCGACGACCTGCGGGACCCGCTCGACGTGCTGATGGGCCGAGACCATTCCACCGGCTCGTTCGCGGCTGGGACCGGCGAACTCGCGGACAACGCCGGCGTGGAGACCTTCGCCTGACGGACCCGCTCGACGAGGCGGTGCACCGACCGCTCGATAGCCACCGCGAGCGCGAGCAGGATCATCGCGACGATGCCGTCGAGCCACCAGTGGTTGGCAGTCGCGCTCACTGCGAAGATCGTCGCCAGCGGATGCGCAAGGATCAGCCACCGCCACCGACTCACTCCCGCGTGCACCACCGCGGCGCCCACGAACGCGGCCCACGCCACGTGCACGGACGGCATCGCGGAGATCTG
>JANYJV010000004.1 GCA_025361725.1 Acidimicrobiia bacterium | reverse complement strand
CCGCGCTCGGGGCGATTTCCGCGCTCGGCGTTCCCGCCTCCTGCGTTCCCGCTTCCCGCGTTGCCACCACCCGGGTTGCCACCACCGCCAGTCCGTTCACGGTCGCGACCGCGACGGCGCCGACGACGCCCGGTCCCGGGGGCGTTCGCACCGGCGGTGTTGCCTTCGCCGAATGACGCACGCTGGTCTTCGGAGTCGACCGCAGGCGCACTCGCAGCCGTCGACGGCGACCCCGACGATGCCGAGGCACCAGCCGAACCCTCGGACCCGCTCGATCCGGACGCCGAGTCCGGCGCAGCGTTCCCGGCGGGTGCCGAGCGTCGCATCGGACGGGGTGCGATTTCGGGGTCGCTTCCACCACCGAGCGAGTTCTCTTCGGCGGCGATGGCGGCCAGGTCCGGTTCGTCGGCGGCGAGCTCCGACGCCCGCTTCGACCGAACGGCCTTGCGCGGTGACGCAGCACCGTTGGCGGAACCGTCGCCGCCTTCGGACGGCTCGGCCACCCCGCTCTTCGTTGCCTTCGTTGCCCTGGTCGCCTTGGTTGCCTTGGTGGCCTTTGCCGCCTTGGGTGCGTTGGCGATGGGGTCGTCACCGTTCGACGACCCGTTGCCGCCGGCGGCGCCGAGGATGGCGTCGACGAGGTCGGCTTTCTTGAGGCGGGTGACGCCCTTGATGCCCATCGCGCCGGCGATCGCGTGGAGCTGTTCGCGATCCTTGCCGTCGAGCATCGAGCGTTCGAGTTGCTGCTCTGCCATTGGTTCGTACTCCTTGGGTCGGGGGGACCGCTGAGGATGGATCCGGGCCGGAGAGACCGGTCCGGTGCGAGGGTCGCTGCCCATCGCGATGAAAAAGGACTTCGCCCGGGACGAGGCCAACTTCGGTCTCGGACCGGAACGAGAAGAGGCTCAGTGGTGCCGAGCCGGCGCACGCACTTCGGCGGGATCCGATCGCTGAGAAGGTTGCAAACGCTCAGGAATCGGGGTCCGACGGGGTAACGCCTCCGGCATCATAGGCCGAATCTCAACCGGAGGAGACCATCCGGGCCAAAAGCGTGTGGGCCGCGACCGCTTGGCACTCCGCGGTGGCGGGTTCGGTGTAGTCCCTCCCGGTCACGATCGTCTCGCTGTCATGCAGCAAGTAGGGCACCGAATCGGAGGTGTGGGTTCCGAGTTCGACCGGCGTGGCGTGGTCCGGCAGCAGGAGGATCCGGAACGGCCCGAAGGCCGGGAGCGCATCGAGGAGCGGGCCGATGATGTCCCGGTCCCATGCTTCGAGGGCGGCCACCTTCTCGGCCGCGTCCTGTTGGTGGCCGGCTTCGTCTGTGGCCTCCACGTGGAGGAGGAAGAAGTCCCGGTCGCCGAGCGAATCGATGCAGGCCATCCGCTGGGCGACGTAGTCGTTGTCGAATCCGGCGGTCGCGCCCGGAACGTCGAGGACCTCGATGCCGGCCAGCACGCCGAGCCCTCGCACCAGGTCGACGGCGGAAGTCAGCCGGCCCGACACCCCGTAGCGGTTGGAGAAATCAGGAAGCTGCGGCCGGGTGCCCTGACCCCACAACCACACCTGGGTAGCCGTGGCGCCGACGTCGGCGGCCACGCGCGTCACGATGGCCCGAGAGGCGTCCATCAGTGCTTGCAACCGGGGCGCGGCGGCACCGGTCGGCCAGACGGCGGGCCGGCCGGTCAGGTCGTGCGGCGGGACACAGTCCGCCTCGGCCCACTCCCCCGGCACCACCAGGAGGTGGCGGTACTCACCGCCCGGCGAGAAGCGGACGCCGTCGCGCCCCTGGCCGAGTTCGGCATCGAGCGCGGCGATGATCGGGTGACTCTGCTCACTCGAGAGGTGGCCCGCGGCGAAGTCGACCATCGTGCCGTCGGCGCCGAGCGTGACGAGATTGCATCGGTACGCGACCTCACCGGGGGCGAGCTCGACCCCCATGGCCGCGGCCTCGATGGGGGCGCGGCCGGTGTGGAACACCGTGGGGTCGTACCCGAGGATGGCGAGGTTCCCGACGTCACTGCCGGGCGGCAGGCCTTCGGGAATCACCGCGGCGCGCCCCACCTCGCTGCACTGGGCGAGGGCCTGCAGATGAGGGAGGTGCGCGGCCTCCAACGGCGTCTTGCCGTCGAGCACCGCGACTGGTTCATCCGCACAACCATCGGGGACGAGCACTACATACTTCACGGCTCGGATGGTAGGGGAAGGGAGGAGGAGGTCAGTACCTTGGAGGGGATGCGTCGAACTTTGGTCCTTGTTCCCGTCGTCCTCATTGCGGTGAGCGCGTGCAGCTCGGGAGGTTCGAAGACGGTTTCGCAAACAGTTCGGAAGTCATCGACCACGACGTCGTCCACCACTGCGCCCGCGCCCGGCGCCTCGACCACCACGGCACCACCCAATCCGCGCAACGCCAAGCTCAAGCTCACACCGGTGGCGAAGGTCGACGACCCCATCGCGATGGCGGTCCGGACCGGCGACACCGATCTGTACTTCGCCGAACACGTCGGCCGCGTGGTGGCCGTGCGCGGCGGCAAACTCGATGCGAAGCCGGTCATCGACCTGCGCGACACGATCGCGGCCGGTGGCGAGCGCGGCCTGCTTGGCCTCGCGTTCTCGGTTGATGGTCAAACCATGTTCGTGGACTACACCAACACCAACGGCGACACGCGCGTGGACGCGTATCCGATGCGCGCCGACAAGACCGCCGACCGGCGCGCGCGGCGCGAGCTCGTGGCGATCAAGCAACCCCAGGCGAATCACAACGGCGGCAACGTGGTGACGGGGCCGGATGGCATGCTCTGGATCGGGACGGGCGACGGCGGCAACGGCGGGGACGAGGGACCCGGGCATGCGCCCGGCGGGAACGGGCAGTCGCTGCGCACCTTGCTCGGGAAGTTGCTACGGATCGACCCGACGCCGAACGCCAAGGGCACCGTCGGAGTTCCAGCGGACAATCCCTACGTCAACGGTGGCGGACTCCCCCAGATCTGGGCCTACGGCCTGCGCAACCCGTGGCGTTTCTCTTTCGATGCCGAGACCGGCGCACTGGTGATCGCCGACGTCGGCCAGGACAAGCGGGAAGAGATCGACTGGGTCGCGCCCGGGACCAAGCCACCACTCAACTTCGAGTGGCCACTGCGCGAAGGGACCCACGAGTTCCGCGGTGCCCGACCACCGCGCGGGATCGATCCGATCCTCGAGTACCCCCACGACGGTCGGTGTTCGATCACGGGCGGGTACGTCTACCGGGGCACCAAGATCCCGAACCTGGCGGGGACGTATCTGTTCGCCGACTACTGCGGCAACACGCTCCGGGGCACGCCCGTGGGTGCGGGAGTGAAGAGCGAGGACATCGATCTCGGCGTCAAGGCCACGAGCGTGAACTCGTTCGGCCAGGACCAGAACCGCGAGCTCTACGTCCTCTCGAAGGACGACGGCGTCTTGCGCATCGACCCGGCCTGAGGACCCGGGCCGACAGCACCGGCGCCGCGAGCGGTTTTACTTGTCGCCGCGGCCAACGATCAGGCCGGCAACGCGCCGGGTCACCGTGGACGGCATGACGGAGCTGAAACCCGCCGTCGCTTGGTTCAACGGGCCGGGAACGCAGAGTGCTTTCCCCTTCGAGAACGCTTTCATCGCGTAGTCGACCACGGTCGTGGCCTCCTGCCAGAGGAAGTCCGGGATGTCAGTCGAATCCACACCGGCGCGCTGCTGGAACTCGGTGCGCGTGAAGCCCGGGCACAGCGCCATGACCGTCACGCCGGTGCCCCGCAGTTCTTCGTGGACTCCCTGGCTGAGGCTGGTGACGAAGGCCTTGGTGGCTCCGTACGTGGCGTTCCCCGGCGTCGGCTGGAACGAGGCCATCGACGACACGTTGATGACGCCGCCGGCTCGCCGCTCCAGCAGGTTCGGTAACGCGGCATGCATGAGCCGGGTCAGCGCGATCACGTTCAACTCGATCTCCTGCACTTCGCGATCGAGCGGGAGGTCCTTGAACTTCCCGATTGTCCCGAACCCGGCGTTGTTCACGAGCAGCTCGATCGGCCGGTCACCGTCGGCGAGTCGGGCTTCCACCGTCTCGACCTGCACGATTTGGAGCAGGTCGGCGGTGATGACTTCGACGTTGGTGGCGTGAGTTGCTTGGAGTTCTTTCGCCAGCGCGTCGAGCCGGGCGGTGTCACGCGCCACGACGACGAGGTCATAGCCGCGTTGCGCGAGACCGTGCGCGAACGCATGGCCGATGCCGGCCGATGCACCCGTCACCAGTGCGAGGGGTCGAGTCATTGCCAGCACTCCTTCGTGCGGTGAACCGGCGAGGTGGCGCCGATGTGGTCAGAGTCCGAGTTCGCCGATGACCGCGGTCAACGTTGCATCGACGGGTTCGCCGATCGCGACTTCCTCGATGGCCCGCTGCGGATCCTTGAGCCCGTGCCCGGTGACCGTACACACGACCCGTTCGCCGCGCTCGACCAACCCGAGATCACTGGCCCGCAACAGCCCGGCCACCGACGCGGCCGAAGCCGGCTCGACAAAGACTCCCTCGGTCGCGGCGAGCAGCCGGTAGGCCGCCAGGATCTCGTCGTCGCTCACCATGTCGATGGCGCCACCGGACTCGTCCCGCGCCGTGATCGCGCCATCCCAGCTCGCCGGGTTGCCGATGCGGATCGCGGTGGCGATCGTTTCCGGGTACAGCACCGGCTCGCCGAGCACGAGCGGCGCCGAACCTTGGGCCTGCCACCCGAGCATGCGCGGCCGACGGGTGGCCCGGCCGAGGTCTTCGTATTCGGCGTAACCCTTCCAGTACGCCGTGATGTTGCCGGCGTTCCCCACCGGGAGGCAGTGGACGTCCGGCGCATCACCGAGCACCTCGATGATCTCGAACGACGCGGTCTTCTGGCCTTCGATACGGAAAGGGTTGATGGAGTTGACCACGGCTACGCCATCCACCTCACCGAGTTGGCGGACCACCGCCAACGCCTCGTCGAAGTTGCCCCGGATCTGCACGACCTTTGCGCCGTGGATCAGCGCCTGGGCGAGCTTGCCGAGCGCGATCTTTCCTTCCGGGATGACCACACCACACGTCAAGCCGGCGCGCGCGGCGTAGGCGGCCGCGCTGGCGGAGGTGTTGCCGGTCGACGCGCACACCACCACTTTTGAGCCCGCCTCCACCGCCTTGGTGATGGCCAAGGTCATGCCGCGGTCCTTGAAGGAACCCGTGGGGTTCGCACCCTCGACCTTGAGGTACACGTCGAGTCCGAGCTGCTCGGAGAGGCGCGGCGCCGAGATGAGCGGCGTGTTGCCCTCCAGCAGCGTCACGACCGGCGTCGCCTCACTGACCGGGAGATGTTCTCGGTAGGCCTCGATGAGTCCCGGCCAGCCGTTCGCGTGCACCGTCATCCTTCGTCGCCCATGACGCGCAGCACCGATCCCACGCGATGGACCGCACCGACTTCGCGCAGCGCGTGGATGGTGGCGCGTAGGTCCGCCTCGCGGGCCAGATGCGTGATGAAGATCAGCCGCGCGCCATCGCCGATGCCTTCTTGCTGCATCGACTTGATGGACACGCTCCGGGCGCCGAACTCTTCGGCGATCGCGGCCAGAACCCCCGGCTCATCGGCCACTTCGAGCTGCAAATAGAACTGACTCTCGACCTCGTCGATCGGACGGATCGGCTTGCGGGCGAGGGTCCCGACGGTCGCGCCACGCGCCCCGCTCACCAGGTTCTTCGCGGCGTCGATCACGTCACCGAGGACCGCGCTGGCGGTCGGCATGCCACCGGCACCCCGCCCGTAGAACATCAACTCACCGACGGCATCGGCTTCGATGAACAACGCGTTGAAGGAATCGCGCACAGAGGCGAGCGGATGACCGACGGGCAGCATCGTGGGATGCACGCGCACCGCGATCCCGCGGTCGGACTCCTCGGCCACGGCGAGCAACTTCACTTCGTAGCCGAGCTCGCGCGCCGAGGCGATGTCCGCGTCCGTCAGTGAACTGATGCCTTCGCGGTACACGTCGCCGGCGACGACGCGAGCGCCGAACGCGATGGTGGCGATGATCGCCGCCTTCGCCGCCGCGTCGAAGCCCTCGACGTCGGCGGTGGGGTCACGCTCGGCGTATCCGAGATTCTGCGCTTCGCCCAACGCATCATTGAACGTGGCACCGGACTCGGACATGCGACTCAAGATGTAGTTGGTCGTCCCGTTGACGATGCCCATCACCCGGCGGATGCGATCTCCGGCCAGTGACTCGCGCAACGGCCGGATGAGCGGAATGCCGCCGGCGACCGACGCTTCGAAGAGCAAGTCCACACCGGCACCCGCCGCGGTGTCGAACAACTCCTTGCCGAAGTTCGCCAGCAGTTCTTTGTTCGCGGTGACCACGGGCTTGCCGGCCTTGAGTGCCTCGACGATGTGCTCGCGCGCCGGCTCGATCCCGCCGATGACCTCGACCACGATGTCGACATCGTCGTCGGTCACCACCGCGGCGCCATCGTGGGTGAAGACCGATGCGGGCAACGGGACGTCACGATCGAGCGCCAGGTTGCGGACGGCGATTCGGGAGACCTCGAGCCGCACGCCACTGCGCGCTTCGATCTCGTCGCCGTTCGTGGCGATCAGCCGAGCCAGGGCGGACCCCACATGGCCACATCCGAGCAGTCCGATCTTGACCGATTCGTTCGTCATAGCTCCCGAGTCTCGCATGGCGAGCTCCCGATCACGCGTCCAGACGAGCGAGGTCGGCGAACGTCTCACGGCGGACCACCAGCCGAGCCACGCCGTCACGGACGAACACCACCGCTGGACGGGGCACCTTGTTGTAGTTGCTCGCCATTGAATAGCCGTACGCGCCCGTCACCGGCGTGACCAGGAGATCACCGACGGCGACGTCGGCGGGCAGCTGCGCCTCGGGAACGATCACGTCGCCCTGCTCGCAGTGTTTGCCGGCCACCGAGCAATGCAAGGAACGGTCCGCCGCACACCGGGCCGGCAGGTACGCCTCGTAGCCCGCGCCGTAGAGCACCGGCCGCGGGTTGTCACTCATCCCGCCGTCGACCGCGACGTAGGTCCGACCGCCCGGAATCGGCTTCACCGTCCCGACCCGGTACACCGTGATCCCGGCCACCGCGGCGATGGAACGGCCCGGCTCCACCATGATCCGCCGGTCGCCGATGCCCGTGCGCAGCGCCGCCGCGTACTCCGAGACCGACGGGTCCGGGTCCGACGCGAGGTAGCGCGCACCGAGACCACCACCCAGATTCACGAGGGGGATCTCCGCACCGGTCGCGCGCTCGCAGTCGTCCGCGAATCGGCCGACCACCGCGGCCGCCTCCGCGTACGAGTCGAGGCGGAAGACCTGGGAGCCGATGTGAGCGTGGACCCCGCCGAAGCGCAGCGTTGGGGACGCTACGACACGAGCGACGGCATCGTGGGCGGCGCCGGTCGAGACCGTGAAACCGAACTTCGACGTGTCGGTCCCGGTCTCGATGAACTCGTGGGTGTGCGCCTCGACGCCGGGCGTGACCCGCACCAGGACGTCGCCGGCGCAGCCGATGCGCTCGAGCCGGTCCAGCTCGTCGAAGGAATCGGCCACGACGCGGCCGACCCCCGCGTCGCGCGCCGCCGTCAACTCGTCATCGCTCTTGTTGTTGCCGTGGAACACGAGCCGCTCGGGCGGGAACCCGGCGCCGAGCGCCACACTCAGCTCGCCGCCGGTCGCGACGTCGAGATGCAGCCCTTCGTCCTCGACGAGGCGAACCATGGCGCCACACAGAAACGCCTTCCCCGCGTACGCGACATTCCCCGCGCCGAACTGCTGCACGTAGTCCCGGGCGCGAGCGCGCAGATGCTGCTCGTCGTAGACGAAGAGTGGCGTTCCGAATGTCGCGGCCAACGGTTCGAGGTCCAGGTCACGAAGCCCGGCGGGAAGGATGGTCGGGTCGAACGGCCGGGCGTTCATTCGCCCGCCGGCTCGAAGCCCGCTTCGCCGCCATCTCCGTCGGCCTCGCCGCCATCTTCGTCGACATCGAGGCGCTCCATCGCTTCGGGCGCGCTCACGCCAAGGATCGCGAGCGAGCCTGCCAGTCCGATGCGGGCGGACTCCACCAACCAGAGGCGCGCATGGGTCAGCGCGGGGTCGTCGGTGATGACCCGACAATCTCGGTAGAAGCCGTGAACGCGCGACGCAAAGTCCCGCACCCAGGTGGTGACCCGATGCGGTGCGCGCAAGGCCGCGGCGTGGCGCAACGTCTCGGGATACTCGGCCAGGGCGCGCAAGAGGTCCAACTCACGTTCGTGCACCAACACCGATGGATCGATGTCCGCGAACTGCGGACGCACCACGCCCCCATCCGCGGCGCGCCGCGCAATCGAGCACACCCGTGCGTGCGCGTACTGCACGTAATAGACCGGGTTCTCCATCGACTGCGCGGTGACAACATCGAGATCGAACGTGAGCGCGGTATCGATCCCTTGGAGCAAGAAGGTGAGGCGGGCGACGTCCGGGTCGACCTCGTCGAGGATGTCGGACAGCGTGATCACGGTCCCGGCGCGCTTCGAGAGCCGCACCACCACTCCCCCGCGTTCGAGCTTCACCAACTGGCCGAGGATGATCTCCGGTTCGGGCGCGGCCTCGGTGCCGACGCCCAGGGCGCGCATCGCGACCTGGAGCGATTTCACCTGACCGTGGTGGTCGGCACCCCAGATGTCGATGAGATGGGTCCAGCCGCGCGCGAGCTTGTCGCGGTGGTACGCGAGGTCGTTGGTGAGGTATGTGGTCGTGCCGTTGCTGCGGACCAGCACGCGGTCGCGCTGGTCTCCGAGCGCTTCGCTCGCGAGCCACTCGGCACCGTCGCGTTCGTAGGTGTGGCCACCCTCACGGAGGGCGGTGAGGACGTCGGTGACATCGCCGCGTTCGTGCAACGTGCGTTCCGAAAACCACGTGTCGAAGTGCACGCCGATCCGAGCGAGGTCGTCCCGGAGTTCCGCGACTACCGCGTGGTAGCCCCAATCGGCGGCCTGCTCGGCGCTCACGTCGTCGCCGAGGTCGGCGCGCATCGCGTCGGCCATGTCGATCAGGTACGCGCCCTGGTATCCGTCTTCGGGTGGTTGTTCGCCGCGGTAGCGCGCCATGAGCGAAGCCGCGAAGATGTCCAGCTGATGCCCCGCGTCGTTCAGGTAGTACTCGCGGTGCACGCGCGCACCTTGTGCTGCCAACAGGTTTGCGATCGCGTCCCCGACCGCCACCCATCGCCCACCGCCGGCGTGCAACGGTCCCGTCGGGTTCGCCGAGACGAACTCCAGATTGACCGCAAGGTCGGCATACGCGTCGCCGTGGCCGTACGCGGCGCCGTCGCCGATGACCGCACCCAAGACGTCGTAGAGCCAGGTGGAAGCGAGGTGGAAGTTGATGAAGCCGGGTCCGGCGATCTCGGTTCGCGCCACGTGCGCCGGGGCCGCGGCCTCGAGCGCGGCGACGATGCGACCGGCGACCTCGCGTGGTGCTGCGCCGGCCGACTTGGCGAGCACCATCGCCACATTCGTCTGCCAGTCACCGTGCTCGCGGTTCTTGGTGGGCACAACCTCGAGACCCGACGAAGGGACTTCGAGTCCGATCGTGTGCAGGGCGGCATCGAGAGCAGCTACGAGGTCGTCGGCAATCACGATCAGTCGGAAGGGTCGGCGGGCGGGTGACGCAGCATCGCACACGACTCCGTGCGACCCGGTGCCAAAATCGGGGTGCGTCGCAATCGGTAACCTCGCGACCGTTGCGATCGTGCGAACGCCGCGCGTGACCGATAATCTGCACAACCTGCCGGACCCGGGACAGAAGGGTCCGACAGGCACCATCCGAGGGGCGGCGGAGCGTGGTATCACCAGGCCGACAGGGGGAAGTTTCGTGGCACGACAAGGTGGACTCGGGCGCGGCCTGGCTGCGTTGTTGCCCACTGACGCGGAGCCACACCCGGCCGAACACCTCTTCGCCCCGATTCCCGGCAGCGAGCCCATGAGCGATCTCGGGACCGAGATGGTGGGCGAACTGGCGACCAGTCAGAGCGGCCTTGCAATCATCTATCACGCCCTCGATGCACTGGTAACTCAGCACAATCTCGACGACGCGGCCGTGATCATCGACGAGCCAGGGCTCGGTCGACAGGTCTTTCGAGCCGGACGCAAGCCGCTCGACGATCCCGGGGGCGAAGCCCTCTTGGATGCCCCGCCGGGCCTCTACACGGACCCGGCCCTGGACGCCAACACCGTTGACGCCTCCCTCGTCACCAGCCTCTGCGTGGTCGCGCTACGGATGGAGGTCCTGCGGTACGACTCCTGGCACGATCCGTTGACCGGCCTCTTCGACCGTCGCACGTTCGACCGCCTGCTCGACATGTCAATCGCGCGCAGCGTGCGCTACCGGTGGCCGTTCACTTTGGTCCTCATCGACCTCGACGACCTCAAGCTGATCAACGACAAGGACGGGCACCAGGCGGGAGACGCCGCCATCCGAGCGCTCGGTGAGCGGTTCCGTCGCATCCTTCGGTACGGCGACAATGCGGCACGCATCGGTGGCGACGAGTTCGCGCTGATCCTGCCGAGCACCGATCCCGAGGCGGTGCCCCCGCTCCTCGAACGCATCGGCGCAGCCAAAGTCTCCGAACGTGGGTGTCCCGCATTCTCCTACGGCGTCGCTCAGTGTCCCACCGAGGCCGAAAGTGCCGAAGCCCTCGTCGCGCTCGCCGACAAGCGCCTCTATGAGGCCAAAGCCGCTCGACACCAAGGATCCTGACGTGGAAACGACGAACCTCGACGACCTCGAACTCGAGCTCCGCAAGCTTCCCGGCGTTCGTGCCGCCGGCTTCACCGAGCGAGACGACATGCTGCTCGTCCAAATACAGGTCGCCGGCGACGAGCCCACCGCAAACCTTTCGCAACAGGCGGCGCGGATCGCCTACCGCCACGCCGAAAAGCCGGTCGCCCTCGAGATCGTTCGTTGGAAGATCGTGCACGCACCCGCGGCGCCGACACCGCTGACCGCCGGCTCGGACTCGGCTGCGCCGCCGTCCGACGTTGCACCCGCGGCCCAGTCCGAGGCCGACGCGACGACCGGCGCGGACGGTGACGACGAAGCCCACCAGCGCGTCCGGCTGCTGGCGGTACTGACCTTCCCCGACACCGACGAACTCGAGGTTCACCTCACGTTCGGCGGCCGTCGGATCATCGGGCGCGGGCAAGCGAGCGGCGGAGTCACTGCGGCCGCACAGGCCACGCTCGACGGACTCAAGTCCTTTGCACCCGACCTCGACCCGAAGCTTTTCTGGGCGAACGAGATCACCGACCCACATGGGGACGGCACCTTCGTCGTCGCGTGTTCGGTGCACCTCGAAGTCGGACCGCGCCTCGGCATCTCGGCCGGGGTGAGTCGCATCGAGGCCGCGGCGCGCGCCACGTTGCAGAGCCTGAACCGCTCGCTCGAGTCGCTGGTCGTCCCCGAACGCTGACGAGACCGCCAGACACTCAGGGCTCAGAACAAGAGTTGGTAGTGTCGCCCGCCCCGCCCTCGTAGCTCAGGGGATAGAGCATCGGCCTCCGGAGCCGTGTGCGCAGGTTCGAATCCTGCCGAGGGCACCGAAGCCCGATGCTCCGCATCGGCACCGAAATCCGAGCCCCGTGTGCGCAGGTTCGAATCCTGCCGAGGGCACGCCCGAAAGGCTTGTCCGGCGCGAAGTTGGCGAATAGGGTCCGGCGGGTCAAAGGGGGACATCGTGATCACACGAATCAATGGCCGTCGCGCGCGCCGAGCACAGGTCGTCGTCGCACTCGCGATCAGCACGGCGCTCGCGCTGGGATCGGCGGCCGGCGCCGGCGCCGATCCGAACCGACCTTGGCGGCGGCCCCATCACCTCAAGCACATCTTTCACATCGTGCTCGAGAACTACAAAGCCGAAGACGTGACCCCAGCGGCAGCCCCGTACCTCGCGAGCCTGACCCAACAGGGCGTCACGCTCGACCAGATGTACGCCGTGGATCACAACAGTCTCTCGAACTACATCGCGATGACGAGCGGCAACACACCCAACGCCGCGACCAAGGGCGACTGCTTCCAGTACGACTGCATCTTCGAGGCACCGTTGGATCGCAATATCGGCGACCAGCTCGAGGAGCGCGGTCGGTCGTGGAAGGCCTACATGGAGTCGATGCCGGCGCCGTGTACCCACCCGACCGTGTCCGGCCAACTCGATCCGTACTTGGTCGGGTACGCCACGCGCCACAACCCGTTCGTGTACTACCGCGACGTGGTCGGCCCGGATATCACCGTCAAGTCGGACCGTTGCGTCGAACACGATGTCCCGTACACGCAACTCAGCACGGACCTCGCCAACGAGACGGCGCCGGAGTATTCGCTGATCGTTCCGAACACCTGCAACGACGGGCACGACCGCGGTGCGAACTGTTCGCTCCCGACCGCGGACGCGTGGCTGGCCGCGAACGTGCCTCAGATCCTCGCCTCCGACGACTACCGGCACAGCGGTGCGCTGATCATCACCTTCGACGAGTCCGAGGGTGCCGACACGCGCGGATGCTGCGGAAACGCGTCGGGCGGCAAGATCTTCACGACGGTGCTGTCCCAAGCGGTTGCGCACCCGGGAACGCACTCTGCGGTGCCGTACACCCACTATTCGCTGCTCCGGACCATCGAAGACGCGTTCGGGTTGGGGTGTCTCGGCCACGCGTGCGACGCGGCGACCCAGCCCCTGGGCACTGATGTCTGGCTCGTGAAGAACCATCACCGCCGCGGCGAGCACAAACCCGGTCTCCCACCCACTCCCGGCGCCGAGGTCACTGTCCGGTTCCGGCTCAGGTCAACCGGCCTCCCAGCCGATGAACTCGGGGTCAGATCCGAGCGCGTCCAAGGAGACAGGTGCAACCGCGGCAGTCCACCCGCGACCCGATGCCACCAGTCGTTCCCGCGCCCTATCGCGGGCCGGATCGGCGCGGCGTTGCTCGGTTCGTGGTGCCCGCTGCGCTTCCGAGCGCCATCCTTGTCATCGTTGCCGCTTGCTGGCTGCTGATCGGACCCAACCTCCGTTTCGAGATCTCACCGCTCACACTCAACGAGTTCGCCGTCGTCGGCGCGACGCTTGCGTTGCTCGCCGGGGTGGCATCGATTTTGCGCTGGCGACTCGATGGCATCGCCCGGAACTGGTGGTGCGGCTGGGCACTCTTGACCATCGGGACCGGCCGACTCGTGCTCGAACCGCTGGCGGGCACCGACTCCCTCGCCATCGATCTCGCGATCGCGGTGCTCGCCGGAATCCTGATCCTGCGCGCCATCACCGGACCCGAGGTCGACGCTTCGATCCGACTGACGAGCACCGTCGCCGTCGCCGCCGGTGGAGCGGCCCTCGCGGTGGCTGTCGTCTTCGCCGTCAACCAGAGCCACGTGCCGGCGCGCACCGCACTAGCGATCGCGGGCACCGCGTGGATGCTGATCGGCGCGCTGGCCGTCCTACGCCAGGTGGGTGCACGACGAGACGTTGAGGCTGCGTGGCTGATCCCGTTTGCGGTGGCGTTGGGCTTCGCCGATCTGGTCCCCCTCGGGATCCACCACGGCAATGCCGCCGAGCTCGCGGATCGGCTCTTCGAACTCGGTGCGAGTGGCCTCGCCGGCATCGGCGCGTTGGGCGGTCTGGTGCGAGCCGCCGTCCATCACCGCACGCGTGCGCTCCGGGAGCAGATCGAACGCGAGCGCGAGACCGCCAATCGTCATCGCGTCGAGGAGTCGTTCGCAGATCGACTCCACGAAATGCGTTCGACCGTCGTCGCCATCGAAGGCGGGGTGGCCACATGGGCACCCCAATCAGTGGACGATGACGTTGGGCCTGCGGCCCCCGCGGCACCGACCGCGGAATCGACCTTGCGGGCGGCGCTGATCGCCGAGATCCGGCGACTGCGCACCCTCGTCAACGAGTCTCCGGGCGCGAGTGACGTCGAAGCCTTCGACGTCGCTACCGCCCTGGTACCGACCGTCGAGCTCCATCGTGTTGCCGGCCAGACCATCCGGTTCGATACCGACGGTGCGGCGCGCGCACTCGGCCGACCGGACCAGATCGCTCAGGTCCTCGAAGGCCTGCTCACGAATGCCGCGAAATACGCACCCGGGACGGAGGTGCTGGTCACGGCCCGTCACGAGTTGGACGAGATCTCGATTCGGGTCGAGGATGGTGGTGTGGGCATCGATCCCGAATATTGGGATCTGATCTTCGAACGTGGGTTCCGAGTCGACCCCGATGCACCCGCCACGGGCCACGGTTTGGGCCTGGCCGTAGCTCGCAACCTGGTGCGAAGCCAAGACGGCGATCTCTGGGTCGAAACCGGCCCGGACGGAGGCTGCGCCTTCGTCCTGTCGATTCCGGCCGCTCCCGCGCTCAGGATCGTGCCTCCACACGCCGAAGGACACACCGTGAGCCCGCACGAGCCTTCCCCACTCATCCCCATGCGAGAAGCACAATGACCGACGCTGCCGTTCTCCGAGACACCCAACCGACCGACGTGGCCCAGATCGCGATCGTGGAGGACCACGGCCTGTTGGCGCAGTCGCTCGCGTACGCGCTCGCCGGCCGCGGCATCACCGCGATGGTGGTGAAGGACCTCCACCCCGACGCGGTCCTCGACGCGCTCCGAGATCGCGACCTCGCGCTCGTCTTGCTGGACTTCGATCTCGGCGATGCCGGCATTGGGCTGGACCTGATCAAGCCCATCGGGGAGCTGGGATACCGGGTCGCGATGCTGACCGGTGAGACCGACCCGGTGACGCTCGCGAAGTGCGTCGAAGCCGGCGCCGTCGGCGTGATCAGCAAACGCGATCCCTTCGACCGGTTGATCGAACACATCGCCGACGTTTTCGACGGCCGCGGGATCCTCAGCCTCGCGACTCGGGAACAGCTGATGTCGGGGCTCCGGGTGCACCGATCCCAGGAAGCGGAACGGACCGCGCCGTTCGAACGACTCACCGTTCGCGAGTCCGAGGTCCTCCAGGACCTGATCGACGGAAAGAACGCCGAGACCATCGCCCGGGACAGCTTCGTCTCCGTGGCCACAGTCCGCTCCCATATCAAGGCACTCCTCGCCAAGCTCGGCGTGAACAGTCAGCTCGCCGCGGTGGCGCTGGCTCGCCGATCCGGATGGGTCCTCGGCGGCTGACCGTCGACACGTTCGGCGACTCGTTCGGCGATATTCCTGAATCTTGGGGATGTCAAAGACCCTGAAATGCTCGATCCTGCTCTGACGATCACGAACCACGCACCGTCAGGGAGGAACACGACATGAGCGCCCGCACGCGCACGCGCTCGTCCGCCGCACCGGATCATCGCGGCGTTTCCCTCGTGGAACTCCTGGTCGCGGCACCCGTGGTCGTCGTCCTCGCCCTGGGTGTGCTCCAGTGGTCGTGAACCATTCCGACACCGCCCATCCACTCCCGCCGGGACCGGTGGCCACTGCCGCCGCCCTCCTCGCCGCACTCGACGACGCGCGCACCGACGTCGGATCACCCCGATTCGCCACCGGGTTTCAACCCCTCGACGACGCCCTCCGCGGCGGTGTGCAACCTCACGACCTGGTGGTCCTCGGCGGCCACCCCGGTGTCGGAAAATCCGTGACCGCGCTTCAGTGGGCCCGACGAATGGCCATGGGTGGCCAGACCGTCGTCTACGTGGACTTCCAACATTCTCCGACTGCGCTCTTGCGTCGGCTGCTCGCCATCGAACTGGCCAGCCTCGCCCGGGTCGACGAGCGCACCACGCTGCGTCAGGTCCAGATGCTCGGCGAGGAGGTCGTCCTCGGCGCGCGCCCGACTCATGCACTCACGGCGGATCCCCTTGGCGACGAAGCCGTGCACCGGCTCGGTGACTACGGAGCCCGACTCCATTTCGTCGCCGGGTCGAGCCGCGCGACGGGCATCGTGGAGCTCGCCGACATCGTCGCGAACCATCGCGATGGGCACACTGCGCTCTTCGTCGACTCGCTCCAGAGCCTGTCGACCGCCAACCCGATCGTCGGCACCAACACGGTCACCGGCGAGTCGGCGGCCGCACTCAAGGAACTGGCGATGGTCGCGAACGTCCCGGTGTTCGCGCTGGCTGCGGCCGGCCGGGCCGGGCTCGGGATTCGACGCCTGCGTCTCCGTCATCTCGACGGCGCGCCCGCGATCGCCCACGAAGCCGACATCGCCATCTTGCTCAACGACAAGTCCGAGATCGTCAGCGCCTCGCACTCGGATCTCGATCGCGTTCGGAGCACCGCGCGCCACGGGCGGGTCGTGTTCAGCATCGAGAAGCACCGCACCGGTGGAGCCGGACTCGATCTCGAGTTCCGGAAGGACTTCGCCAATGCGCGCTTCGATCCCGACGGCAGATTCGTGACAGACACGCTGGTGACCGAATGAGTGCGTCCTCCTAGTCTTTCGTCCATGACTGACGTACGACCGCTGCGCATTGGTTCCGAACTCGTCATGACGGGTGAGACCGCGTCGATCCGTTCTCCGTTCGACGGCTCCGAAGTCGGGTCCGTCGCCGTCGGGTCTTCGAACGACGTCGATGCCGCCGTGGCCGCGGCGGCTGCGGCCCGTCGGGAACCGATCCCGGCCCACGAGCGCGCCGCCATCCTGGATCGCGCCGCCGACCGGTTGACCGCGCGCAATGAAGAGTTCGCGCGCTCGATAGCCGGAGAGGCGGCGAAGCCGATCAAGACGGCTCGCGTCGAGGCGGCGCGCGCCGTGGGCACGTTCCGCTTCGCCGCCGTTGAGGCGCGCACGCTCACCGGCGAGACGATCGCTATGGATGCCAACGACGCCGGCATGGGCAAGTTCGGGTTCACACTCCGACTCCCGATCGGGATCGTCGGCGCTATCAGTCCGTTCAACTTTCCGCTCAACCTCGTGTCGCACAAGGTCGCGCCGGCCATCGCCGCGGGGTGCCCGGTCGTCCTGAAGCCTGCGTCCCAGACACCACTCACCGCGCTGTTGCTGGCCGAGGTGTTGCTCGACGAATGCGGACTGCCGCCGGGGTGGCTCAACGTGGTCGTCGGCGGCGGTGGCAGCGTCGGCAACGCGATCGTGGACCACGACGACATCGCCTACATCACGTTCACCGGCTCCCCCGAGGTCGGGTGGGGCATCAAAGGACGCGCGCCGCGCAAGAAGGTCGGCCTCGAGCTCGGCAACAACGCTCCGGTCATCGTCGAGCCGGATGCGGATCTCGAACTCGCGGCAACCAAGATCGTGGCGGGCGGTTTCGCCTACTCCGGTCAGACGTGCATCTCGGTCCAGCGCGTGTACGCGCACGATTCGATCCGCGACGAGCTGGTGGACCGCGTCGTGGCCAAAGTCGAGGCTCTGGTCGTCGGCGACCCGACGGACGACGCCACCGACGTCTCTGCCCTCATCAACGCCGGTGAGCGCGACCGCATCGTCGGCTGGATCGACGAAGCCACGGCCGGTGGAGCGAAAATCGCAACCGGAGGCGCAGTGAACGCCGACGTCCTGACGCCGACGGTCCTGACCGGCGTGCTCCCGGACATGAACGTCTGCACCCAGGAAGTCTTCGGTCCTCTCGTCGGATTCCAGGGCTACCACGAGCTGGACGACGCGTTCCGGATGGCGAACGACAGTCGCTACGGACTGCAGGCCGCGATCTTCACCACCGATCTCAAGGCCGCACTGGCCGCGGCCCACACTCTCGACTTCGGGGGCGTGATGGTGAACGAGATGCCGACCTTCCGCACGGACCAGATGCCGTACGGCGGCGTGAAGGACAGCGGAAACACCAAAGAAGGTCCGCGCTACGCCGTCCACGAGATGACCCAAGAGCGGCTGGTCGTCATCCAGATGTGATCTCCGGCGGGACGCACCGTCACCGACATTCGGTCACCTCAGAAGTCCATCAAGCAATGCGTCGAGACCAGTCGCGAAATCACGATCTACATCAAGCCGCTTGAACTCGGACTGGACATCTACGAGACGGGCGAACCTCCGCGGAGTTGCTGCAACCGCCGGTAGGTTGGGTCGCGTCCGCCGTTCGACCATGGCACGTTCGGCGATCACTCGGGTCAGGACGTAGACGAAGACGGTGTTCGCAATCTGGACCTGACCAGCGCTCTCTGCTGTGTGCTCCGCTGCGACGACGAGCAGACCTTCCATGACGCGACATCCCTCGGGCAGTTCTGGCCAATCGGTGAGACAGATAGCAGCCAGATCGGGGCGTCGACGAAGCACCTTTCGGGTTGCGTGACCCCAGTGCTGGAGCCTCGAAACCACCGAACCCTCGAATGGTGGGGTGCGCACTCTTCGCAATGAAAAGTCCACGCCGGCGCGACGCATCTCCGCGCTCGAGTCGTAGTAGCTGTAGATGGCCATGGGAGTGACGCCGCAGGCCGACGCGACGGAACGCATCGTCACCGCGTCAACGCCTTCCCTCATCATCAGGTCACTCGCAACCTTTGCGATACGTCCTCCGCTCACTTTTCGAGCACTCAGCCGGTACTGAACCACCGCTGCCGTCTCACCTTCTCGCGAATTCGCGTGTTCGAGTTAGCTCTACGATTGTATAGCTAACTCGAAACGCCGAATTCGGAAGAACGGCACCTGAATGTGCGGACATAGCGGCGGCCGCTGAGTAGCGCCTACGTTCAATGCATGGGCGTATTCGACGGCAAGGTCGCAGTCATCACCGGCGCAGGGTCGGGCATCGGGAAGGCGACGGCCGAGCGCCTCGCGGCCGAAGGAGCCACGATCGGCGCGGTCGACTTCGACGATGTGAACGGTCGAGCGGTGGCGGAGGCCCTCGGCGGCTTCTTCGCCCACGCCGACGCCGGCGACTCTACCGAGGTCGATGCTGCGTTCACGGCGTGTGAACGCGAGCTCGGCGGCGTGGATATCGCCTACCTGAACGCAGGGATCGCGATCGGCGTGTCGGACATGCTCGAGCTCACCGACGCCGAGTACCTCCGGATCATGCGGGTGAACGTCGACGGTGTGGTCTGGGGGACCCGGGCCGCGATCCGGGCAATGGAACGTCGGGGCGGCGGGGCGATCGTGGCGACGAGTTCCCTCGCCGGTCTCATGCCCGTGCCCTTCGATCCGGTGTACGGGCTGAGCAAGCACGCCGTCGTCGGCTTCATCCGGTCCATTGCGCCGCCCCTGAAGGCGAAGAACATCACCGCCAACACGGTGAACCCCGGCATGACCGACACGAACATCCTGAGCGAAGAGGCGAAGGCGATGTTCGCCGCCAACGACTTCCCGCTCATGCCCGCCTCCCAGATCGCGGACGCGGTGTTCACCATCGTGAACACCGGACGGACCGGCGAGTGTTGGGTGTGCCAGCCGGGGCGGGAGGCCGAGCCCTATCAGTTCCACGGGGTGCCGGGGCCTCGTACCGAAGGCGTCGTCGGCCGGCGACCGCCGGACCTGGTCGCGCCGTAACTCACTACGTTCGGTCCGGTACCCGGCCGGTAACGTTGCTTCGATGTCCAGCCAGGAACCGCAACCCTCCGCGCCCGAGGTCCTGACCTCGCCCATGACGTTCCCGGGTGGGCTGCCTACGCCCACGTCCGAGACCGGTGCGCCCGGCGAACCCGACGAGCAAGTCCTGCGGCCGACGAAGTTGATCCGCATCGCGTCGATGGTGCGGACAATGCTCGATGAAGTGCGGCGCGCCCCGCTCGACGATGCCGGCCGGCGAGCGCTGCGAGAAATCCACGAGCGCTCGCTCAGCGAACTACACGGCATCCTGTCTCCCGAACTGCAAGAAGAGTTGAGCAAGGTCGTCCTGCCGATCTCGGCCGAGACCCCGAGCGAGTCAGAACTCCGCATCGCGCAAGCGCAACTGGTCGGCTGGCTCGAGGGACTGTTCCACGGCATTCAAGCCACGCTGTTCACACAACAGGCCGTGGCCCAGCAACAGTTCGAGGAAATGCGCCGCCGCCACGCGCTCGAGATCGGTGCGCCCGACCCCGGTGGCCCGGGTGGCCTGGGTGGCCCCGGTGGCCCGGGCGGCGACAGCAGCGCGCCCGCTCCCGGGCAGTACCTCTGAGATGTCGACCGCGTCCGAATCTGCGCCGGAACCACCCTGGAGCCCAGCTTCTTGGCGTGACCGCCCCGTCGCCCAACAGCCGGCGTGGCCCGAAGCCGCGCTGCGCTCCGCCACCGACGAACTTCGCGAGATCCCACCGCTGGTCTTCGCCGGTGAAGCGCGCTCGCTGACCGACGCCCTCGCCCTCGCCGCGAACGGCGAAGCGTTCGTGCTCCAGGCCGGTGACTGTGCCGAGGCGTTCAGCGCTTTCTCTGCGAACAGCATCCGCGACAAGTTGAAGATCATCCTCCAGATGTCGGTGGTGCTCACCTACGGAACCGGCGTGCCGACGGTAAAGATCGGGCGAATCGCAGGCCAGTTCGCGAAGCCCCGATCGTCGGACACGGAGACGCGCGACGGCGTCGAACTCCCCAGCTTTCGCGGTGACATCGTCAACGACTTCGCGTTCGAGGCAGAAGCCCGCCGACCCGACCCGCAGCGTCTGCTGCGTGGGTACCACCAGTCGGCATCGACCCTCAACCTGCTCCGAGCGTTCACCAAGGGCGGCTACGCCGACCTCGCGCAAGTCCACGCATGGAACCAGGACTTCGTGACCGCGAGTCCGGAGGGGCGTCGGTACGAAACCCTCGCCGGTGAGATCGAGCGCGCCATGCGGTTCATGGCTGCGTGCGGCATCGACCTCAACGCCGAGCGGAAGTTGCACGAGGTCGACTTCTACACGTCGCACGAGGCGTTGCTCCTGGACTACGAGGAGGCCCTCACCCGGCAGGACTCGATCACCGACGACTGGTACGACTGCTCCGCCCATCTGCTCTGGATCGGTGACCGCACCCGCCAACTCAACGGTGCGCACGTCGAGTTCCTCGCCGGCGTGCAGAACCCCATCGGCGTCAAGCTGGGGCCGACCATCGAGCCGGACGAGGTCGTCGCGCTCTGCAAACGCCTCAACCCGGATCTGCGAGCCGGGCGGTTGATGTTGATCAGCCGGATGGGTCAGGACCTCGTGGCCGACCGTCTCCCGCCGATCCTCGAAGCGGTTCGGGACACCGGCCAGCCCGTTGTCTGGGCCTGCGATCCGATGCACGGCAACACCTTCACCCATTCGAGCGGTGTGAAGACGCGCCGATTCGACGATGTGATGAGTGAGCTCCGCCGCTTCTTCGACGCCTGTTACACCGCCGAAGTGTGGCCGGGCGGTGTTCACATCGAGCTGACCGGCGAGAACGTGACCGAATGCCTGGGCGGAACCGACGAAGTGCTCGGCGATCACCTCGAAGATCGGTACGAGACCATGTGTGACCCGCGCCTCAACGCGCGTCAGGCGCTCGATCTTGCGTTCCAAACTGCAGAGCTACTTCGCCGATAGGGGCAGGTAACCTCGGACGTGTGACCAACACTTTCGAAGACCTCGGACCGAACTCGGGACTGGTCGAGGAGATGTACCGCCAGTTCGTGGCGGAACCGGCCTCGGTGTCGGGCGCGTGGCAGGACTTCTTCTCCGATTACACGCCCACCGGCGCATCACCGGCCCCGGGCAACGGATCCAACCGCGGCGCCGAGGTCGTCGCGCCGCCTGCGCCCGCGCCCACGCCATCGGTCACGTTGCGCCAGGACCCCCCGGCCGAACCGGCGAGACGTTCAGGTTCCGCGGAGCCGCTCCTCCTCGAAGGCGAGGCCTCCAAGCCGATTCGAGGCGCCGCCGCGCGCATCGTCGAGAACATGGAGGCCAGCCTCGGCGTCCCGACCGCCACGTCGGTACGGAACGTGCCGGCCAAGCTGCTCGAGGTCAACCGTCAGATCCTGAACAACCACCTCAGCCGGATCGCACGCGGCAAGGTGAGCTTCACTCACCTCATCGCCTATGCCGCGGTCAAGGCGATCGCGCAAGTTCCCGCCATGGGATCGGGCTACGGCGTCCATGACGGCGTACCGGTCGTCGTCCGCCACGACCACGTGAACCTCGGCCTCGCGGTGGATGTCGCCAAGTCCGACGGTTCCCGCACGCTGCTCGTGCCGAACCTGAAGGACGTCGACCGGCTCGACTTCGCCGCGTTCTTCGCCGCGTACGAAGACATGATCCGGCGGGTGCGCAACAACGGCATCACGGTCGAAGACTTCGTCGGCACCACCGCCACCATCACCAACCCCGGCACGATCGGAACCGTCCACTCGGTGCCGCGCCTCATGCCCGGCCAAGGATTCATTCTCGGCGTGGGTGCGATCGGCTATCCCGCCGAATACGAAGGGGCGGACCCGCACACCATCGCCCGGCTCGGTGTCAGCAAGGTGATCACGCTCACCAGCACCTACGACCACCGCGTGATCCAGGGTGCCGAGAGCGGCGAGTTCCTCCGTGCCCTCCACGATCTGTTGCTCGGCGCGCAAGGTTTCTACGACTCGATCTTCCAGAGTTTCGGCGTCCCGTACGAGCCGGCGCGCTGGAGTCACGACACCAGCTCGCTGGACAACGAAGCCGCCCAGAGCGAAAAAGTCGTGCACGTCTACCAACTCATCAACATGTACCGCGTGCGCGGTCACTTGATCGCGAACCTGGACCCGCTCGGGCGCAGCCTCCCGGACACGCATCAAGAGCTGGACATCAATCAGTACGGCTTGAGTATCTGGGACCTCGATCGAGAGTTCCCCGTCAGCAGCCTCGGGGCCGGTGCACTCGGCCGGCGCACGATGCCGCTGCGCGACATCCTCGGCATGCTGCGTGACGCATACGCGCGGACCGTCGGCGTCGAGTACATGCACATCCAGGATCCCGTACAGAAGGAATGGATCCAGACGCGCGTCGAGGTCCCGGCCCCGGCGGTCGCCCGCGAAGTACAGCAGCGCATTCTCGATCGGTTGAACGCAGCTGAAGCGTTCGAGGGATTCCTGCAGAAGAAGTACCTCGGTCAGAAACGGTTCAGTCTCGAAGGCGCCGAGTCGCTGATCCCGATGCTCGATGCGCTCCTCACCATCGCGACCGACAGTGGCATGTCGGAAGCGGTGCTCGGCACCGCGCACCGTGGGCGTCTGAACGTGCTCGTCAACACCGTCGGCAAGAGTTACGGACAGATCTTTCGCGAGTTCGAGGGCGCACTCGATCCGGTCTCGGTCCAGGGATCGGGTGACGTGAAATACCACGTCGGGGCGACCGGAACCCACACGGCACCGTCGGGCGAGAAACTCACGGTGTCGCTCGCGTCGAACCCGAGTCACCTCGAAGCCGTGGACCCGGTCGTCGAAGGAATGGCGCGGGCCAAGGGTGACCGCATCGACGACAGCGAGCGGTGTCACGTGCTGCCGATCCTCGTGCACGGCGATGCGGCGTTCGCCGGTCAGGGCGTGGTCGCGGAGACGTTGAACCTCTCCGAGGTACCGGGCTACGAGGTCGGCGGCACGGTTCACATCGTCGTGAACAACCAGCTCGGGTTCACGACCGCGCCCGAACTGGGCCGCTCGGGCGTCTACGCCACCGACGTCGCCAAGATGGTGCAGGCGCCGATCTTCCACGTGAACGGCGACGACCCCGAAGCGTGCGTACGCGTGGTGCAACTCGCGTACGAGTTCCGCCAGGCGTTCCACAAGGACGTGGTCGTCGACATGGTGTGTTACCGCCGCTACGGACACAACGAGGGCGACGAGCCCGCGTTCACGCAGCCGAAGATGTACCAGTTGATTCGGGCGCGGCGCAGTGTCCGCAAGCTCTACACCGAGACGTTGGTGAACCGCGGTGACTTCACCGTCGCGGAGGCCGAAGCCGCGTTGGAGGACTTCCGCCAGCGCCTGGACAACGCCTTCGAGGAGACCCACCAGTCCGGTCCGCCGACGATTCCGGTCAACGTCGTGCTCGCGGAAGACGTCGAGACCTCGGTGGACACCGGCGTCGCACGTGAGCAGCTCCAACAGATCGTCGATGCACTCGTGCGCTTCCCGAGCGACTTCCACGTGAACCCGAAGTTGGAGAAGATCCTGCGCGCCCGGGCCACCGATTTCGCCGCCGACCAGATCGATTGGGCGCTCGGCGAAGCGTTGGCGTTCGGTTCACTCGCCCTCGAGGGCACACCGGTCCGCCTCGCCGGTCAGGACACGCGCCGGGGCACGTTCAGCCAACGTCACGGCGTGCTGGTGGACGCAGAAAACGAGTCCGAGTTCTGCCCGCTGAACCACATCGCCGATGACCAAGCGCCCGTCATGCTCTTCGACACGGTGCTGTCCGAATACGCCGCCCTCGGATTCGAGTACGGCTATTCGATCTCGGACGAGCGCGCCTGGATCGGGTGGGAAGCCCAGTTCGGCGACTTCATCAACGGCGCGCAGATCATCGTGGACCAGTTCATCGTCGCGGCCGAAGACAAGTGGGGTCAGCAGTCGCGTCTCGCGCTCCTGCTCCCCCACGGCTTCGAAGGTCAAGGGCCTGAGCACTCGAGTGCGCGCCTCGAACGGTTCCTCGCGCTGTGCGCCGAGAGCAACATGCGGATCTGTTACCCCACCACCGCGGCGCAGTACTTCCACGTGTTGCGCCGCCAGATCCACGCGCCCTCACGCAAACCGCTCGTGTGCTTCACCCCGAAGAAGTACCTCCGCGTTCCAGCCACCCGCTCTCCCGTCGCCGAACTTGCGACCGGCAGCTTCCAGGAAATCCTGGACGACCCGCGTCTGCCCGTCGCGCCTGGTGACGTGCGCCGCGCCATCCTCTGTACCGGCAAGATCGCGCACGAGCTGATGGACCGGCGCGACCAGCTCGGCGCACCGGCGGCGATCATCCGAGTGGAACAGCTCTACCCGTGGCCCGAGGCGCAGCTCATCGCGTTGGCGGAGAAGTACACCGGCTGTGACGAGGTGTACTGGGTCCAGGAGGAGCCCTCGAACATGGGGGCTTGGAACTTCGTGCACGGCAAACTGCACCGGATCCTGCGGGACCAGGCGAAGTTGCGCCACATCGCGCGGTCGCCATCACCCTCCCCCGCGAGCGGGAGTTCCGCGGTGCACGACCGCGAGCAGGAGCAGTTGTTCCTCGACGCCTTCGACGGCCTTACGTGAGAATCTGATCCACCAGCGCTTCGAGATACTGCGGCGTCACCGGCTGGCCGGTCACGAATACGCGTAAGAACAGTGCGCCGGTCATCAGATCCGCGATCACCGTGGCGTCGGCGTCGGCCGGGAGATCGCTGCGCTCGATGCCGCGCCGGATCACGCCGATGGTGACATCACGCCGGCTGGCGACGAACGCCTCGTGGGCGCGAGCCAACTCCGGGTTGGCCAACTTCGCCGCGAGCACCTTCGGAATCGCGCGTCCCGCATCGGTCTGACTCAACATCGCGTGGAAGTTATGTGCGATCACGAGGAGGTCGCCCCGCAAGTTGCCGGTGTTGGGCTGCGGCGGCATGCCGGCACTGAGGCAACCGTTTACCGCCATGACCAAATCGAGCTTCGTGGGATACCGGCGGTAAATGGTGGTCTTGCCGACCCCTGCCTTCGCGGCCACGCCTTCGAACGACAGACCTTCGTATCCCAGATCGCAGAACAGCTCCGTCGCCGCTTCCAAGATCGCGGCGTCCGCAAGCGCACTGCGCGGCCGGCCGGAACCGTCACGACTCTTGGCGGCCTCGGGGATCTGTGATTCCCCGACGTCGGGGTGCATCACGCGCGGGCGGGCTCAGGCGCGGTGTCGACGGCGTCGACGGTGTCGGCGTTCCCGACGGTCTCGACCTTCGAGTCGGCGTGGTCCTTCGTCTGGGCGTCGATGTGGGCCTGGTCGGCTCGAGCCGGCAGCCAGCGCAAGACGATGATCACACCGAGGGCGAGGACCACTGCCCCCACCCGAGTTCCCCACCGGAACGCTTCGACGAAGGCTTGGTTCGCAGTGGTCACCAGACCATTGGCGAACTGCTTTGCGCCAGGGTTCTTGGAGACCGCGATCGC
>JANYJV010000151.1 GCA_025361725.1 Acidimicrobiia bacterium | reverse complement strand
CCCCCGACGCCGGTATGGGGATCGACGGTGATCCGCTCGTAGGTGTGGCCGACCGGTGCCGCCGGTACCGGTATCAGGGGAACGTCCGTCACCGACATGGTTGCGGAGCCTAGGTGCGCGTCGGCGAGCCCGCTCGCGTACAACGGGTGGTTACGGGCCGGCGAGGTCCACGTCGGGGGGTTCGAGGTCTGGGGCTTCGAGATCAGGGATCTGGTGTTCGAGGGTGGGACAGACTTCGGTGCCGTCGTCTCGGAAGACTCGGAAGCTGATCTGGTCCCAGACGATCTGCCAGTCGGGATGTCGGTGCAAGAAATGGTGATGTCGACTGCACAACAGCACACCGTTCGCGTAACTCGTTTCACCGCCGTGTTCCCAATATTTCACGTGGTGGGTTTCACACCATCCGGGTGGGATCTCGCACCCCGGCCAGCGGCGCCTTGTCGGCTCGTCCGCTCGTGCTCCGACGGTCTGGAGCCAGTGGGTCTCGCTCCCTCGCGGCTCGGCTCCGCTGCGCTACGCCTCGGGTCTGCGCCGAGACTTCATCACCATGCGACTGATCGTGCAGTCACACAAGAGCGTCTCGACGTCGGAGGGGTCGAGGGTGCCGATGAACGCACCATCTATCTGCCCGAACCGGACAAACGCTTCACGGTTCAAGTGGGCGAGGAACGTCGCCCATCAATCACGACGGTCGCACTCGGTGATGCCATCACCCCATTGTTCGTGTCGGCGCCCATCGCCACCCGACAGAGGCGGGCGAGGCCATCAGCTCGGCGTTGCGCCAACGTCCGGTCATCACCCTCACTCGGTGCGTCGGTGAATGTGTCGAGGGCGGTGTGGATCGTCTCGCCGTTCAGACCGCCGACATCGGCGTCCATCGCGAGACGACCACCCACCATCGACGCATGCACACCATCCCGTTCAGGAGGCAGACCACCATCACGCCGCGCACACTGCTTTGAAATAGGACGCCATCCGACCGAGTGACCGGAGATCTTTCGTCAAGGCCGCAGCCAAGAGTTCTGGTTCGACCGCCGCGAGTTCATCATCGAACCCGGGGACTCGTGCGCTGCGCATGATGCGGACCGCACCCGAAGAAATCCGCCCGGCGCGCCACGCCTCGTGTGTGTCCGGGAGGACCTCGCCGAGCTCGCCGGCGGCGATCGCCGCGTGCACATCACCGGCCCGCATCTCACTGTTCGATTGTCAAGCAAAAATCAGCGAATTCATCAAGAAAAACAGGCACTTCTGGTGTGCCGGTCGACCAGTGTCGATCACTCGACGACGGCGGCGGTCAGGAGCCGGAGCGTGTCGATTTCCACGTGCCCACGTCGGCCGCGAACCGGGCCTGGTCTGAGCGCGTACGGTCTTGGTGGTGACGGCCGCAGTGATCGGATTTCTTCATACCGCCGAGGTGCACCGGGAGACCTTCACCCGTCTGCTCGACGACATGGCGCCGGGCACCGAGTCTGTGCACGTGGTCGACCCGAGCCTGCTGGCGGATGCGCAAGCGCGCGGCGGTGTCGACGCGGAAACTGAAGCCCGCCTCGGTGACCACATGGGCGCACTGGCGACGACCTCGAGCGTGGTGGTGTGCACCTGTTCGACGATCAGTGGTGCGGCGGAGTCACTCGCCGGCGAGCTCGGGGTTCCGGTGATTCGGGTCGATCGTCCGATGGCCGAGCGCGCCATCGAACTCGGCGCTCGCATCGGCGTGGTCGCTGCGCTCGAGAGCACGCTGGGTCCGACGACGGAGTTGTTGCGTGAGTGCGCGGTTGCGCAGAATGGGAACGTCGAGCTGGTGGAGATCGTCTGCGCCGACGCGTGGTCACACTTCGAATCGGGCGACATGGACGCGTACCTCGATGCCGTCGCCACGGCCGCGGATGCCATCACTGTTCCCGTCGACGTGATCGTGTTGGCGCAAGCATCCATGGCCGGTGCGGCGGCGCGAGTGAAAACACCGACGCCGATCCTGAGTAGTCCGCGCCTCGCGGTGGAGGCGGCAGTCCGCGTCGCGAACGCGCTCGCGAGCGAGTGATTGCGACGTCAGGACAGCAGGTCGACGAGCCCTTCGCGGGTGGCCACGAGCTCGTCCTCGTTTCGCGACGCGATCATGAGCCGGAGATCGGTCGCCCCGGCCGCCGAATAGGTTGCGAGGCCCTCGACGATGTCGTCGACGGAGCCCGCGAGCGTGAGATCCGCGCCACTCGCAACGCCTTCGCGGTCCAGGGCCTGTCGGTAGCTCGGGAAGCTGTCGTACATGACGCTCTGGTCGCGGCCGTGTGCGCGTACGCCGGCCGGATCGTTGGTGACGCACACGGCCACGAGGGCGATGATGCGCGGCGCCGGTCGATCGGCGCGTTCGGCCGCGGCGTTGATGATGGGCGCAATGTGATTCGCGATGGTCTTCGGACCGCACGACCCGAGCGAAGTACCCGCAGTGTACCGACCGGCGATCTCGAGCATGCGCGGTCCGAGTGCGGCGAGCACCACCGGGCACGGATCGGCATCGATGGTGAGCCATCCCTTAGCGAAGACCTGCGTCGCCTCGACGTTGGCGGGTTCACCCGCGAGGAGGGGCACCAGCGCGGCGAGATATTCGTCGGTTCGAGTCGCCGCGCCTCCGTATTGCTCGCCGAAGAAGCCTTCGACGACCATTCGGTGCGAGGTGCCAATCCCGAGGGTGAAGCGGCCGTCGAGTGCGCTCTGGGCAGTGCGCGCGGACGCGGCCAGCGCAAGCGGGTGACGGCCGGTGATCGGCACGACGGAAGTCCCGAACTCGGCGATCCCCGGGAACTCCGCGCCGATGCTCGCCAGTGCGACGATCGGATCGGCGCCGAACACCTGTGACAACCAGAAACTTTCGAACCCCGCGGCTTCCGCCCACGCCGCATGCGTACGCGCCTCGGCAACGCTCGTGATCCCGGTCCCCGCGCCGTAACCGAAACGTGCATCGATTCCCGCCACCATGGGCGTCGAAGCTACTTGGGAGTGCGAAGACGTATCTTCGGATCCCGCGATCTCCGCGGTCTCGGTCTCGCAACCAGAGACTTGGGCGAAGCACTCCCGAGGGCTGACCACCCGAGCAGCGGTCGCTTAGCCTCGCCGGATGACCTCAACTCCTCCGTCACCCACTGTCGCGCCGGCTGAGGGCAAGCTGGGCGTGCTCTGCGTGGGCCTTGGTGCCGTGACGACCACCTTGATTGCGGGCGTCGAGCTCGCCAAGCGGGGCGACGAAGTTCCCGTCGGATCGCTCACGCAAATGGGGACGATCCGCCTCGGCAAGCGCACCGACGACAATGTGCCCCTGATCCGTGACTTCGTCCCGCTGGCGAGCCTGGACCAGATCGTGTTTGGTGCCTGGGACCCGTACCCGGACGACGCTTATACGGCCGCGAGCCGGGCTGGTGTCTTGGACCAAGGTCGTCACCTCGAAGGCATCGGCGACGCCCTGCGCGCGATCCGGCCGATGCCCGCGGCGTTCGATGCGATGTACGTGAAACGTCTCGAAGGCACCAACGTGATGGCGTCCACGTCGAAGCGGGCGATGCTCGAACAGATTCGTGCGGACATCAACACGTTCAAGGACGAGAATCTTTGTGACCGCGTCGTGATGATCTGGTGCGGCTCCACCGAGATCTACATCGAGACCGGCCCGACGCATGCGGACATCGATTCGTTCGAGGCCGCGATCGACGCCGAAGACCCGTCGATTGCGCCGTCGATGTTGTATGCGTACGCGGCGTTGCAAGAGGGCGTTCCATTCGCGAACGGCGCACCGAACCTCGCAGTGGACACGCCGGTGCTGCGCCGGTACGCCGAGCAGCAGAACATCCCCATCTCGGGGAAGGACTTCAAGACCGGCCAGACGCTCTTGAAGACCGTGCTCGCGCCAATGCTCAAGGCCCGCATGCTCGGGCTCTCCGGTTGGTACTCCACCAACATCCTCGGCAACCGCGACGGTGAGGTGCTCGACGATCCGGAGAACTTCAAGACGAAGGAGGTCTCGAAACTCGGCGTGCTGCACGACATCCTCGAGCCGGAACGGTTCCCGGACCTCTACGGCGACGTGTACCACAAGGTCCGGATCAACTACTACCCACCGCGCGGCGACAACAAAGAGGGTTGGGACAACATCGACCTGTTTGGGTGGATGGGGTACCCGATGCAGATGAAGGTCGACTTCTTGTGTCGCGACTCAATCCTCGCGGCGCCGCTCGCGCTGGACCTGGTGCTGTTCATGGACCTCGCGCAGCGGGCGGGCATGGGCGGGATCCAGGAGTGGCTGAGCTTCTATTACAAGTCGCCCCAGACGCCGCCGGGTCTGTATCCCGAGCACGACCTCTTCATCCAGCAGACCAAGTTGAAGAACACGCTGCGGTGGATGATGGGCGAGTCCCCAATCACCCACCTCGGCCAGGACTATGACGTGGAGTAGCTCGTGATCAAGCGGGTGTTCAAGAACCTGAGTGTGTTCTCCGGCGACGTTCCGGACTCGAGTGCGCAGCTCGAACGTGATGGGTGTGCGGTTCTTCGAGAGGTCTTGACCGTCGCCGAGGTCGAAGTGCTTCGGTCCGAGATTGACGACGTCTTCGCCACGACCGAACCCGAGCGTTCCCGTTCCGACGCCGCTGAGTTCCGGTACGAGATGTTGAACCGCAGCGCGGCGTGTCAGACCGCGATCGGACATCCGCGCATCCTTGAGGTGATCGAGCCCCTCCTCGGGGAGGACTGTCACGTGATTGCCAACACTGCGTGGCGCAACCCGCCGGACTTCAAAGGCGGTCCATGGCATTCCGACGCCGGCCCTCATGTACCGCGGCCGGAGGGCGTCGAGTGGGACGACCGCATTCCGTATCCAGTCTTTGCGATCGGCGCGCATCTCTACCTGAAGGACTGCCACCTCGCCGACGGACCGACCGCAGTTGTGCCCGCCAGTCACCGTTCGGGGCGCCTCGCCCCCTTCGATGAGCTGTGGAATGCCGAGCTCACCTACGACGGGAGACCCCCGGCGGTGCTCACCGCGCGCGCCGGTGACGTTGCCCTGTTCGTGTCCGACTGCTGGCACCGCGGTCTGCCCGCGAATGGTGGCTCAGGTCGGGATTTCCTCCAGGTCCACTACGGACGAAGAGACATCGCGCAACGAATCCGCACGACCGACATTACGAACCAACTCAGTGCGGACGCGATCGGTCGAGCGACGACCGAGCGTGAACGATCACTCGTCGGTCTGCACGCGCCGATGTTCTACGACGGCTGAGTTACTCGCCGCCCCCCTTCCCGCCCCCGTTGCCGTGACCGCCACCGTTCTCTGATTCGCCTTTGCCGCCCTGGTGGTCACCTTGGTCGCCCGAGGTTGGGGCAACCGGCGGGGCGGGCTCGGTGGCGTCGTCGGCTTCCTTGCACTCGCCCTCGTGATCGTGGGCGGCTTGGGAAACTGCGGCGCCGTGTCCCGGACCCGGAGGCGTGTCGTGCGCAACCTTGGAGACGCGCTGGCCATGGGTGAGACAGGCGGATGGTGCGGTGGTCGGGGTTGGGTCCACGACCGGCGGCGGGTCGGTCACCGGGGGATCGGTCGGCGTGGTGGTGGGCTCAGTCGTCGGCGGTTCGGTCGGGGTGGTTGTCGTGGGGTCCGTGGTCGTCGGGTCCGTCGTGGCGGGGTCGGCAACGACCTTCGGCGCCGGCTCCTTGACCACGGCAGCGGCCGCAACGGCGAAGCCACCGAGGGAAACCGCGGCGACGATCGACCCGGCGACTTTCAACCGCAGTGCACCTGAAGTCCAAAAATTCATGGTTCATCCCTCTCGACGGCTTTAGGGCAGTATCGGCGATTCAGGGGACGGACCTGGAGCGAAACTGTGAAAACGAGGCGATCAGCCCATGGGCCGGCCGGCGTTTCGGCCCGGCGTCTCACACTTGTGTGTCGCAATCGGAGAAACCCCAAAACTCTAGGCGCGTAGAGTTTTCGGGTTTCCCGAAAATGGACGCACATTCGCCGGGATCGCACCCCCGCGCAGGGACGGTCAGGCACACCCGAGGGGCGCGAGCCGATCCCGCAACGGAGATGGAAGCCGGAAGCCTGGGTACAGGAATCCCGCCTTCGGGTCGTACCCGAAGGAGATGGGTTGCGATGCGGCGTAGGCAAAGTCGACGAAGCAGGTGAGGGTGTCGGTGTCGCCGCTCCGGGGAGCAATCCGGGCGGATCGCAGGAACGACACCAGATCCTTCGTGAGTTGGGGATCAACGACCCGATTGCGCACCGACCCGTCCACGCCACTTCGGATCTGGAGCGCCACGATCCGGTTGGGGCGGAAGTCGAAAGCTTGGTCGCCCTTGCCGGTGCGGCGATCGAGTTGGAACACGATCACTTGGTGGTTTATGACCGACGCGACCCGAAACCACGATCCGAACCCGCGGACCGCGTGGAGCCGGGTGCCGACCGGAAGGAATGACGCGTCGCCATCGCGCGCGCGGTAGCGCGGATCGTGCACGTTGCCTTCGAGCGTGTGGCGCACGGTCGCAACGACCCGCCCGAGTTCCGATTCCGGCGTCGGAGCATGTGGGGATTGGACTGCGACGTACTGATGTCCGTGGACGTGAACGAACGGGACCCAATCGATCATCGTTCGCCCCTCCGTGCCTGCCCCACAACCGGCAGCGACGGCGGCGATCACGAGTGCGGCGAAGATCGTTCGACGGTTCATCGCTTGGTTCGACGTTCCGTCCGCCGGTTCGGTTCCCGAACGGAGGCAGTCAGCCCAGGCGTGCAGCGCGGAGGGCGCTGCGGCGGACTTTGCCGGCGTCGTCGCGGAGGGGTTCGTCGACGAACTCGAAGGAGCGCGGTACCTTATAGCGCACAAGACGATCGGCGAGGTGCTCGCGCAACTCGGCCTCGGTGACCGGCGCGTCCGGCTGCACGATGGCGTGGATGCGGTTGCCGAGATCGTCGTCGGGCAGGCCGATGACACAACTCGAGCCGACGTTGGGGTGGGCGTCGAGCGCGGCCTCGATCTCGGCCGGATACACGTTGGCGCCACCGGCGAGGATCATGTCGACCGAACGGTCGCCGAGGTAGAGGTAGCCGTCCTCGTCCATCCATCCCATGTCGCCGAGTGACTCCCACCCGTCGTCCAACGCGCGGGCGTCGGCACCGATGTAGCGATAGGTGGTCGTGCCTTCGGGCGCGCGCATGAACACCTCGCCTTGCTGACCGCGCGGCAACTCCTGGCCTTCGGCGTCGAGGATGCGCATCTCGCCGATGATCGGACGGCCGACCGAGCCGGGATGCTTGAGCCATTCGTCACCCTTGATGAGGGTGACGGACTGCGCCTCGGTACCGGCGTACAGCTCCCAGATCTTCTCGGAACCGAGCCACTCGATCCACGCCCGCTTGAGCCAGTCCGGGCACGGCGCCGCAAGATGGAATACGACGTTGAGTGACGACAGGTCGTGACGGAGCCGATCCTCCTCCGGGAGTTTCCAGATGCGTTGCATCATCGTGGGGACCGCATACATCCAGTCGACGCGGTACTCCTCGATGAGTGCGAGCGCGCGGGTCGCGTCGAAGCGCTCCATCACGATGATGTGACTGCCGGTGAAGAGCGCGGCGACGGAGAAGGACAACGGACCGTTGTGATAGAGCGGACCACTCGCAAGGTGTACGCCGTCCGGCGTCATCCCGAACGCCAGCGCAGTGAGGCTCACACCCTCGGTGACGCTCGGCCCGCCGGCCACGATCAGCTTCGGCCGACCCGTGCTCCCACCCGAGGTGGGTGCTTTCCATGCCGCAGCGATCTTGATGGGGAGCGGAGCGTCGGACAGTTCCGGATCGGGCTCGTATCCGGCCGGAACGCAGGTGCGGTCGGCCGCCTCGAGGCCGACGACGAGACTGGGGTTCGCCAGCTCGACGATCGCGTCGAGTTCGATGGGCGGCAGCTTGGCGCTGACCGGCGCCGGCGTGGCGCCCAACTTCCAAACTGCGATGGTGGCCTCGAACCATTCGATGCCGTTCGGCAATCCGATGGTGACGAACGAATCCTGGGTGACCCCCAGCCGTTCGTACGCGCGCGCAAGCCGGTTGGTGTGCGCGTCCAGTTCGGCGCGCGTAATGGTCCGCTCACCGTCGGTGATGGCGAGACGGTGTGGGTCCGCAGCTGCGAGTTCCGCAAGGGTCGCGGCGAACGGCGTGGGCGGGGGAGCGGTGGGAGTTCCAGACATGGGCGCGCACGGTACTGCCAGACTGCGCCGCATGAAGGTCCACGTGATGACGGGTGGCACACCACTTCGCGATTTCGCCACGATGGCTCGCGCCGCCGCCGCGGCGGGGTACGCGGGGCTGGTGATCACCGAGTCCGGCCGCACCGCCTACCTGTCCGCGGCGGCAGCTGCACTGGCCGACGCCGACCTCGATCTCGCCACCGGCGTGGCCGTCGCGTTCCCGCGCAGCCCGATGGTGACCGCATCGACTGCATGGGAGTTGGCGCAGGCCTCGGGCGGGCGGTTCCGGCTCGGCCTGGGCACGCAGGTACGCGCGCACATCGAGCGGCGGTACTCGTCCGAGTTCGAACGCCCCGGCCCGCGGCTTCGCGACTATGTACGGGCGGTCAAGGCGTGCTTCGCCGGGTTTCGGGGCGAGCCGCTGGACCACCATGGCGAGTTCTACGACTTGTCGTTGCTGCCGGCGATGTGGTCGCCGGGTCCGATCGACGTGCCCGATCCGCCGGTCGACCTCGCGGCGGTGAACCCGTGGATGGTCCGAATGACGGCTGCGGTAGCCGACGGCATCCACGTGCACCCACTCAACTCGCCGACCTACCACGAGGAGACGTTGCTGGCGAACCTCCGAGAAGGCCGCGACTCTGATGAGCTCGACGACTTCACCGTGTTCGTGCCGGTCTTCACTGCCGCGGGCGACACGCCCGAGGAACGCGCGCGTTGGCGTGAAACCACGCGCGCGATGGTGGGCTTCTACGGCTCGACCCCGAACTACGCGTTCATCTTCGACCAGATCGGTCGGCCTGGTACCACCGACGCATTGCGGGCCGCGCAGAAGGCCGGCGACATGGCGGGCATGGCCGCGGTCATCGACGACGAGATCCTCGACCACTTCATCGTCGAGGGCACCTGGGACGAGATGGCGGATCGCATCGTCGAACACATGGCGGGCCTGCAGGGCACCGATGTGCAGCCGGTGCTGTACCACGCCGGCGGGACGTACCGTCGCGATCCCGAAACCTTCGCTCGGTACGGCGCGCTCGCAGCATCCCTGCGCGACCGCTGACCTTTCCGGCGCCTCCTTGAACGTTTTGGCGTCCAGAAGTGCTGCGCAGCAGCACTT
>JANYJV010000146.1 GCA_025361725.1 Acidimicrobiia bacterium | reverse complement strand
CCGAGCCTGCGGAGGCGAGCAGGTCGGGAGCGTCCCGCCGAGCACGCGCTTTTCAACCACGGAGCGGACGACCAGAAATGATGGTCAGGCCCGGGCTCACCCACACGCCTGACCGATCCCGAGCCGGAGCCTGCGGAGGCGAGCAGGTCGGGAGCGTCCCGCCGAGCACGCGCTTTTCAACCACGGAGCGGACGACCAGAAATGATGGTCAGGCCCGAGCAAACATCGCGGGTCAGCTCGTGACTTCGCCTGAGCTGGCGCGGCGGATTTGGATGCGGGTCCAGGCGCCGACGTAGACGCGTTCGTCGTCGGCGAGTTCGTGGCGTTGGTGGGGTTCGAGTGGTGTTGTCGGTAAGGCGTTGCCCGGCGATCCGACGAATGTCCCGTTGGTGGATCCCAGGTCTTCCACGTACCAGCGATCGTGGTCCAAGATCAGCTGCGCGTGCTGGTGCGAGACCGCGCCGTCACTGCTGCAATCGACATCGGGCGCGATGCCGCGGCTCTGGGATCGGCGGCCGATCGCTGCGGTCGTCGTCCGCACCGGCACGATCGTCGGCGCACCACTCGTGGCGCAACCACCAGGACTGTTCTGCGCTGCGAACCAGTCCGGGTCGATCCACACCTCGGCCACCCACGCGGCGCCCGGGTCGGCCATCGGCGGGGTGGGCACGGGCACTTGGCCGGTGGTGAAGTCATAGCCACACGACTCGCAAAACAGCGCGTCGGCGGGATTCTGCTCACCACAGTTGGCGCACTCCTGAGCCGGGGCCGGCGCAACGGCAGGTGACGGAGGATCCAGGGTCAATGACGACGCCGGCGGAGGCGAGGACGGGGGCGACGCCGGTGCGGCCGGAGCTGACCCGGCCCGACCTGAACCGGCCGCGATCGGTTCGCCGCACACGTCGCAGAAGTCATCGGTCTCGGACGTGTGACCCTGGGGGCAGGTGACGCTCATCAGCGCACCCGCGTGGTCTTGGTGGAGCTGGTGTCGAGTGCCATCTCGTCGAGCCGCGACACGTCGCGTTTGAGGCGCACGGTCCCGGTGTCGGCATCGGTGATTTCCACCACCCGCCGCAGCTTGTTCGTCGCTTCGTCGTTGCCGGTCTCGGCCGCGAGCTGAGCCGCGCGCCCGAGCTTGAGGGTGGCGGTGGCGTCGTCACCGGCCGCCTTGGCCGCGAGCCCTTCCTGGATCACCGATGCGAGCTCGGCCTGCCCGGTGTAGTGCGCGACGGCGGGATTGATACGCGTGGTGAGCGTGCTGTCGTCTGACCACGTGGCGCGCACGAGCCCCTGCCCCACCACCTCGTCCCGCACCACCAGTTGGACGCGCGCCACGAGCTGCTCGGCGCCGAGCGACTTCGGTGGCACTCGCACCGAGACGTGGTAATCGCGGGACTCGTTGCCCCATGAGCCGGTTGGGTACTCGCGGATGAGTTCGGACACCGGCACCGCGCGATCGGTCAGGTCCTCGATGGTGGGCGCAACCTGGCGGACGAACTCGAGCTTCGAACCCTGCGGCGTCCAGACGCGGAGCTTCGCGTCCGCCACGCCGCGTCCCATCGACGCGCGCATCATTCCCTGGAAGTCGGCGGCCATCGCTTCCGGCTCGGCGATGATGTCCACCGAGCCGAGCAGCGCCGAACCGATCTGGCGCAACTCGTCCACCTCCCAGTCCGCACCGACGCCGCGGCAGTCGCACTGGAACACGCCCGTCGCCCCACTGATCCCGGCCTGCAGTTCCTGCACCGACTCGGACTCGTCCCGGCCGTCGGTAAGGAGAATCGCGTGACGTTGCGTCGCTTCGACCGTCTGGAACAGATGGGTTGCGGTCGTGAGCCAATGACCGATCGCCGTACCACCGGATGCGTCGAGGTGCGCCACCGCCTGGCTCGCGGCTTCGCGGGTGTCCGCGGTCGCTTGCACCATGCTCCCCCGCCGCGGGAACACGACCTGACCCTGGTTGGCGCCGGCGATCACTGCGAACCACGTACCGTCGACGAGTTCCTCGATCGCCGCGGCCGCCGCTTGACGAGCGGACACGATCTTGCCGCGCGGCGAAGACATCGATCCCGACGTGTCGACGATGATCACCTCGGCCGCCGCGCCACTTTGGCCTGCCGTCCCCGCTCCGGAACACGTGACCGTCACGATCGCGTGTACGTCGGTGGCATCCGCGGGGAGGTATTCGTTCTCGAAGACCTCGGTCGTCCATTCAGCCATCAGTCCTGCTGCCTCTCTCGGTTCGTTCCATCAGAAGAGTGTCGGTCACGGTGCCGCGATCTCGGGGTCCACTCGCAGTAACGCAACCGTGATGTTGTCGTGGCCGCCCTGCTCGTTGGCCCAATTACAGAGCGCGTCGGCGATGGCCAGCGGGTCCGGACCCACCCGAGCCGCGGTCTCGGTCACCAGGACGCCCAACGTGGAGGCGGGCGAGCGATAGTTCCAGAGGCCGTCACTGCACACCAGCACCCAGCCCCCCGCCGCGACCGAGATCGACGTCGAGGTCGGGACGCGGGTCGGCGCGTCCACCCCGAGCCAGCGGGTGATCCCGTGCGCACGGGAATCTCGCTCGGCGACTTCGCGGTCGATGCCGCAGGCGATCTGCTCGGTGGCCCACGAATCGTCGATCGAGACTTGAAGCGATTCGCCGTCCTCACCGAACCAGTAGCAGCGGCTGTCACCGAGCCAACCGGCCACGAGGGTCGATCCGTCCACCACCGCGGCGACGAACGTGCACGACGGCGGGTTCTCACGCGCGCCCACCGCCGCCGCAGCCGCGACGGCAGCGTCTTGGGCCGCGCCGGTCGCGCGGTCCAGCGCATCCATCCAGCGATCCGCCCGCGCGTTCGGAGGCGCGTCGGAAAGATCCGTGCGCGAGAGAACGTCACGCGCGGCGCGCGCCGAGGCCATCGACGCAACATCACTGTCGGTCGACGACGTGACGCCGTCACACACGACCATCACCACGCGCCCCCCGGTGGCCGCGAGCGCCATCGCGTCTTCGTTGCGAGCGTGGACCAACCCTTTGTCACACACCGCGGCGACGTTCGGCGCGGGCTGTTCGGTGAAGTGATCGCGTTCAGACGGACCGCGCAGTCCGCACACCGTGCACCAGCCGTCGGCATCGATCTCGCCCCCGCACGAGCAGGGCGCGGGCGCGGCATCGGAAATAATCGCGATGGCGCCGGTGGGTTCACCACCATCACTTTCACGTGCCGCGGTCGCCCCGACCACCGGGGTTGCCGCTCGCGCCGCAGCGTCCCCCACCGCGGCACCACACGATTCGCAGAACTGATCAGCAACGCCGACGGTCGCACCACATGCCGGACAGCTCACACCAGGGTCCGAGGCCGAACAGTGTTGGCCGCATCGACGAGCCGGATGCGCTCATCGGGATCGTTGGTGATCGCTGCGAGTTCCCGGTAGGCGCGTTCCGCCGCGGCCCGCAGGTCCGCATCCGTAGCGGTCACCCCACCGATCTGGCGATCGTGTTGATCGCCGCTGCGATCGACCTCGATGATCGCGGCATTGAAGATCCGCACTCGCAGGGTGAGCGCGTCCCACGACGTGATGGCGATGTTCTCGATACTGCGGGCCGCCGCGCCCAACTGGTCCAGGGTCGTCGCCGCCGTGGTCATCACATCCGCACGTCGGCGGCGCGCCGCGATGTACGCGCCGCTCGTGGGTCCCACCAACTCCAACGCGGCGAGGCTGCCCGCCACGTCGCCACGCCGATCACGAGCGCGCTCGAGCCCGAACGCAGCCGCGGCCACGTAGTTCGCATCCGTGGCCGCACACACTGCATACAGCGGTTCGGCAAGATCGGACGCGTCGGTGCGTTCGCACGCCAAGGCCAGCGCGAGCTTCGGTGCGAGTTCGCCGGGCACCTGCCCGAGCACCGTATTGAAGGCGGTGACGGCGGCATCGAAGTCGGCCCTCGCCAATGCCGCGAGGCCGGCGACCCACACCGCGCGCCATTCCCACGGGTTCACCGCCAAGAGATCGTTGATGACCTGCTCGGCGATGCCGTCCATTCCCGCGTCGATGGCGGCACGCGCCTTCGCCAACGCCACTTCGACCGTCGCCTCGGGTGCACTTTCCAACACTTTCAGGCGCTCTTCCCCGCTGATGATCGAGACGCCGGCCAACCACGTAGCCGCGGGATCCGAGCGATCGATGCGCAGCGCCGGAAGGTCGGTCCACGTGAGGTCGGCGCCGTTGCCGGTCGGCGCACCGAAGAGCGACGAGGGCGTGGAATGGGCTGCCGCAGTCACCGCAGTGTCTGCCGCCACCACTTCACGCAGCACGCCCAACAGCTGGTCGCGCAGCTCGTCGGCACTCTGGAACCGGTCGTCCGGATTCGCAGCGGTGGCTTTGGCGAGGAGGCGGTACAACGAGTCGTACCGCTGGAACAGTGGCGAGTCTTGCACCGACGGAAGCGACGCGACGTAGGTGGACTGGTAGCCACGGAACTCCATCGCAAGGACCGCGAGCGTGCGCCCGATCGTGAAGATGTCACTCGGCACGCTCGGACCCGCGGTCGCCACCTCGGGCGCCTGATACCCGACGGTCCCGTAGATCGCGGACTGGAGGTCATCGGCGCGACGCACGCCCCCGAGATCGATCAGCTTGATGTTGTCGCCGGCCTGGATCACGTTGTCGGGCTTGAAGTCGCAGTAGATGAGACCCTGCGAGTGCAGGTACGCGAAGGCAGGGAGGATCTCGATCATGTACGCGATTGCCTGGTCTGCCGGGAGGGGGTTGTACGCGCCGCCGGTGGACTGCATACGGTCCTTGAGGATCTGCTTGAGCGACCGGCCGCCCACGTACTCCATGACGATGTAGCCCGCACCCTCGAAGTTCGCAAAGTTGTAGATCTCGAGAATGAGCGGGTGCTGCACCTCCGCGAGAAAACGCCGTTCGGCCACGGCGGCTTCGAACGCGTCGACGTCACCGGTGTTCAGAAGACCCTTGAGGACCACGTACCGGTCCGAAACGTTGCGGTCCCGCGCGAGATAAATCCAGCCGAGGCCACCGTGCGCGATGCAACCGACAACCACGTACTGTCCGCCGACCACATCACCGGCGTGGAGCTTGGGCGCGAACGAGAACGGCGTTCGACACTTCGCACAGAAGCCGTCGGTGCGACCGGCGACGCCATCGCGAGACCGGCCGACGGCCGCGCCGCACGACGAGCAGAATCGCTTCTCTTCCGGCACCGACGGGTTGGTGAGCACTGAGGTCTGAGGGTCTGCGACCGGGGCCGCGGGCACGTTGGTAATCCCGGCGCCGAGGTGCTGGACCCGGCTCGTGGCCGTAACCAGACGGCGAGTGGGCCGGCTCAGCCCAGCGCGGGCCGATCCGATCGGTGTGCTCGTGAGCTTGGTCGACAGGTTGGACGCGCGCGACTGCGCCACGGACTGCGACCCGACCGTGCTCGGCGCAGCAGCCGGCGTCCCGCACACGTTGCAGTAGCCGTCTTCGATCGTCCCGCTACATCCGATTTCTTGGCACTGATCCGCTTCACTCACGAGTCGCCCTCCTGGCCCTGCGGGCTGCCTACGACATCAACGTCAATCGCCGGTGCCGGGATGTCGGAGGCATCGGCTCCGACGGCGCGACGCACGGCGCGCAAGTACTCCTCGACAAGTAGCGCGGCAGCGTCCACATCACACGGGGCCTGCCACAAGGTGTCGTGAGCTGGACGGTATCGCTCGGTCAGCCCCGGATCTTCGGCGAGTCCGCTGCGTGCCGCCCGGGTTGCGTAGGCGCCGAGGAGTCCCCGCAGATCGTCGCGAGCCGCGAGGGGCGCGCCGAACGCGGTCTCGGCCTGGTCGACCGCCGCTTTGACCCGGTGCAAACGCGCGGCGTACTGATCCAGGGTGCTGCGCGCCGCGGCCCAATCGTTCGGCGCACTGATTTCGGTGACCACTTCGGGTGGCGGCCCGATAACCGTGACCGAGGGGACCGCCAGCTTCGGCGCGTGGGTGATCCGGGATCGACACCGGTCGGCGAGCGCGACGACGGCCACGCATTGCGCGTCGAGGTCCGCGTACTCGCGCACGAGTTCGGCGTTGAGTCGCGCGGTTCCCGCTCGGAGGCCGGTCTCTTTGATCAGGTCACGTTCGGCGGCCCCGATCTCGGCCTCGAGCGCGCCCACTGCCGCAACGATCCGGACGCGGTCCTTGCTCACGACGGCCGCTTCGAGGAACGCGGCGCTGCCCTCGAGATCGGTGGTGCTCATCCCCAGCGCACGGGCGTGGGCCACACATCGAACGATCGCGCCGCGAAGCGCGGAGACTCGACCCGCGACACCGGAACCCGCAAGCGGATCCGTCGCCAGTTCAACCGCCAGTCGATCCACGAGCGCGGTCGCCAACGTGCCCGCCTCGGACAACGAGAAGGCCGACGGCGCGCCGAGTGGATCCGGGAGCCGGCCCCACAGCAAGACCGCGATGCGCGCGAGCACATCCGCGTCGACCCGGCCGGAGTCCCATGCGGACACCAGCTCATCGCGCCGGCTCGAGATCGAATGCACCAACGACATCGCGAGCGTGACCTCGCCGGTGTAGCGAGTGGGCTCGTCCGAAAGCTGCGCGTCAGCGTCGAGACGATCGACGCGGGACGTGAGTGCAACCAGCCACACGTCGAGCGCCGCGAGGAAGGTCTGCGTCGCCGGCGCCGTCGGTGGACGGGTCAGGTCGCCCGGTGGAACCGGTGGTTTTGTGGACGCGGTACCTGCTGTCACCGCGCCGGTGGTGGCGCCGCTCACGGGTTCCGTCCGTAGACCGCCGCCGGCGGCTCGGGGACCGGTCCGGTGGGCTGGAGCCAGCGGGCGTACATCTGCTTCCAGGTGCCGTCGAGGCGCATCCGTTGGAGGACTGAGTTCACGAACTGCACGAACTCGGGATGGGTCCGCGCGATGCCGAGCCCGTACGGCTCGCTCGTGATCGGAGGGCCAATGATCTTCGTGTACGGATCCTGGACCACGAACCCTTGGAGGACCGTGTCGTCGCCGGTCACCGAGTCCACTGTTCCTTGCTGGAAGAGGACCATGCAGTCCGAGATGTCGTTGACCGGTACCGCCGTGATCTTCGGATAGTTCTTCAGGTTGTCGATGTTCGTGGAGCCGGTCGCGGCACACATGCGGGTTCCATCGAGGTCTTCAATCCTGGTGGCGGCCGAGTCCCGGCGAACCAAGACCTTCTGGCCGGCCTGGAAGTACTGAGAGGAGAACGCAATCTGCTGCCAGCGCGTGCAGTTGACGGTCATCACATCCGCCACGATGTCGACGCTGCCGTCGAGCAACGCAGGGATCCGTTGTGCGTAGGTGACGACCTTGTACTCCACGCGATTCGGGTCACCGAAGATTGCCTGGGACACCTGATGGACGAGGTCGATGTCGAAGCCTTCGAGATTGCCGGTGAGCGGATTGCGGTACCCGAAGAGGAGCGTGTCCGCGGAGACACCGGCGATCAGCCGACCCCGCGCCTGAATCTGGCCCATGAAGCTGCCCGTGGGCATCGCGCCGGGTGACGGCAGTCCACCGGTCGGCGCGTACGACGCGACTGCCTCGCCGCAGCTGACCACCGGTGGCGCCGCGGTCGTGGGCGGAGCGGTGGTGGTGGGCACCGATGCGGAGTTCGGCGTGCTCGAACTCGAACACGCCCCGAGCACCAGCGCAAACGCGACGACGAACCACCGACCCGGCCTCATCGGTACTCCCGGAGTCGTTGGTTGAGGCCGCGGCTGGCGGCGGCGGCGGCAGCGAGGCCGGCGAGGAGTGCGAGCCAGGCGAGCGGAACGAGCGGCCGGCGGGCGGAATCGAGATCGTCGGAAACATGCGACGCCTGGTGAACAATCGCCCGTCCCGACGCCCGCTCGAACCGACCGAACGACTGATTCGCCGCGCCACGGCCGGTGGCGACGGCCACGGCCTTCTCCCATTCGCCACCGTTGTCGAGTTTCCGCACCTCGGCGTGATCGGTGAGGTACTGCACGAAGGCGATGCGCGCATCCGTCGCAGCCGGGTCCGGTGCGACTGGCGCCACCCCGGCGTCGAGCGCCCTCCCCGCCGCACTTGCAACCGACACGAAGCGTTGGTCGTACGCCTGACCCGACCCTCGGTTGACCAAGGTCAAGGCCTCTGCGCTCTTGGCGTCGAAGCCGTCACTCCGAGCCGTCGCCAACGCCACCGTGCGAGCGAACGCGCCCTGACGCACCTTCTTCCCGGCCGACTGCGACCAGCTCATACCCCCGATCGCCGTCGCGCCCAGGATCAGGACGAGCGCCGTCGCCACCACCAAGGCGACGTTGAACACGCGATGAGTTCGGCGGAAGATCCAGACCTGGACGATGAGCAGGGTTCCCAGTGCGAGCAATGTCACGATGACCACGATCGGCAATGCCAGTGAACGTGACGCGGCGTCGACCCGGTTCCGGGCGCCGGTCACCAACGAGTCGAGCGCAGGCAACGCCTGTTCCTGCATCACCTTCGAGGCTTGGCGCAAATACGCGGCGCCGACCGGAAAGCCCTGGCGGTTGTTGGCTCGGGCCGACTCGATCAGGCCGGTGTAGGTGGTCACCACTTCGTTGACGCGCCGCAGGACAGGCGCGTCGCCACCGTTGGCGCCCGCGGATTCGGCCAACGCACGCGCCGCGGCCGAGATGCCGGAGGTGTACCCAGCTCGCGCGTCGGCGGGTTCGAGCCCGCCGACGAGGAAGGCGTTCGTGGCGTTGGCGTCCGCCTTGACGAGGTTGGTGCGAATGCTCTCGACCCGTACGAGCTGGGCGGCGTCATTGCGCTGGCCGTTGACACTTCGGTCCAACGCCAGCGCACCGGAGAACGCCGCGACACCGAAGATGATGCACATGAACACACTGATCGCCCCGCGAAATCGGAGGCTCCCCGGAGTCCCCTCGAACCACCCGGCGACCACTCGGCGAGCGCGCGATGGACTCGAGCCGGACGACGCGGATGCGGACGGGTTCGACCCGGGAAGCGCGCGTGCGGTCGGCGAGACGGCGGGCGGCGGCATGTTCACGTGGGCAACCCTTGCACCCCGGACGCGGGCGGCGAAGGTGAGCCGGTCCCCGTCAGATCGGTCGCCGCCGGATCGTCGGCGTCCGAGTCGTCGAAGTCCTCGGGTCGGAGCTCCTTCAGCTGTTCCACACTCGGCCCCTCGACATCTCGCAGTCGCCACGCCTGACGCACGACCGCTGACTCGAACAACGTCCGCACGAAGCGGCCATTCCCGAAACCAACGAGTCGTGGGGTTACGGCCAGGATGGTGCGCAGTCTGGTGACGGCGGCGCCGGTCGGTACGAAGTCCGCGTCGGCTGCGATCCGTCCGAAGATCTCGACGAGCTGGTCATCGGAGTAGTCGTCGAACGACAGGGTCAGGCGGAACCGACTCTCGAGCCCGGGGTTCGATTCGATGAAGGTCACCATCGGTCCGGGATACCCGGCCACGATCACCATGAGATCGTCGCGGTGGTCTTCCATCTCCTTGACCAGCGTGTCGATCGCTTCGCCACCGAAGTCGTCCCCGGCCAGCGCGTACGCCTCGTCGATGAAGAGCGCGCCTCCCATCGCCTGGGCGATCACTTCGGCGGTCTTGATCGCGGTCTGCCCGACGTAGCCCGCGACCAGCTCAGACCGATCGCACTCCACGAGATGACCCTTCGGCAGCACGCCGACCGCTTGGTAGATCGCGGCAACGAGCCGAGCGACCGTGGTCTTGCCCGTGCCCGGATTCCCGACGAACACCAAGTGACGGGTGAGGCCAGGATTGCGGAGGCCGTACGTGCCGCGTAGCGCCTGGATCCGCAGCACCTGAGTCTGGTGGCGGACCTCGTTCTTCACCGCGTCCAAGCCCACGAGGGCATCGAGCTCATCGAGGAGTTGTTCCAACGGCTTCGCCGGCGTCGGCGGCGGCGGCTCGGACGAGGTCGGCCGGGCCGGATCGGTTGACGCGACCGCCTTCGGATGCGCGGTCACACCAGAGAACGTCTGCGGAGCAAGCGGTACGAGGGACGGCAGAATCGTGTCATTGGACGCCGGCGCGGTGCCGGGACCACCCGGCACCGCAGCGCGGAGCTGGGTGTTGCCGACGACGGTGGCCGTCGACAGCGCCGTCATCGTCAACTCGCCGAGCGACGCGGCCGCCATCGCGAGTTCGGCGAGACGCCGCGCGTACTCAGGGGCCGCAGCGGTTCCGAGCAACCGGCGCAACACCGGGGTGGAGATATTCGAGTACCGAGTTCCGACGAACGCCGCATTCCCGAACTCCACTTCGGGGAGACCGAACGCGGATGCCCACTCGGCCGCCGCACCGCTCGACGACCGGCAGACCTCGGCGGCCAATGCGGCCGCTTCCGCGCGGATGTTGATCCGCTCCCCCGGGACCAGTTGCTCCAACCGGTCCAGCGCGACGCGTACGTCGTCGTCGGCTTTCCCAGGCGCGTTGTTCACGCGCGCCGGTTCGGATCGAGAGCAAGGGCACCGGAACCGAACTTCTCGGCAAGAAACTGACCGTGAGCGATCAGCGCGTCCGCATCGGCACGGCACGCGGCGTCGAACACGTCGTCCATCTTGGCACCGAGCAGATCAAGTTGGTCACAGAGAATCGTGAGCGACGTCTTGCCGTTCGAAACCGGCCGCCGATCGGCGAACTCCCGCGGCAGGCGCAGATACGCGGCGACTGCTTCAGGGAGATAGCTCGTGGCGGTGCGCACGACGGTATGGGCCGTCGCGCTCCCTGCGCCCAACTGATCCAGCCGAGGGATCGTCTGGCGCACCGTGTTCGCCACCCGTTGGACACGCGCGTCCACCGGACCGGGAACCTTGCCCGCCATCGTGGCTTGCAGCGCATCCAGCGCCGCGAGCGTCGCGGCGTCCTCATCGACCGGAACCGGCACGTCCCGGCGGCGGCTGCGGGCGCGCACCACGAGGTGACCGATCGCGTAGACGGGCGCAGCCGCGATGATGCCGATGGTGGCGGGTACGGCACCGAGCACGCCCGCGACGGCACAGCCGGCCGCAGTCAGCACCATCGCGGCCACCGATCCGCCGGCCACCTGAGCGGCGACGCGCGCGTCACGGGGTTCGGTCTTCACCGGTCGGCGCCGGTGCGCGGGGTCACCGGGGCGATCACCCTCGGGGCGGGGTGCCCAGGTCGAGCACGTCCGTGCCGCCGGCATCCCGAGCTTCCGACGCGCGCACACGAGCGAGATACGTCTGGGACTTTTCGATCTCGGTTTCGAGCACGGTCACGGTCTGGCTCATGGACTCGAGGGCTTCGGTCTTGAAGGTGTCGATCGCGTCCATCGACCGGTAGATGTTGTCGAACGCGGTCCGCAACGACTCGAGGCCGATCGTGGTGGAGGCCGCCTGCTTGTTGATGTCCACGCTTTGGGTGGCGAGCAACTCCGACGTGCTCTCAATGAGCTTCGAGGTCGTGGTGTTCAACGCGGTGATCTGGTCCAGCACCAGCTTCTGGTTCGCGAGCGCCTGGGCGACGACGACCGCGGTCCGCAGCGCGGCGACCGTCGTGGTGGTGGCGCGATCGACGCCCTTGATCAGTTCGAGGTTGTTCTTGCGGATCAGGTCGATCGCGAGATAGCCCTGAATCGACACCGCCTGTTGAGTCAGCAGGTCCTGGTGCTTCTGTCGGGCGAAGAACAGCACGTCGTCTCGCAGGGCCTTCGCCTTCTCGGGGTCGGTCGCCTCGATCTGGGCGATCTTCTCCACCAACGCGGCGTCGAGGCGCTGCGCGATGTAGATGTACTGCGTGACCCGTTGCATGGTCTCCCAGAGGTGCACCTTCTCTTGCTCGAGCGCGGCGTTGTCCTTGCGCAGTTCGTCCTGGCCGTCGTAGAGCGCCTTGATAATGCCGTCGATGTGGGACTGTGCACTCTCGTACTTGCGGAAGTAGTCCACGACCTTGTCGCCGAACGGGATCATGCCGAGCAACTTGCGCGTGCCGGTGGCTTGCTGGGGATCGAGGTCTTCGATCGTGCGTCGCAGGTCGATCAAGGTGGAGGTGACCTTGCCGCTCTGACTCATCGGGCCGCTCTTCAGCGCGCGCACCGGGGATGCGAGGAGGCGGTTCGACATGTCTGCCGACGCGCGGATGTCCTCGTCCCCCATCGAGGCGACGTCACCGGCCTTCGCCGCGAACGCAGGCGAGTGGACGTCCAGCGCCACGATGCCATCGACGTACTCGGCCACCTTGGCGTCCAGCCCGGGAATAGCGGTGGTGTCGATCGCCACCATGCCGTCCGCTTGGGCCGGCGCGACCGCGGCCACGGGGTCCGGCGCAGTCAACGTCAACGAAGCGGATGCAGCCGACGGTGGCGTCAGACTCTCGGGAGTGGCGTTCATGATCGTGGTGCTCCTCGTCCTGGCCCGGTCGGTGGTCGGTCGACGACGTCCTCGTCGATCGGCCTCGTGCGGCATCTCACTGCCCCGCCGGTAACGGTAGTTGCCGCCCCGAGGTTCCAGAGAGGGCGAGCGGATCGGCGCCTCGCACTCACGCGGTTTCCGCTCGCCCGTGGCCCGAGAGGCCCGTGAACGAAGTGAACATGAGCGGGAAGCCAGTTCGGTAGTTCGATGACGCTTGATCTATTCGCGCGGGTCCCACGCCGTCTCGACGGGACCTGGCACCGAGCCCTCACGGGACGAAAAGAGATGGTGGTAGCGGTCGAAGACCCGGGTCAGGGCGCGGCCGACTTCGAGGTAACAGGCGTCGTCGAGGTTCGCGAGCGACACCCGCACGGACCAGACCGGTGCGCTGAACCCGCCGCCGTGGAGCAGAACCACACCCTCGTCTTCGGCGAGGCGTATCACCGGATCGACGGGCTCGAAGGTCTCGGCCATCCACTGCACGAAGTCCGACCCGTAGCGATGACGGGCCCACCGCATGAGATCGATCTCGGCGTAGTACCCGGCGCGGAGCGCATCCGGCGCCAATGCCACACCGAGCCCTTCGTAGAGCGCGACGAGTCGGTGGGTGACGATTTCGCGCGTCCGCGCTTTGTAGTCGCCACCGAGGTCCAGCAGAGTGAACACCGCGAAGAGCGCCATCTGTACTTGCTGTGGGAGTGACAGGCCGGCGGTGTGGTTGAGCGCGACCTGGCGACTATCGGCCACCATCCGATCGATGAACGAAATGTCCGCCGTCCGGGTCGTGATGCATTCGTACCGATGATCGAGGCGCGCGAGTGCGTCGGTAGGCAACGCGGCGATGAGCCGGTCGATCACGTTGTCCCGGTAGAGCGCCACCACGCCCAGACGCCATCCGGTCGCGCCGAAGTACTTCGAGAACGAGTAGATCGCGATCGTGTTCGCCGGGAGCACGTCCATGATCGAACGGAATCCCGGGACGAACGTTCCGTACACGTCGTCGGTCACGATGATCAGATCCGGATTCGCATCGGCGACGATCCGCACGAGGTGATCCAACGTCATAGGCGCCAACATCACCGATGGCGGGTTCGACGGGTTGATCACGAAGAGCGCCTTCACACTCGAGTCGGCGAGCTTGTCGATCTCCTCGGGCGGGAACTGCCAGGTGGGTTCACCGGCGGCATCGACCCCGCTCGCGTTGATCTCGACGACCTCGAGTCCGTACCGATCCAGCCGCGGGATCTCGAGGTAGGGCGTGAACGCCGGCACCATCAGCGCGACGCGATCACCGGGCGCCAACACCAGGTTCGTCGCCAACGAGTCGAACACGTAACAGATCGCCGCGGTGCCGCCCTCGGTGGCGAACAGGTCCAACTCGCCGGTCGGCGGGGTTCCTTCCAGGAGCTCGTCGGCGAGGTACTCACGCACCAGCCGCTCGACGTGGATGCCGATGCGATCGGGGCCGGGATAGTGATCGCCGAGGATGCCGTCGGTGAGTTCGTGCACGAAATCGTCGGGCTCGAAACCGAGTTCCCGGCCGTACGCCAGCGTGCCGCGCAACAGGTCGGCACCTTCGTGTTCCGCGTGTTCCATGACGAAGCGCTCGCACCGCTCGGCGATGCCGTGGCGCTCGGGCGCGCCACCGAAGTCCGGTTCGACCCAGACGCGACGCGCTTCGGCAAGCGCGAACTCACCAAGGAGGAAGAAGGCGGCGCGCGGCGTGGTGGCCACCCAGTTCGGGTTGCCGCGGCCGGCGTCGAGCATCGGGGTGTTACGCCGGTGCGCCGATTCCGTGGCGAGCGCGAGCAGCCGAGCCTTGACCTCGAACGGGCTCAGATGCGCGAGCGCTTGTTCGTCCCGGCGGCGTTGCGCGGCCGCGATGGCATTCGCGACCGGGTCAGGGTTCGGGTTCATGCGTGCATCGGGGCGAACGTGCCGCGGTTCGAGACGACCACGCCGGCGAGCTCGCCGATGCACGCGAGCTCCCGCTCGGCGGCGTCGGCATCGAGACCCAAGGCACCCTGAAGGAAGGCGCCCGCGATGCGAACGTGCAGCGCCACCGTCTCGCGCCACGGGTCGCCGGGCGTGCCGGTGACGTCGGCCGCCATCGATGCCACGAACGCACGGACCAGGTCCGGGAGATCGGGGACGGTCGGCGCGACTTCCAGGTAGAGCCCGACGTCACTACAGGCCTGATGACCGGCCCGCTCGACGTCGACGCGCCACGCCGGTGCCGCTGCGAGCTTCGCCCAGGCGCGGTCCGCGTCCGTCTCCGGTGGAGTGGTCGTGTCTTGCATACCGACGACGAGCATCGTGGGCACCGCAATGGACTCGAACGCCGTCTTGGGCAGCGACCGCGTGAAGGACTGCATGCCCGCGACCGCCCGCACGCTCGGGTGAGCCGTGACACCGCTCGCGATGGCCAGCGCGGTGAAGCCGCCGTAGGAATGACCCATCGCGGCGACCCGGTCCGCGTCGACGTGGGGTGCTATCGCACCCAACGATGCGTCCGCGAGGACGGTGGCGCCCAGACCGAGAGTCTGGTTCAACACGAAGTGCGCGTCGCCGATGCGGTTGGCCTCGTTCGTGGCATCGTCCACCGCCGCGCCGATGATCCAATCAGCGAGCGCGTCACCCGCGTGCTCAGGGGCGAGCACGACGAAACCGCGCGCCGCGAGCGCCTCGCAAAGCAGCACGTAGGACGAGCGCGTGCCAGTCCGTCCGTGCGACCACAGGATCAGCGGATGCCGCCCGTCGGCGATCTGCGCATCCTGGATCCCGGCGGCGGTGAAGCCCACCCCCGGCAAGATCTCATAGATAGCCGGACCGCCGCCGACGTTCGTATCGGCCGGATACCACGCGTCGACGGGAACGAGCCGGTCCATGCGGTCACCGTCGACGAGGGTGGACGAGCGGTGACCCACTGGATGCGACGGCGGTTCGAGTGGCGGACCGGCTTGGAGCGACATCGACATCACGCCACGATGCCACGGCGCAGCGGACCCCGGTGACCATCGATGGTTCCACCTACGCTGCCCCCGCACGATGACCGACGCGCCGACGATTCATTTCCTGACCGACGGCGGACAGGCCGCCACATCGATCCTCGACCGGCTCGTGGCCTACCTCGACCGCGCGACGCGATCGCTCGACGTCGCGATCTACGACGCGCACCTGGCGCCGGACCTCGCGGAGAAGCTCCTCGCGGCCGCCGAGGCACGGGGCGTGGCGGTGCGCGCGGTCTACAACGACCTCACCAAGTTCTCGCCCGAACATCGCCCGAACATCCCCCGAACTCGAGCAAAGCGTCGCCGCCGACCGGCGTATCACTCCTCGAACGGCTGACCGTCAGCGTGCCATTCAAGTCCATCAGCGGGATCCCGGATCTCATGCACCACAAGTACGTGATCCGTGATGGCGGGTCGGTCTGGACCGGGTCCACCAACTGGACCGACGACGCGTGGAGCCGGCAGGAGAACGCGTTCATCGTCATCCCGTCGGCCGATCTCGCGGCCGCGTACCAGCAGAACTTCGACGAACTCTGGGTGGGTGGGATCGTCCAGAACAGCGGGAACTTCGACGACGAACCCGCCTCGCTCAGCTATCAGGATCACCTGTTCACGGTGCGCGGAATGTTCTCACCCGCGCGCGGCTCACAGATCAGCGAACTCATCGGCCAGCGCATCACCGACGCGCGCACCCGGATCAACATCTGCTCGCCGGTGATCACGTCGTCCGAGATCCTGAAGGCGTTGGTCACGCGCATCGAGGACGGGACGATGCCTCCGGGTGCGACGATTGCGATCGACGGGCCGCAAATGTCCGGTGCGATCTCGCAGTGGAAGCAGAACCCGCGCGCGTCGTGGAAGGTGCCGTTGGCAGAGACGGTGTTGGCATCCGGACTCGACGCCGCGAAGCCGTCGACGCCGTACGCGCCCGGGGCGCTGCATGACTACATGCACGCCAAGATGGTCGTGTGTGATGACCACGTGATGACCGGATCGTTCAACTGCTCCCACTCCGGCGAGATGAACGCCGAGATTGTGCTCGACGTTCAAAGCTCGCCGTTCGCGGACGAATGCACCACGTTCGTCACTGCCGTCCACACCCGATACGCGAGTTCTACCGCTCACCCGGTCTGAAGATTCGCATCTTGATGCTAAGATGCAGAGATGTCGAAGACACGCACCACGCTCACCATCGACGAAGAGGTCCTCAAAGCCGTCAAAGTGCGTGCGGCCAGGCTGGGCAAGGGTGACGGCGAAGTGATCGAGGATGCCCTTCGACGCGACCTCGGACTCGATCTGTTGGACCGGATCTGGGCCCGGAACGCGCTGACCGACGCCGAGGCGATGGATCTGGCCCTCGAAGCGCAACGCGCCGCCCGGACCTCCGACCGCTGATTCGTGCGGGCAGTCCTCGATCCGAACGTCATCATCTCCGGGCTGCTCGCGCCAGACGGGACCCCCGCGAACATTCTGCGTCTGTGGCTCGACGGCGGGTTCGAGTTCGTTGCGTCGGAGCAGCTGCTCGCGGAACTGCGGCGCGCAACCAGATACCCGAAACTCGCGAAGCGAATTCCGTCCGAAGCCGTTGATGAACTCATCGCGTTGATCCGGAGAACGGCTCAGACGACGACCGATCCTGCCGATCCGCCAGTTACCCGCTCGCGGGACGCGCACCACGACTATCTGATTGCGCTCGCCGCCGGGACGCGAGCGGCGATCGTCTCCGGCGACCGGGACCTCCTGAGTCTCTCAGAGGAGATCCCCGTGTACTCACCGTCGGCATTTCTGGAACTGATCGCCAACGTGCGCTGACTGCGCAGCAGCCGCAACGCCGCCCCGCCCTACAGGCCGAGGGAGCGGCCGATGATCTCCTTCATGATCTCGGTGGTGCCGCCGTAGATCGTCGTGATGCGCGCGTCGGCGTAGGCGCGTGCGATCGGGTACTCGAGCATGTAGCCGTACCCGCCGTGGAGTTGCAGGCACCGGTCCACCGCGCGCTTCTGCAGCTCGGTGCACCACCACTTGGCCATGGCCGCTTCCTCCGCGGTCAGAACACCGTCGTTGAGCGCGACCACGCAACGGTCGACGAAAACCTGCGCGACCTCCACCTCCGTCGCGAGTTCGGCCAAGACGAACCGGCTGTTCTGGAACGAACCGACCGTCTGACCGAACGCCGTGCGCTCCTTGACGTACTCCAACGTCCAACCGAGCGCGGCCTTGGCGGCGGCGACTCCGGCGACCGCAATCGACAGCCGCTCTTGCGGGAGGTTGTGGACGAGCTGGATAAAACCGTTCCCCTCGGCGCCGAGGAGGTTGTCGACCGGCACCGAGACGTCGGTGAAGAAGAGCTCCGCGGTGTCCTGCGAGTGCAGCCCGAGCTTCTCCAGGTTGCGACCGCGCTCGAAGCCTTCCATCCCCCGTTCGAGGATGAGCAGTGAGATGCCGCGGTGCTTCTGGGTCGGGTCCGTCTTCACCGCGGTGATGACGAGGTCGGCGTTGATGCCGTTGGTGATGAAGGTCTTCGAACCGTTCACGACGTAGTGGTCGCCGTCTCGGATCGCAGTCGTCGTCATCGACGCGAGGTCGGAGCCGATGGCCGGCTCGGTCATCGCAACCGCGGTGACAAGCTCACCGCTCGCGATACCGGGCAGCCAACGCGCACGTTGTTCGTCGGTGCAGTAGGCGAGGAAATACGGTAGACAGATGTCGTTGTGCAGACTCATACCGAGGCCGGCCCCGCCCACGCCCGCGGCTTGGATCTCCTCGTCGATCACCAGGTTGTACCGGAAGTCGTCGACCCCCCCGCCGCCGAACTCTTCGGGGATCGCCATGCCGAGGAACCCGTGCCTTCCGGCCGCTGCAAACAGGTCGTGAGGAACGATGCCGGCCGCTTCCCATTCGAGATGATTCGGCACCACTTCTTTGTCGAGCCAGCCCCGGAAGCTCGCGCGCAGCGCCTCGTGCTCGTGCTCGAAGACCGTGCGTTCCATAGGGTTCCTTCCGGTGACCGACTCGCTGAGACCGGAATGATCACACCCGAGCCGCCCTCGGGTCGTGATCGAGGCGCGTGCTCGCTATGGCCGATGGTCAGGACGCTCGCTGTGGCCGTCGATAGCCACCGTCACGAGCCGTGAATCTTCGATCGGACGCTGCGCACGGATCGTGGCCAGCTTCTCTCGCAGGGTCATCTCGACCTTGACGGTGTGGGTGAACGGCAGGCGGAACAGATGCAGGCTGTACCACTGCCAGCCGTAGCGGTGATGGAGCGCCATTTCCGCCTGGGCCGTAACCGAACCATCAGCGCCCGGATCGAGCACCCGAGCCGAACCGGCAAGTACGGGTGCATCCGCGCGCACCACGCCGCGCCAGCTGCACGGCCGCAACTCCACCCGAGGGTGATGCGCGATGCGGCGCACTTTGCCGACATCCGCACGCGATCGGAACCACACCTGGGCGGCGTCGTCCGACCACGCAAACCAGACTGGGCAATCGATCGAGGTCCCGTCACGCCGGTACGTGCGCAAGCTCAGGTACTTCGAGCGGAGAAACGCCGGAGGCAGGTCGATGAGAAGTGAAGACTCGTTCTGATTCATCCTCGTAGGATGGGACTTCGAGTGCACTCGAAGTCAAGGAGAAATCGCGGTGACAGGGGACACGCTCGGAATCGGAGAGCTCGCAGAGCGTGCCGGCGTCACCGCGAGCCGCATCCCGTACTACGACGAACGCGGATTGGTCTCCCCCGTCGAGCGCATCGGTGGGCGACGACGGTTCGCACCGAGTGCGGTGCGGCGCCTGTGGCTGATCGACCTCTGCACCCAATCGGGATTCACGCTCGCGGAGACGAAGCTGCTGCTTGCCGACCGCGGCCGGCGCCGGGCGGCGAGCCGGAAGCTCGCCCACCAGAAGTTGTCCGACATCACCGTGCAGATCGCTCAGCTGCACGCGGCGCGGGAGCTGATCGAAACCGGACTCCGGTGCACGTGCCCTTCGCTCGAAGACTGTTCGTGTGCCGCGGACATTTGGCACCTCCTGCCATCCGAGCCCGCTTCCGGCGCAGACGCCACGTCGATGCCAGGATGATGGCGATGACGACGGATCCGCTCGACACCACCGACGGAGTTCCCTTTGCAGCATTGGCAGAACTGCGCGCGACGTGCCCGGTCTCTCAGACCAGCTCCGGCGCCTATTTCCTCGCCCGCTACGACGACGTGCTCGCGGCCACCAAGAACATCGGGTCCTTTCAAGCGAGCTTCCGGGAACCCGGGGTGGTCGTCCCGCCCGAGGAACAGCTCATCAGCGAGATCCCCGAACCGCGTCACAGTGAGATCCGCCGGATCATCAACTCCGCGATCGCCCAGCATCGCCTCGCGCGCGTCGAACCCTTCGTTCGCGAGTTGTGTCACTCGTTGCTCGACGGTGTGCTCGCACGCGGTGGTGGAGACCTCGTTGCGGACTACGTGACGCCAATCCCGGCAACCGTGATCGCGCACCTCCTCGGTGTCGATCCGGCGGATCACGCTCGCTTCGCCGAGTGGTCCGATCTCGTCGTGCAGTCCGACTACGCCACGAAGAACCGGCGGGCCGACGGCGAGGAGAACGAAGGTCTCGCCGGCGTCGCCCGCGAGTTCACCGACTATTTGGACGCCATGATCGCCCAGCGCGCAGAGATGGCCGATCCGCCCGACGATTTCGTCACTCGGCTTCTGAATACCGAGGTCGACGGCATCCGACTCACGCCGCTCGAGATGCGCACCCAACTCGCGTTCCTGCTCATGTCCGGAAACGAGACCACCCGCCACCTGATCGGCAACCTCCTCGAGACCGTGTGTCGTGATCCAGCGCTCCTCGCCCGCTTCGGGGCCGATCCCGATCTCCTCACCGTCGGCGTCGAGGAATCGCTCCGGCACGATCCGCCCATTCATGTCCTGATCCGCGACTGCATCGGCGCGGTCGCCGTGGCGGACACGCCGATCCCCGTCGGCGCCAAAGTGGCATTCGGTCTCGCGGCGGCAAATCGCGATCCCTCGATGTACGACGCGCCCGACGAGTTCCGGCTCGATCGGCCGCGGCCGAAGGACCACCTCGGTTTCGGCGGTGGGCCGCACGTGTGTCCAGGCGCCCAACTTGCGCGCCTGGAAGGCCGAGTCGCACTCGAAGTGTTCTGCGAACGAGTGGCCAGCGCGCGTCTCGTCGAGGGCTACGCGCGCGAACCGGTGCCGGTGTTCTGGGCCCACGGTCCGAGGCGGCTCCCGGCCGTACTCACTGCCTCCGCCGGCCTGGAAACGCGCTGAGAATCTTCACATCTCCCCTTCCAAACCGTCACGAGCCGGCCGGTACCGTTTCCGGATGCTCGAACGAATCAAGAACGTCTTCCTCACGCGCTTCCACCTCGCATCGACCGCGGCTCGCGTCGCAACGCTGCTCGGCGTGATGGTGGCCGCCACTGTGACCATCGTCTTCTTCGGCGTCTCCGAGGACGTGATCCAGCACAACGGCCTCGCCATGCGAGACGCGTCCCGTCTCGCATGGATCACCCACCACCGCTCCGGCACCCTCGTCTCGGGTTCGCGCGTGCTCGACACCGTCGGTTCCGTCGGCGTCGTTCTCGCGATCGCCGTTGCCGTCGGCCTCGTGCTCTGGTGGCGACGGGTGCCGATCGCCGCGGCTCTCACCCCACTCGCCGCGGTCCTCGTCGCCGGCGCGACCGCCGGCACCCTCAAGGTCATCATCGACCGTGCCCGGCCCACGCCGGCGCACCAACTCATCTCCGAGGTCAACCAATCGTTCCCGTCGGGCCACGCCACCGACTCGGCCGCGCTCGGGATCAGCGCTGCGATCATCGTGGCGATCTACCTCTTGCGCCGCCCGCTGGCCCGGCTGGCGGTCCTCGCCGTAGGAGCAGTCGTCCCCATTGCCGTCGCCGCCAGCCGGCTCGAACTCGGCGTGCACTGGCCCACCGACGTCGTCGCGGGGCTGGCACTCGGCGCCTGTGTCGCGCTTGCGACCATTGCCGTCACCCTCGGACTCGTCTCCGGCGCTCCGTCAGACCCGGCCACCGCCGGCACCAGTCGGTACCGGCGCGTCGCAGCGTGGCTGCGCGGACAACGAGGCACAACCGTCGCGCATCCAACAGTCGCAACGCTGTAACGAGAAGCGGCGGTAAAGCTTCGGTCAAGTCGCTCGGACATCCAACCGCCGAGCCGCTCGCGTTCCTAGGCTGGGATGCTTGTCATCCGACCTCAACCATCGTTCCGACGTGAGGGTCACGATCCCGGTGCGATCGGAGAGCCCCGAGACCGCACCAGGATCACGCGCGTCCATCCGGGCGCGTGTGGACCAGCAGCGGCGGCGACTGCGACGAACCCGAACGAAACGAATTGTAGGAATCGCGCTGCTCGGCTTCGTGCTGGTCGTCGGTTGGTCATTGGGTCGCGCGCTTACTCGCCCAGGGAACGATCCGGCCGGGACGAAGTTCGTCGAATGGGTCCGCGATCACGGCGGTGGCGGCGCGGTCAATCAGATCGAATCGTGGTGGTACAGCAACCATCAGCCACCGAAGGGCGGCACACCGAGGGGCGGAATCCCGAAGGTCGCCGCGCCCAAATCGGTGCCGGCATCGCAAGGATCAAGCACTCCACATGTGACGACGCCTCCACCGACACTGCCGATCGTCCCGCCGCCGGTGGCATCGGTGGTGGCGCATCCGCTGCCGAACGAGGGCGTCTGGCAGCCCACCGGCAAGCTCGTGAACGGCGCCCCGGCCGTGTACCAGACGTTCGTGCGTCCCGACGACGTCCACACCAGTCTGCTCGCCGGGGCGATTTGGATGGATCAGCGGCGGTTGCGGACCGTGTTGTACAACGGCATCGACGTGCCCGGCGGAGGCCCGTGGCTCCGGGGTGCGGCCGTCGCGCCGGCCGACGACGCGAGCCTCGTCGCCGCGTTCAATGGTGGCTTCCGACTCGACGCGTCGCGCGGTGGCTATCTCACCGAAGGGAAGGTCGTCCGACCGTTGGTGCCCGGACGCGCCAGTTTTGTGATCCGCAACGACGGGACGGCGACGATCGGCCAGTGGGATCGCGAGGTGGCGTTGACGCCCGACGTCGTGTCGGTACGCCAGAACCTCGACCTCATCGTCGACGGCGGCGCACCAGTTTCGGGCCTGCGCCAGAACGATACGTCGCAGTGGGGCGCGACACTCGGGGGCGAGATCTTCGTGTGGCGTTCGGGGGTCGGCGTGGATGCGAGTGGCAACCTCGTCTACGTCGCCGGCCAACTCGACATCGTGAGCTTGGCGAATGTCCTCGCACGCGCCGGCGCGGTTCGCGCGATGGAACTCGACATCAACAGCGGATGGGTCAGCGCCTACGTGTACGACGGCACCACGCCCCAAGACATCCACGGCGTGAAACTGCTCGGCGCGATTCAGCGGCCACCGAACCGCTACCTGCAAACCGGGTCCCGCGATTTCTTCGCGCTGTTCGCCCGGTGAGGACCGACGATCGTTCGCGGCGAATGAACTCCCCCACCCGCGTGCAGGTCTTCCGGCGACGAGTCGGTGTGGCGCTCGTCTTCGTCTCGCTGATTGCCGGCGGTACCTATCTGTTGGCGCGCAATGCGAAATCGCCTGCTGCCGTGACGGTGAAGTCTCGACCGCGTCCGGTTCCAATCGCGCGGCGCCCCGAGCCGCCAACCAACGTGTACGCGGCCACCGCAACGGTCGCGCCGCTGATCGTCAACGATGCGAACCGGGTCTACGTGCCGAGCGGTCTCGGCGACGCCGTCACCGTGATCGATCCGGCGACGAAACGAGTCGTGTCCAGCTTCCCGACGGGACGCGGGACGACTCCCCAACACGTTGTTCCGTCCTTCGATCTCACCACCCTGTGGGTGCTGCTGAACAAGAGCGATGCGGTCGTGCCGATCAATGCGCGCACCGGGGCAGTCGGGGCCGCGATACCGGTGAACGACCCGTACAACCTGTATTTCACCCCCGACGGACGCGCGGCCATCGTGGTGGCCGAACAACACGCGCGGCTCGACTTTCGGGATCCGCACACGATGGTCCTCCAACAGAGTCTCGACATCTCGGGTTGTCGGGGGCTCAATCACGCCGACTACTCCGCGGATCTCCGCTTCATGGTGGTCACCTGCGAGTTCTCCGGCACCATTCTCCGCGTCGACATCCGGGATCTGAAGGTCGTCGGATCGCTGGCGCTGTCTCCACCGCCCGGTGAGGCTCCGGTCCCGACCGAGATGCCCGACCGCTCGACGGCCATCTCGATGCCCCAAGACGTGCGACTGAGTTCCGACGGGACCCGCTTCTACGTGGCCGACATGTTGCTCGGTGGCGTGCACGTCATCGACGCCTCCCGATTTCGCGAAACCGGATTCATCCGAACCGGGGTTGGTGCCCACAGCGTGACCCCGAGTCGCGACGGACGGCTCGTCTACGTCGCGAACCGAGGATCGGCCAGCACGCGTGGGCGGCCACACGGGCCAGGGAGCATCAGCGTCGTCGACACCACCACCGATCAGGTGGTGTCGACCTGGACCGTGCCCGGCGGTGGCAGCCCGGACATGGGCAACATCACCGCCGACGGCAAGGAACTGTGGCTCTCCGGCCGGTTCGACAGCGAGGTCTACGCCTTCGATGTTGCGACCGGCGTGCTCGTCGCCCGGATCCCCGTGCCCCGCGGACCCCACGGTCTCACCGTGTGGCCACTCGCCGGTCGGTTCTCCTTGGGCCATACGGGCAACATGCGCTGAACCGGTCGCTTTTGGTTCAGGATCTGGCGCGCCAGAGCTGCCTGCGGCGGCTGAACGGTTCCCTCCACTCGGTCTGCATACTCGCCGTCGTGCAAGAAAAGCAGCACACGTGGAGACGGGACTCCACGGCGCTCGACAAGCCTTACGGCTACGTCGACAACGGGAGCGTCGTCCAACCGTGACCATCGCCGCCGCACTTTCGGCGTGTACCGGAACCGGGGAACGGCGCGGACATCACCAAGGGCGTGTCGAAGGGTTCTGCGACCACTGCGACGAACAGCTGCGGGGCCCTCGTCGGGACACAGACGAACACCCTCACCACGACGACCAAATGGACGGTGAAGCCAGCGAAACCGAAGTTGAACCCATCGACCGTGGTCTTCACGACCGAGATAGGGAATGTTGGGCCACCGGTTTCGTTCGACGCTGCGGGATCGGTCACGGCGGGCTCATTCGTCGGTAACTCGGCCGGCACTCACGCGGTGATCCAAGAGACCGTTTTCGACCATCCCGGTACGCGAGCAAGGCCTCGATAGAACGCCTCCGACGCGTACCGCTCGATGATTGCGGATATCGGCCGCCCGACCCAGGTCGCGTGCGGAGTCTCGGATGTGAACGAGTCCGGAGACTTCGCCTGGCGGAAATGAGCTAGGTCCGCGCGAGCGTTGCGTCACGCGTGGCGACCCGATCCCTGATCTTGCTGATCGTCTCTCTCGAGATCTCCGTGTCGTAGATCTCCGCGAGGCGCGCCTGAATGTCGCGCGTCGTCATGCCCTTCGCTGAGCGCAAGATCACATTCCGTGCGAGGCCATCGAGACGGCGAGCGTGCTTGGGGACGGTGACCGGTTCGAACGTCCCGGTCCGATCGCGGGGCATCCGCACGTCGACATCGCCGACCTCAACGGTGAGATCGACACCTCTGTGCGCAGGCCCGCTCGACGAGTTCGGCCGCCACTCGCGCATCTCGGGGCCGTCGAGATCCGGCAGCCCTCGTGCCTGCACCAACCCCCCGACTCTCGTTCTGTTCGCACGTCGACCCTCAGCCGGCCTTTCAGTGACGCGGCCACGCGCCAGTCTCATCTCGTTCCGGCAGACCTCGAGGTTCGATCGGCCTGGATGCCGTCGTGATGGTGTCGTGATGGTGTCGTGATTGTTCGGCCGAGCAGCGAGGCCGGTCATGGACGCAATGTGGTGGTGTCGACGGCGGCTGTCGTCGACACCACCACATTGCGTCCATGACCGGGCGCG